>DASPYG010000001.1:0-11218 GCA_035636885.1 Candidatus Nitrosopolaris sp.
CGACTGTGTGGTGTTCGGCTCGCAGATCCCCCAGCTGGTCGAATTCGACTTCGTCGTGTTGCTGGTCACCATGGCGTTGTAGGTCGCGTTCACGCCGGGGTCCGTGTTCGGCCCTTCCCAGACGGTGATCGGCGAAGCCGGTGCGATTGCATGCATGACCTCGATGTCCAGCTCAACCTCGATCTCACCGTTGCCGAGCGGACCCGAGCCGCCGCTGATCAGCACGGTGCTGGGGGCCGAGCTTCCCAGCCCGTAATGGTTGTCATAGGTCGAGATATTGCTCTGCGTGAACCCGTCCAATTCGAAGAGGCCAAGGCGTTGCCCGCTGCCGTTGTAGCCAGCCGACGCCAGAGGTGTTACGTCGTAAGCCTTCTTGATCTCGTTGGGTGTGTAACCGCCAGCCGGCCCGCCGCCGACCCTGGGCGCCGGCCCGAGCCGCTGCAATGGATAGTGGTTGTTCAGCCCGGCGACGCCCACAACATAGGATGCGATTGCCGCCGGTAGAGTCGGCTCGGTGTCGTTCCCGTAAAAGTCTCGGTTCTGGTCGCGATCGTGCCAGTCAGAAATGGTCACGCCGAAAGCGCTCTCCACTGCCGAGACGGATCCAGCTGCCTCTACGATGGTCCGATTCGTGCTGGCGGAGCTGACCGAGAGCCCGCTGACCCGGAGCTGGTCGACAAGCTGTTGCACCTGCGCTTGCGTCGGACCGTAGGTAGCCGCGAACTCCTCGGGTGTGAGGTAGTGGCCGTAGTTCGGGGACTTGCGATCGCTGACCTGGCTGATAAACCCCTCGAGCTGTGCCTCATTCCTAAGCGCCAGGTTCACTCCAATCGTTAGCGGGCGGTTGGGATCAGTCCGCCGCAGCTTGTCCGCATGCTGGAGGCCGGGCGTGATGCTGGATCGCGCCAATTTCGCCCGGGCGGGCGGCGCCGCCTCTGCGGGCAGGGCGCTGGCGGCAAATAGGCCCAGCGCTACGAGAACAATGACGGTCCTGTGAACGATCCTGTGTCCCTCCCCCAGTGGCGCGCGTGAGCGGCGGCCGAGTCCGGAGCGCTCATGGTATGGGCTGCGCCCACGCACTTCAACAGTTTTCGGACCACGAACATGGGTTCGACTCAGTTAAGAGAAGTTAGTCTTTGGTGTAGTTAAGGTGTCGCCGAGTTGACGCAGCTTGGTCCGAAGCGTAACCTGTTGCAAATGAGGGGCTTGAAGGGGCTGTCCAAGCTTGCCGTGGTGGTCATGACTGCCGCGACGCTCATGTTGATGGCGGCGGTCGGCGCCGCGGCTACCTCTGGGAACCTGGGTTCAGCCAGATTGGCCGTCTCGGTCACCAAGGTCCTCGACAATGGGAAGCACAAAGGCGAATGCCATCCCCCGAAGAAGACCCACAAGCACGGTACCCCGGGGCATAAGAACCATCCCTGTGGCGAAGACGGAGAGGATTCCGACTAGCTGACCGGGCTGGCCTCCGAGCTCGTATCCGTACGGCCTACCGCAATGGCGGAGCGCATTCCCATAACCGATCTTTTTGCTCGGTGGCTTCTCAGAGCTGCCGCTTTCCTGCTGCCACTGGCGTTCCTCCCCAATATCGTCGATGAGTTCGTCCTTCCCAAGCTGCTTCTGGCGCGTGTGCTCATTGCCGTCTCGGTCGTGTTATTGCTCGTCCGCTGGCTCCGGCAAGGCACGCTCACATGGAGGCGCACGCCTCTTGATCTGCCGCTCCTCGCCTTCATCGGCTCGGCGGCGCTGTCCACCATCTTTGCTATCAACCGCAACGTGGCGATCTTCGGGACCTACGACCGGTGGGAAGGCCTGCTCACGATTGTCACGTATGGGCTCGTCTACTGGCTCACGGTGCAGCTACTATCCGGCGAGTCCGATGCTCGCGGACTGACCTGGAGCCTGCTTCTCAGCGGCTACCTAATCGCCGCCATCGCGATCCTCCAATCGGCCTTCGGGCTTTTCGGCGGCGGCTACTTTACAACCGGAAACAACGTCATCCGACCTGACGTCACCCTCGCCAACCCGGACTTTTTGGGCATCTTCCTCGCGATGTTGCTTCCAGTCGCCTTCGCCAAGCTGATCAGCCGGCGCCCGATGACCACGAGAGTCCTGGCGGCGAACCTTGTCATCGTGCTGTTCTTCGGTTTGCTCGCCAGCTTTACCAGGGCGGCCTGGATCGGCGCCGTCATCGGGGTTGTCGTCGTCCTCGTCCTGCGTCGGGGCCGCTTCCATGTCCGGCCGTTCGTGATATCCGTCGCCGTTGTGGTTGTTGGGTTTGCGGTGCTGGCGGGGGTGGCCGCGGCTCGGCCCTCGGGTGGAGGGATCGGTCAGGCGTTGATGGCGCGAATCGCCTCGATCGCTAACCTCAGCTCGGGCACCCAGAACGAGCGCATCGCCACCTGGGGCGATACGCTTCCCCTGATCGCCAGCCGGCCGATCCTGGGTTATGGCCCGGATACCTTCGGCCTTGTATACCCGCAGTTCCAGAGGGGCAACCAGCACTTTGTCTTATGGGATAAGCCGCACCAGGACGCGCTCGGCGTCGCGGCGTCGCAGGGCCTCATCGGCCTCCTTGCCTACATCTGGATCCTGGTCGCCTTCGTTCGGGCGTTCTGGAAGGGCCGCACCCTGCGCGGCGCTGTCGCGCTCTTCGCCGGTTGGATCGCCTACGTCGTCGCCATCCAGTTCGACTTCTCCTGGATTCCGACATCGTTACCGTTCTGGCTATTCGCCGCGGCCGCCATTGTCACGTGGTCACCCAAAATCGAGCCGCTTCGGGTCGCCCAGTTCCCCCGTCGGATCGCCGTCCCGGTGCTGGCGGCGGGTTCCATCGCGCTCCTCGCGCTGCTCATCCCAGGCGTCCTGTTGCCGTACCTGGCGGATGCGGATTATTACGCCTCTCAGGCAGCCCCCGATCTCCGGCAAGCGAGAGACACGATTGGTCAGGCCCGGCAGTTCGCTCCCTATGAGGCCGTGTATGCAATCGTGGCCGGGAACTACGCACTGAACCTCGATCAGAATGACAATCCCGCCGCCGACGCGGATTGGGCCGCAGCCCGAGAGGCATACGATGCGGCGGCGCGGCTTGGGAGCTTCAGCCCCGAGATGTTCCGCCACCTCGCCATCGTGGATGAACATCTCGGTGACCACGCCGGCGCCGTGGCCGCTGCCCGGCGCGCTGTCGAGCTCGATCGCTACGATCCGGAAAGCCTGGCGCTATTGCAGAAGCTAACGGGTCAGTAGTTGGGCCTAATTCTTGGAAGAAGACTCGAGCGCCGAGCGGGCTCGGGTGATGTCATCGGCCCCGATGACCACGCGGGTACCGGTGGCGAGGTAGATAAAGCGCAGGTTTATGGACGCGTCCGCTAGCCGCTGCATGATCATCGAGAGCTCGCCGAGCCGGTCGGTCAACGGCAGGACCAGAACCTCGAGCTCGCCCTCAATCGTGTAGCCGCCGGCCCGCAGAGCCGACCGCGCCGCACTGGGGTCGCGAGCCAGGACATGGACGATGCCCCCGATCTCGGCGATACCCTCGATGTTGACGCCGGAGCTGCTAAGTGTCTGGGCGACCCGGGCCAGCTCGCCAGGGCGATCGTTCGTCAGCCGTAGCGCCAGGTCGCGGCCCATTGGGAGTGAATTGTAGAGCTACCGCCTGCGCGGAAGGTTCGCGTCGAGGGCGCTCAGCTCAGCTGCGCCGAATAGCGCTCGAAGTAGGCGACGAGGAACGAAGGAAGGTCGCCAGGCGAACCACTGCCAAGGAGGCAATAATTCTCGCTCTCGAACGCGCGCGAGCAGACGGCACCCAGTTGCTGGCCCACGCTCTTCAGACCGTATAGGCCGCCTCCCGATTCGCGGTCGCGGTGATGTAGCCAGTCGAAATAGCGCTGCTGCGTGACGGCTCCGGCGAGCTTGTACCGCTCGAGCAGGTCCAGAACGGCGGACCGGTCCGCATTCATCAGGAGGAGCCGTCGGGGCAGCGCGGCCGCGTCGGCGGGCGGGCATTCCGACAGGACTCGGTCAAGGTCGGCCGTCGCGTCGAGCAGGACGATGCCGCTGGGTGGAGCGGCGCACAGACGGTCTTCCAGGATGTCCACTCGCCCTCCGGTTCGCATCGCCAGTTGCCTTGCAAACTCGTCATAGGCGTTGAGTTCGCGATTTGAGGCCGGGCGATGGGCGGGCACCGGGCCTGTGAAACGACTGGGCTCCGCGACGATGGTGATTGGGTGCATGGAACTCATTTCGCCCCGCGAAGTTTGAGCTCGATGTCGTAGTCCCAGAGCATCTCATCGGTGCGCCCGAATCCATATTTCTTTAGCAGGGCGTCATTCGCGGCCACGACCGCGGGATCCTTTGGCCCCCCTGGGTTGCCATGTGTCTCATAGTGGTCGAGCAGGTCCCCGATCGGTGTTCGTTGGCCGCCCTCAACGTGGGCGGAATCGATCTGGTTGCCACCCTGCTGGATGTTGGTCTTGCCATACTTCACAGATTCGGTGTTCATCACCGCCTGATCCTGCGGCACGCCAGCCCGAACCTGCTGCTCGAGTTGCATGATGGCCTCGATGTTCTGGATGGTGCTCATCCTAGCGGTGACCGGTTCGCCGAAGCCTACGCCGAGGATCTTCATGATGCGAAGGGTCATGTAGGTCTGGGTGGGCGTGCCCTTTCCTTCGATCATCGGGACCTCATTCTGAATCCATGAGGGCGCATCGCCGAGGAATGCGTTCTTCATGACGAATTCTCCGGTTGTCGGGTTCCAGGCTCGTTCGATCCATCCTGATTGCCCATTCGGACCGGTAAAAGTTGTTCGAACGACGCGGAGCTCGCCATCGATAACAATGGGGCCGTCCACGATCGTCCAACCCTCCGGCACATTCGCCGGATCGATTGACTCGAATAGTCCAGCCTTGGCGACCTCGAGACGTCCACCCGGCGTCTTGAGTTGCTCTTCCTGCCCCTGCAGGTTCTCGTCGACCGGAGGCTTCTTGCCGCCTGGCTGCTCCTCGAGTAGTCCGGCTGGATCGAGCCCCAGCGCCTTTACCAGCCGGCCGATCACAGGTGCGAGCAGCATGGCGGCGATGATGCCGCGGTCCCAGTTTTTCCACCCGCCGGTAAGGACGTTCGCGAAGATTGTCGAGCCGACGGCCGCTACCTCGAGCACGATAAAGCCGCCAATTGCGGCTTCCGCCCCGGTCAAGCCGAGCCCGGCGACCACGCCGCCACCAAACAGGACAATGCCCGCGGCGACGGCCCCCGCCGCGCCTCCGATCAGGGCGTTGGTAAGGACATTCATCTGGAGGATGTCCTCTCCCTTCTGGGCGTTGCTGACCATCGTGCTGGCGGCTCCCGCCGCCATGCCGCCGGCGACTGCGGCTGCCATCAGGACGAACGGCGTCGCCGTTCCCGCGCTCAGAATGATTACCGCCGCTACCAGGAGTCCAATCACCAGCCCGGTGAGAAATGCCGGGCTGGTCACCATCTCCTTGATGTCGCCCCATTGCTTTGCCCACCAGCCTTTCTTGGCGTCCGCCTCGGCCTTTTCCTGCGCGGTCTGGATGCGCGCGTCGAGCGTGCTGACTGGCTGTTGTGCGTTCGAGGCGCTCGCGGCGACGTTCGTTTGAAGTTGGGAACCGAAGCTGGCGAGGACATCGCCGAAGGATGTCTGCGCTTTGTCCAGGTGTGTGTCGAGGTCGGTGCCAACCTGGGCAACGGTCGTATCGCCTGTGGTCATGGCGTTGCTGGCCACGGATGACGTCTGGGTGGCGTGCTGCTGCACGACGTCACCCAGTTGCTTGTGCACAGCACTGACCTGGGTGTCCGTGTGACTCTTCGCCTGCGTCGCCGCTGTCCCGATTCCTGACGTCAGTTTCGTCCCGCCCTCGGCAAAGCCAGACGCCATGGAATCGGCCGTTAGCATTGCCGCGCTGCCGGCGGCGCCGAACGCCTGCCGGAACTGCACCGCTGTCTCGTCACCCAGTGACGCGGCCTGCTCCGGGCCGATCTGCGATCCCGCCGCCAGATTGCTGACCTGACCGAGCGCCTTGCTCCCGGCCGCCGAGGCTGCTCTCCCACGCTTGCGGAGCTGCTGAACGGCCTGCTTGCCCGCCGCGGTCAGCTGCTGTTTGTGCTTGCGAACCTGGCCCTGGACCTGGCTCACGGCCTGCGTCTCGAGCCCACTCATGCTTTTGGCCGCCGTTTGATGCAGCCTGGTGATGGCATCGGCGCTCGTCGTCAGGCCGGTGTCGAGGCTTTGCTGGGCGGACTGGTGGACATTGTCGACCTGTTTGAGGATCGCCGGGACCTGCGCGTCGAGCTGGTCGACGACCTGGTTCGCCTGTTGCGCCAGCGACCCGGCCAGCTGGTGGCCCTGGTCACGCAGTTGCTGGTCTGCCTGGCCCAGACCGGCCTGGATCTTACCGGCGGTGTCCTCGGAGATCTCGCGCGCCACCTTCGCCTTGACGGCTCGCACCTCCTCGCTTGCGCCAGGTGTCTGCGCTTTCCGCGTGCCGATCGCACGTGCCTCCTTTGCTTTTGCCGCCACCTCCGTCTGCATATCCGCGGCAGCCTTATCGGCATCCTGCTCGGCCTGGGTGGCGTGCGTCGATCCCATCGTCCGCGCCCGGGTGGCGCGAGACGCCGCCGCGGTTTGCGCCGCGGTGCCGCTCCGCACCTTCCACGCCTGGAGACGGGCGGCCTGCGCCTGATGCGATTCGCGAGCCCTGGCTTTGTGCGCGCTTGCCGCCGAAGTGACGGCCGCGCGCGCGCTTGCGAAGGCGCCTTTCACGCTCGAGGTATGGGTCGCCGCGGCGGCGTCGAGGTTGGTGTGCTCCGTTCCAACCGCCTTCTCAATCCGATCGCTGCTCGTGTCGATCATCGTCCGCAGCTGCATTTGGGATTCGTCGTGCGCCGCGCCCGCTTGCTGGATCAGCTGTTGGGCGCCGGGCGAGACCTCAGCCGCGCTCACCTTCTGGTGCAGGTCAAGACTTTCCGCAGACGTCTCGCCTGATTCGGCCTGCTCGGCCACGGCCGGTGCTTCCGTTTCTAGCTGGACGGCGGGTTCCAGAGGCGCTTCCGAGTCCGGCGCAACGGCAGCCTCAACGGGCGGCTGCGCGCGGCGCTCGAGCAGGGCGGCAACCGCGCCGTTGCCTGCGGCACCCTGGAGACCCAGTAGGGACTGCGGCGTCATGGCTTCGAGGGGAAGAAGCGGGCTCGGGGACGGGCTTTCACCGACCGCGCGCGCGGAGCGGGCGGCTGCCTTCTCGGACTCGGGCGCTTTTTGCTCTTGCTGAATGGCGGGCACGGCTGCCTAGGCGTTGGACGACGCCAGGTCTCAGACTGACCCTTTGGCGCCCCGATCCGAAGGCCTGGGCGGACACTTTTTGGGGCAGGGGATTCAGTACGAAAGGGCAGCGGTCGCCACGGGGCGCGCCGCCGAAGGCACCACCCGAACTGCGCCCTGCATCGAGAGCACCGCCGCCGCCTGGTCCACTGGGACTCGGCGCCGCTTCAGGTCCGCCATGATCTCGAGCACCTTTTCACCCAGCTCGAGCGTGTTGACGCGGTACGGGTGCCATTTGTCTCGGGCTTTCGGCTCCATGCTGGCCGCCATCGTGAAGTACCAGACGCCATTGCGCAGCCGAGGTGCGGCCATCTCGTGAAAGTCCTTCGATGGGATCAGGTAGGTTGGGTCGGCAAGGCCCATCAGCTTTGGATCGAGAAAGGCGAAGAAGTACCAAAAAAACGGGCTGCTGACCAGACGGTCGGCTCGGACATCGAAGTGGATATACAGGTAGCGCACATTCCTCGACATGCGGTGGAGGTGCGTCGAACTCTTGATCTGATTGGCCAGGCCGGCGCCGTAGCGGCCGCGAACGTGAATCTCGTAGTCGCGACGTTCGTCGTCGGTCATGGGCGCGGCGAGCTCGAGCAGGCCGCCGCTTCCGAGCATCAAGAACTTCGCGTACTCGTATTGGGCGATCAGGCCTTGCTGGATTGAGCTGAGGGCCATCGGTCAGCGTTTACGCAGCAAGACCAGGCCCCCACCCCAACCCTCCCCCGCGAGCGGGGGAGGGAAGAAGGTAAGCGAGGCTGGAATGACTCTTCTCGGCCGGCGCATGATCGCGAGCGCCTTCTTGCCCAGGTCGAGGGTGTTGACGCGATACGGGGTCCAGCGGTCGTTGCTGCCGAGTTCCATACTGGCCTGGACCGTGAACTCCCAGAACGCACCAGTCTTAACGGGGCTGGCCTGCTGGTGGACGATGTTCGAGGGCACCAGGAACGTCGGGTCGACAAACCGCATGGTCTGCCGGTCGAGACAAGCAAAGAAGTACCAGAACAGTGGATCATTGACGACGCGAGCTGCGCGCACGGTGAACTGGCAATGCAGCCCGCGCACGTTCTTGCTCAGCCGAACGAGTTCCGTCACGCTTTTCACCTGCACCGCCAGCGCCGAGCCGTACGACCCATGAATGTGGATCTCAAAGTCGCGGCGCTCTTCGTCGGTGAGGGGCGCAGCCAGCTCGATCAGGCCGCGGCTGCCCATCATCAGCAGCTTGGCGAACTCGTTCTGGGCGATGACCCCCTGTTGGACCAACGAGATTCTCGTCAGGCGGGGGGACATCTCGCGCCCGATGCTACCGCTGTTTGGAGGCAGCCGTCTTCCGCGAGCCGAACTCGAAGACCGCAAGCACATTGGCGGGGGCCCACTTCTCGGCGCGATGTGGATCCGGCGTGCTATCGACGATCATCAGAGCGATCGCGCCGCCCGATTCCTCGATGCCTGCTTGCCACCAGGCGCGCGCCGCGGCCGCCTCTTCGTTCAGCACCGTCAGGCAATAGCCATCCTCCGGTCCGGAGACGATCAAGGCCAGGGAATCCTTCATTGGCGCGAGTGTCATACCCATCGGTTCGGCGGCATGCAGTCTGTCCGCCACGGACCAGGCACGCTCGATCGGGTCGGATATGAGGATGACAGGGATCAACTGCCCATGCTCTTCGAACGGATCTCGAGACGGCACGACGAGCTGGGCACGCTTCGCGAGCTCGCGGTAGCGGTCCCAGCCGACCGTCATGAAGGAGACCGTGCTCTCGCCTTCCTCCAGGAGGTCCATTCGGATCTTGCTCATCACCGGCACAAGTCGATCGTCATCGGGGTCATGCGGCTTGAGAACGGCCCGGTAGCGGCCGCGCACGCGGCCCGGCAGTTGGAGCTCGCCGGCGACCTCGGTGTCCGTCGGGCCACCCATGGCGTTCAGGCGGATGATCGCCGCCATCGCCAGGGCGAGCAGTTGTCCAGAGAACCGGTCGAGAGGCTGCCAGTCGTCGTCGTAGACCCGCTGGAAGGAGGATTCCGGATCACCGATTATGGCCATGATCGTCAGCTCCGGGGGTTGGCCGAGTCCGGCTGCCTGTAGCTCACGTGCGTCGCGCCATCCCGGAAACACGAACAGGACGTGCTCGCCGGAATTGTCGATCGGTTGGGCGCAGACCTGGTACCAGGAACCCGCCTTCAATGTCATGAAAACCGCCTGTCCGTCGAGCCGCTCCCACGGGCGGGCGGATAGATACTGACGCGCCTGCTGCTGGAGGAACCGAGTATCTTCGTCGAGGTCGGCCTGAGCGGAAACAGCGTGGGAGATGGGCGCAGGATACCCCGGATCCGTCCTGGCTGCACAACCGCGTCACGCTCCGTGAACGGGCAGGGGAGGGGAGTCGGTCGAGACCGCTCGAAATACAACCACCGGGCGGCTGACGCCCTTGAGGGAGACGGGGCCGAGTTCCTCGAACCGTACGCCCTTGATGTCCTCACTGGCGGCGACGGCTTCGCTGACGAGGACTTGTCCCGGTCCGGCGCGCGCCGCGATCCTGGCCGCGACGATCACGGCGAGTCCGTAGTAGTCGCCGTCCGTGTAAATCATCGGTCCCGCGCTCACCCCGATATGGACTGGGGGGAGCGCCCGCTGTTCAGCCGCCGCGACGAACTCCAGCGAGCCAAGCACGGCCTTCGAAGGCTCGTGGAAGATGTAATGGACCCCGTCGCCAAGCATCTTCACGACCCGACCGTCATACCGGTCTGAGACCTGTTGCGTCAGGTCCGCAAGTCGCAGGCCAATCTCTGCCGCCGCGGCGTCGCCGAGCTGGTCGATCAGGCGTGTGTAGCCGGAGAGATCGGCGAACACACAGGCCTGGGGACGGGCGAGCGATCTTCGATGGAGCCCCGCCATCTCGAGGGCGGTCTCCATGTGGCCGACCCGATGTTCGGTCGCGTAGGTTTCGAAGTGGCGCCGGTAAAGCCAACCGACGAGCTGCATGCAATAGGGAATAAGGCGAACGCCGACCTCGGAGAGTGCGGCATCGAGGACGCGATCATCAGATAAGCCCTTCTGGCGGAACGGCTTCTCGATCAGCTCATGGAAGGAATAGACCTGGTGCTGTGCCACGCCGCGTACGCCTTCTCCCCACACTCTGGCGGCGCGGAGGACCTCCGACTCGTCGAGGCCGGCCGCGAACATGATTGACAGACCAGAGACGATCTTGGCGTCGTCCTCGCGGACGTATTCATCAGGTCGAGGGTGCGACAGACCGAACCCTGCGTAAACCTGATCGAGTAACCCGAAGGGCAGGGCCAGCTCCTGGCTCAGCTGCGCGTACGTCCGGCCCGACCGGGGGGCGGGACCAGGAAATTTGTCGAGATAGGAGAGGGAGAGGGCTCCCGTGGACATCGCCGACGCAACGGTGGTTGGCGGAACCCCTAATGCCTCCAACTCGCCGACCAATCGGACCAATTGGGCGTCCGCCTCTCGGAACGGCCCGTCCGCGTCTGGTCCAGGCGACAGGATCCCGAGCGCGACGAGTTGTCGCACACGCTCAGACGTGCTCTCGGCGCGCCGGGCAACCTCGTCTTCAGTTAGTGGCAAGGATCAAGCTTAGGCTGGACTGGCTCTGACTCAGGAAAAGTTGCGAAGCCGCCCCCAAATCGTTGTGATGGGTGCCTTGAGCTGGCAAAAGGTCACCGGGGCGCCCTGCTCGAGACCCACGACCTGGTAGGGGACGGTGAGGTGCGCGATGAGCTCCGGTGAGTCGCACATCCAGGCGACGTCGGATGGTGTGTAGTCGACCATCAGGGCGCTGGTCGCGGTGAGGTGCGGCGGCAACCAGTACCAGTCACTCAACTGCGGACTGATGACGTCGGGGAGGATCCTGGGATCGCCGTAGATGC
>DASPYG010000002.1:0-22096 GCA_035636885.1 Candidatus Nitrosopolaris sp.
TGACACGAGCCCCCGACCGTGAACGGACCGGAGGCTCGCGCCGCGAAGAGGGTGTGGTGCCTCGAATCCTAGGCGGTGCGCGCCCGATGGGTTAGTAGGCGGCCCACAAAAAGCATCCACCTTCGTTGTGTGGCGGCGAACGGAGTTCGCCCACTTACAATCGGCGAGGTGGACGGCCGCGAGCTCATTCTCGTGATCACGGTCGTCCTGCTCGTCGTCTACGTCGTGGGCATCGGCGGGGCGACCGCGGCAGCGATCCGCGTCAGAGAGGCGTGGCGCAGGCGCCCGGCGCGCACGACCAGCATCGGCCCCAGAGACGAGGGCGACGTGGTGCTGGCGGCCCCCTCGCTGCCACCCTTCGCTCGCGCGCTGCGCGTTGCTGGGTGGGCGGCGTTCCCGTTTGCGCTCGCGCTGGGCATCTTCGCCAACCGCGGCTTTCCATGGCTGGCACCGCTGGCCGTGCTCGTGATGGTCGGGCTCAACGCTTTCTATTTCACGGCCATGCAGGGCCTGGGCGAGCCGCTGACCCTCATGAAGGACGGTTTCAAGCTGGGTGCGCGCGGCAGGGAACGCTCGGTGCGCTGGATCCACGTGACCGACCTCGTCGGGGCGCGACTGGGCGCCTTCAGCGGCACGCGGATGTCGGAGGCGGGCGAGTGGCAGGACCCGAAGATACGGCCCAACGTCATCTTCTTTCGCGTCAACCGCGCCCTCGTTGCCACGCGGAAATCGCTGCTCCAGCGTTTGCGCGGTTTCTCTTACTACGACGGCGCGATCCGCAATGCGTTCGGCGTACCGACCGAGCAGCTCCTGCAGGCGATGCGTGAGTGGCAGCGGCTGGCCGTCGATGCCGAGGCGCCACCATTCCGACGGCCGCGCCCAGGCGAGAAGCGCGTCTAGCCGCGCGACTGCTCGAGAACGCGCGCGAGCGTCTTGGTGTCGAAGGGATGCGCCAGTCGCAGCACGAAATGCTGCAAACCCACACCCAGCCATTCCTCCACATCGCGCGGAGACTTGACATTGACGTTGGCCGTGCGCTCGATCTCGCCGGGATCGCGGCCGATTCGCCGGCACCATTCGTCGAGGATCTTCGACTTACGGGCATATTCGTCCGGATCGCCGAGCGCATTCCACATCTGCGCGTGCTCGGCCACCAATCGCAACGTGACCTTCTCGCCACCGCCGCCGATCAGGATCGGCATCGGCCCGGCGGGACCTGGTTTCAGGTTCGCGATGCGGTCTTTGATCCGAGGCAACGCATCTCTCAAAGTGCGCAGGCGATCCCTAGCCTCACCGAACGGGAATCCGAACTCGTCGTAGTCACGCTCGAACCAACCCGCGCCCAGCCCGAGCACGAGCCGGCCGCCCGACAGTTGGTCGATGGTGCCGGCCATGTAGGCGATGAGGTCTGGATTGCGATATCCGATCGACGAGACCATCGGGCCGATCTGGGGTGCTTTGGTGTCTATCGCGGCGGCAGCGAGGACTGTCCAGCACTCGAACTGGTTGCCGTTCGGGTTGCCGTAAAGCGGAAAGAAGTGATCCCAGAACCAGATGCTGTCAACGCCGAGCTCATCGGCTCGCCGCCACGCATCTCTCAGCTCGCTGATCGTGCACTGCTGCGGATGGATCGTCACTCCGACCTTGAAGCGCCGCGTGGAGGACATTGGCCAGGGATTATCCTCTCCATTCCATGACCACTTGGAAGCCCGTAGAGGTCGACGCCGCCACCGCGGGCGCGGCCTTCTGGAAGCGTTATCACACGTTTCGCCGCATGCGGCATGCCGAACGACGCCCCGACGATCCGATCACGCCGGACGAGGTCGTCGAGGGCGAGATGAAGCGCGAGGATCCTCACGAGCTGCACTTCCGCTACGAGATCTCGAAGGGCGACCAGATGCTGAGCTGGTTCAGCGCCGGGGCGACCAGGCCTGGAGCTCCCGGTTACGACACCAACAAGCACCTGCTGTGGGCGGATGGGTCGGTACATGAAGACCACCGGCGCCGCGGCATCGGCAGGACCTGGATCCCTCTGATGCTCGAGATCATGGAGCGCGGCGGGTACACGACAGTGGGCATGGGCACCGAGGAATCGTCCGGCCACGCTTTTCTCAAGTGGCTGGGCGCGGAGGCAAAGCTGACCGGCGCGGAAAACCGACTCAAGCTCGCCGACGTCGAGTGGACGATGATGCGGCGTTGGGTCGAGGAGGGTCCGCGGCGGTCACCCCAGACGAAGTTCGAGTCTTACGACGGCAGGCTTCCCGAGTCGATGCTGGACGACTATTCTCCCCAGCTCTCCAGCCTGCTCAACACGATGCCGTTCGAAGATCTCGACCACGGTGAGATCGTCGTCACGCCCGCGATCCTGCTGGAATGGTTCGCGCGCATGGACCTGTCGGGCCAGGTCGGGCACTGGATGATGACGCGCGAGCCGGACGGCACGATCTCTGGGATCACCGACATGTTTTACGCACCCTACAGCCCCACCATCGTTCACCAGGGCTTCACCGGCGTACGAAGCGATGCGCGCGGGCGCGGACTGGGCAAGTGGCTGAAGGCGGCGATGGCGATTCATCTGCACCAGCTGTATCCGAAGGTCGAGTGGTTCACGACCGACAACGCCGGCTCCAATGCGCCGATGCTTGCCATCAACACGAAGATGGGCTTCAAGACCTATCGGGTCGGCTCGGAGTACCAGATCACGCGCGGCCAGCTGGCGGCGCGCGTCAAGGAGCTGGCGGAGACTCCTTAGGCGCTTCGGCTGCGCTGGATGCTGCGCACGAGCAGCAGGATCCCGACCACGATCAGCAGCCCCGGCAGCGCGGCCTTGCCGAACCATCCGTAGTCGACGTCGCTGATCTTGAAGATCGTCCCGAAGATCACGAAGCCGACCATGAAGATGAGGAACGCCACGAACATGAGCACCCGTCCCTGCCGCAGTAGGTGGGCATCGTTGGTGCGCACGCCCTGCAGCCAGATCCCGAGCCCGACTCCGCCCGGCGCGACCAGCGGCCATGCAAACGCCCACGCGGGCCAGTCCTGGGTCGCGTTCATGTAGGCGAGGATCAAGCCGATCACGGTCAGGATCGCGCCAGGAATGAGCGCTCCCGTGCCGAGGCTGACGAAGCCGATCACCAGCAGCGTCAGGCCGGGGATCACCACGAACAGAGGCCAGCTTCCGCCGGCGTCGAAGCCCGTGAACTGGACGATCAGCGCGAACGCCCCGAGCACGACCAGGACCACGCCGAGCGCAACGCTCGAGCCGGCTCGCCTGGGCCCGGCTGTGGGCGGCACGAAGGCTGGAGGTCGCGGCTGGTAGGTGGTTGGGCTGGTGGCAATTGGCGCTGCCGGCTCTTCAGCCGCCGGTGCAGGCGCCGCCTCCTCGATCGGGGCCGGCCCTTCCGTGGCGGGCGTCGAGGTCTCCGCCGCGTCCTCGCTCATCGCCGCCGGCTCCGACTCCTCTGCAGGCTTGTCTTTGCCTGGCGCGAAGATATCCGGGCTGCCCGCCAGCATGTCGGGCCTGACGTGGACGGTCGGTTCGGCCTCGCCGCCTTCCGCAGGGGTTTCCTTCGGGGTGGAGCGCTTCCTCTTGGTCATTGGGCCTCCAGCTTATACAGCACGGAGGCTTGTGGTTGGACCATCACACCGCCCGCCAGGGGGCGGGCAGGAGGTGGGCGAGAATGCGGTAGACCTCCGGATTGAGGGCGAGCCCGACGTGGCTGCCCTTGACCTCGATCGCGTTGACGTCCCGCCGCAGGCACGCTCGCCAGTTCACGACGCCGTCGGATCGCGAATAGATCGATGTGATGGGCACCTTCGGCGGCGCCGCCAGGTCGCGCAGGAACCGCATCTCCACCGACGCCGGGTGCCCGTAACGGAAGATGTTGTAGAGGTGCGCCGCCCGCACGCCGGCCATCGTGAGCGGATGGATGTCGAACGGGTCGTTGATCGGTGAGCCGAGGGTGATGACCTGCTCCACCAGGTCCGGCTTGCGGTGCGACAGCACCTTCGCGAGGACGCCGCCCCGGCTGTGGCCGACAAGGGAGACGCGAGCGCCCGTGCGGTGCTGCAGGTGCTGTAGGGCGTCCAGCAGCGGCCGCAGCATGACCTCCGAGTACATGACGTTGAAAGCCATCCCCGCCAGCTGTGGCCGGTAGCCGATCCGGCGCAGCCACCCGAAGGGCGTCCGCAAGGTCCAGTCGCCGGCGAGGAAGCCTGGGATCAGGATCACGGGCCTTCCGAGCCCTGCCGGCACGTCGAGGCCTCTGTAGACGGGGTCTCGGATGAGGCTGAGATATTCGAGGTAGATGCGGCCTTCGCGCCACATCGGCGGGATGTGCTCCCAGCTGCCCAGGTTCCGGAGATCGGGCAGAACCGAGGCTGCAACCTCCTCCCAACGCCCCCGCCGCCTGGTGCGATGTTGTGAGACCGTGGCCAAGTTGAGTTCTGAGTGCGTCTCCGTTATGAAACCGTGGCGGGCTCGGGTGAGATTCTAGTGGCTTCCCACTCGAAGAACGCGCTCAGGAAAAGATCCGGAGCCTCGATCATCGGCACGTGCCCGACGCCCTCCAGGATCTTCAGCGTCCAGTCGGGATGGCGGCGGACGAGCTCGCGGGCTGCGGATACCGGGATGACGATGTCGCGCGATCCGTGAATGACCAGGGTCGGAGCGGTCACCTGCTTGACCCGGGCCCAGAAACGCGGGTGGGCCATTCTCAGGCCTATCGACCGCGAGGCCTGGATGAACGCCCGGCTGTTCTGCGGACCGAGGTGACCCCGCTCACGCGTGAGCTGGACGTGTGCCTCGATGACCTTCGGGTCGATTCGGGATGGGTCGGCGGAGACCAGCGCGATGATCTGGCGCACCAGCGTCTCCGGGTCAAGCTCACGCAGGCGGCGTTCGAAGATCACCTCGGCAAGGCCCGGGACCGAGATTGCCGCGGCGATGCCGACCATCACCCGATGCGGCTTGCGCACGGGAACCGCGGGATCGACCAGGACACACTCGGTCACCCACGTCGGATGCTCGGCCGCTTCGAGGATCGCAATGTGACCGCCCATCGAGTTGCCCATCAATGCGGCCGGCTTGCCGATGACCGTCTCGACGAACTGGTGCACCAGCCTGGCGTTGGCACCCACAGTCGCAGATCGATGGAAGAGGGGCGTCTGCCCGAAGCCGGCGAGGTCGATGGCGAGGACGTGATAGCGCCTGGCGATCTCGGGCGCGACGGCCATCCAGTTCAGCGCATTGCCGCCAAGGCCGTGGACCATGAGCATCGGCTCGCCGCTCCCACCGAAGTCGATGTAGTGGACCGGGCCGTCCAGGTCGACGATCCTATGGCGCACTGCGTCAATCCTACGATGCGGGACTGAGGATGGCGCCTGCCAAACGCATCAGGATCTCGGCGACGGCGGACGGTGACCGACGCCCGTCCTGGTGCAACCGATCGAACACGGCGAAAGATGTGAGCGCGCCAATCACGTCCTCGGCCTCCTTGAGCGAGCAGCCGGGGCGGAGCTGGTCTGCCGCGGCCAGCCTCTCGGCCAGGGCGCGATCCTTCAGGGCGGCGGATTCGCCTGAGTTGGTGGCCGCCGGCAGGGCGCGGAAGAGGGCCGGATCGGCGGCCCAGGTCGAGCAAGCGGCGGCGAGCCTGGCGTGCAGCTCGGCTCGCGGATCGCCGGCTCCGTTCGGCGCCGGGGGAAGGGTGCGGCGTTGGGCTTCACCCGCCACCGCCCGCAGCAGGCCCGAGCGGGACCCGAAGCGGTTGTAGATCGTGAGCCTGGACACCCCCGCCCGGCGGGCCACAGCCCCGACGCTGAGCGTCGTCCCACCGGCGCCGGCGACCAGCTCTCGCGCTGCCGCCAGGACTGCGGCCCGCGTGCGATCGACTCCGGCCTGCCGCTTGCCGAGATCGTGCCGGCCGTTCACGGAATCAGCTTAACAGACTGTATGTTAATCGGGTGGCGCAACGGCAGTGCGATCAAGCGAGCGCGGGGAGCCCTACCATCCCTTGCCGATGAAGCTCCCGGACCCGCTGGCGCTCCGCGAGCTTGCAGCCTTGCTGCGCGACCCGGTTTTTCGGGGGCGGGGGGTACGTCACGGAGACGGCCGGTCGGTGCTCCTGGTACCTGGCTTTCTCTCTGGCGACTGGACGTTGACCGTGATGCACGGGTGGCTGGAGCGGATCGGCTACAAGGCGCACGTGTCCGGCATCAACTTCAACGTGCGCGCCTCGGAGCACATGCTGGCCGGGCTCCGGCGTCGCCTGGTTCAAATCCAGGCGGGCGATCCCTCGCGCGTCACGATCATCGGGCACAGCCGCGGCGGCCTTCTTGGCAAGGTGCTCGCGCAGCGCCGGCCGGACGCCATCGAGCAGGTCATCACCCTCGGCTCACCGCTCGCCGACCAGTCGGACATCACACCCCTGACGCAAGCTGCCGTTGGTGTTGTGCGCACGGCCAATGAGATCGGTTTCGGCCTGAGACTGCGGTCAGAGGGACGATTCGCCTACGACCTGCGGCAGCCGCCGGCGGTACCGACGACCTCGATCTACACGAAGTCGGACGACGTAGTGAACTTCCGGAGTTGCATCCGCCCCGACATCCCGTCCATCGCGGTTTGGGGCAGCCACAACGGCCTGGTCATCAACCCGGAGGTCTACCGGCTTCTGGGCCGGCTTCTTACGCGCCCTCGCCGAACCGCGGCGGTCGCGGCGAGCCGCTGACGCTCGTGCCTTGATCCCCGTCGCGATCGCGCTCGCACTCGTCGCCGCCGCGCTGCACGGCACGTGGAACGTCCTGGTCAAGGTGAGTGGTGATCCCACCGCCACGCTCACGCGCGCGACGGTTGCCGCCGCCCTGTTGGTGACTCCGCCCGCCTTCGTCGCCTGGCTGGTCGACGGCCGCCCGATGCTCGCTCCCAGGGCCGCGGGGCTTGCGGCCCTGTCCGCCGCGCTCGAGCTCGCCTACATATATCTCCTGTCCGCCGCCTATCGCCGCGGCGAGGTATCGGTCGTGTATCCAATCGCCAGGGGCTCGGCACCGCTGCTGGCCGTGCTCGCCGGCCTGGGCCTGCTGGGCGAGCGCTTGACGACACCCCAGCTGGTCGGAGTGGGGCTGCTGCTCGCCGGCATACTCGCCGTCACGTTGCCCCAGACGAGCGGCCGCGCGACGCTGCCCGCGCTGCTCACCGGCGTCGCGATCGCGGCTTACACGTCCGTGGATCGTGTTGGGGTCAGGCTCACGCAGCCCTGGCTCTACGGTTGGCTCCTGGTCGTCCTTCTCGCCGGCGGGCTGATCGCCGCGCGGTGGGTGGTCGCAAGGATGGGTCGGGCTCCTTCGGCCCTGCCCCAGGTGACGTGGCGACAGGCGGCCTTGATCGGCGCCTTCATATGGTTCGCCTACCTGCTGGTCTTGATTGCGCTGAGCATCGCGCCGCTGTCCGTGGTCGCCCCGGTGCGCGAGACAGCGGTGGTAGCGGTGGCGGTCTGGGGAGTGTGGAAGCTGCGCGAGCGCCAGGCGGCCGCGCTCAAGATTTCCGGGGCGCTGGCCACGCTGCTGGGGGTCGCCCTCCTCGCCCTTTGAGGCGCTTTCGGACCGCCTCCAAAGCCCCGGTTTGGGCCCGCCGGACCCGTGGTAAGGTAAGTTCGTCGCCGGAAGTCGGGCGATGATCGCCGCGGTCGATCGATTCTTCTCGAAAGGACCCGTGCGTTCGCGAGATTTACTTTCGAGAAGAGGAGTAGCCGATGCCGACAGGCACCATCAAGAAGCTGGTATCCGACCGCGGGTTCGGGTTCATCGCCGCAGAGGACGGGCGCGAGTATTTCTTCCACCGCACCGGTCTCGACTCGAGCGTGAACTTCGACTCCCTGGCCGGCGGAGAGCGCGTCAGCTTTGAGATCGAGCCGAGCCAGAAAGGCCCGCGCGCGAATCGCATCAAGCTTGCGTAGCTGAAGGGGTTGCGGGGCCGGTCGCATGAGGCGACCGGCCTTTTTTGTGTCTTAGGCGCCTGCCGGCCGGACGCCTGACAGACCTGCGCCGGCCTTGGCTTGGCTCCCGTAGAGCTTCAGCAGGTCCGCGCCGCGCCGCGCAAGCTCAGCACGAACCTCGGGAGGGCGGATCACCTCAACCATGGCACCGAACGAGCTCACGAATGCCGCCGCGGGCTCCAGCGCCGGAAACGCCAGGCGAACGATGCGATTGCGCGGCTTACTCATCACCCGCTCTCCAGAGACTCGGATGACCAGGGCGAGATCCTCCAGTCGCGCAACGCGCAGCACCACCTCGAAATCCGCCCGTCCGGCCTCCCAGCGCGCCGACAGGTCGCGCCACGCCCTGGCGAGGTCGAACCGTCTTGGCCGCCGCGCGATCCCATCGATCACGCGCGCCCCTTCGATGCGCGAGAGGCGAAAAAGGCGATGCTCGCCGCTGACGTCCGCGAGCAGGTACCACACGCCTGCCTTGATGACCAGCCCAAGCGGGTCGACGTCGCGCTCGACGACCTGAGCTTCGGCGCGCCGGTACTGGAGATGGAGGCGCCGGTCGCCGAACACCGCGTCCTGCACGACGCGGAGATGCGGGGAGGGGGCGCCGCGCCGGCCCCACCCGGCGGCGTCCGACCAGAAGCCGATCGCGAATCCGGCCGGCCCGCCTGCCGCGTTCGCCCGGCAGCGAGGCCGCCAGCTTGCCCATCGCCCTCTCGAACGCAGGACCCGCAGCCGAGGTGAACAAGGCCTCCACCTCCGTGGCGGTGAGTCCGGTGAGGTCGGTCCGCCAGCCTTCGAGCAGCTGGATGCCCCCGCTGGGGCCGGGGTCTGAGTGGACGGGGACGCCGGCGGCGCTGAGCGCATCGACGTCGCGGTAGACGGTGCGCCGCGACACCTCCAACCGGTCAGCGAGCTCGCTTGCGGTGAGGCGGCCGCGTGCCTGTAGAAGCAGGAGGAGGGCGATGACGCGGTCGGCTCGCATTTCATTTTCAATGATGACACTTGATGTCAACAATTGAGCTGCATGCTTGCCTGCATGAAGACGCAAGCTAAGCCGCAGACGTTCGAGATCTCGCCTCTAGGCCCTTACTCCTTGGAGGAGTCAGCGGGTTTCATCGACGCCTGGCACCACGCGCCTGCCGAGGGTGGAACCTCCCGAGGACACCTGCACCTCGCCTTCCTGACCGACCGCGAATGGGAGCCGGTCGGTGTCTGTCTCACAGAGGACGGCGCGGTCGTGCGCGGCGAGGTTTTCGGTTCCGCAGCCGCCGCAGGTGTCAAGGACCAGGTCGCCCGGATTCTGAGCCTCGACATCGACGGTCGCGGCTGGCCGGAGGTGGGGCAGAGGGATCGCGTGGTGGCTTCGCTGCAGCACCGGTTTCCTGGCTTTCGCCCCGTCAACTGGTCGGATGCATACGAGGCGGCTGCGTGGTCCCTGATGTCGACCCGGATCAACATGCGGCAGGCGCAGGCGATCAAGGATCGCATGTGCCGCGAGCTCGGCCACGAGGTCGACATCCATGGCCACCATCTCTCGACGTTTCCGGACCCGTCCCGGCTTACGCGACTGGAGTCGTATCGCGGGCTGTTCGGGCGCAAGGTCGAGTACCTGAATCGGCTAGCGCACGCCGCGATAGAGGGCGACCTCGACACCGAGACTCTGCGCGCACTGCCTCGTGAGGAATGTCTGGAACGGTTGCAGCAGCTGGCCGGGATCGGAGAGTTCGGGTCGCAGCTGGTGCGATTGCGCGCGTTGAGCGCAGTTGACGAGCTGCCGACGCGCGAGCCGAGGCTGATGGGCGCCATACGGACCGAATACGGCCTCGAGGCGGAACCAGATCTTGCCCGGCTCGAGGCGTTGGCAGAGAGCTGGCGTGCCTACCGGATGTGGGTGGCGGTGTGCCTGCGGCGGACGCTCGCGGGTGGGGCGGGAATGATGCACTCGCGAGCCGCGGGCTGATCGCCCGTTCTTAACAGGCAGGGTTGGCGGGTTTCGTTTTCGCGCGTACTGTCGGCGCCAGGCGTAGTCGGTGGGGGAGGGCCGACACTCAGGGAGGGCCCGATAAAGGTATGTCTGTCAGCGCGAGGCGCGCTCGACCACCCCCATCGCTCCCGCCCACGCCGCAGTGCCAACGGTCACCAGCGCCCACATGGTCGGGGCGATGACCGGAAAATCGACGAGGGCGCCGAAGATGCACATCGATGCGGCGCCGGCGAGCAGGAAAGCGCCTGGCAGCAGCAGCCACGCCGAATACCAGGGAGGCTGCACCACGTCGCCGCGATCGAATCGCCGCGCCGCGAAAAAGAGGACGGCGGCGGCGGCGATTGCAGGGGCCGTCAGCTGCGCCGCCCACGCCGGACCGACCGACCCGGTGGCGGCGCCCAGGATCGGCTGCACCCCGGCGAGCGTGAGTGCGGCCGGGACCGCAAAACCGAGCAAGCGTAGAAGCCGGCTGGCGTGAGGCACCGGCTCAGCCGCTCAAAGCGCGAAACATCACGAGCTTGCGATTGACGGCACGAGCGCCGGCTGTGTGAACACCGGGGCGGTCGCGACCCAGCCCAGCTGGACGTCGCGGTAATAGTCAGGCTGTGCAAGCTGCGTGATGAACCATTCGTTGAAGGTTCTCGCGCGCTGCGCGAGCGCGGCTTCGTTCTTGAGGCCGCCGCTGTACGGCTGGCGTGGCAAACCCGCCGCCAGGTCGGGAGACCGATAGAAATCATCGGTGCCGTACACAGACGTCGAGCCATATGAGTAGATCGCGACGCCGAGCAGCTGATGCCCCGAAGCTGACGCTGCCAGCACCCGCGTGATCTGCGCCAGCGTGCCATCCGGATAGTTGAGGAAGGCGCCGACCCCGGTCACTATTCGACTCGAAAAGCCCGAGTTCTTCTCGAAGTTCAACCAGCGATCGAACCACCGTTTTTCGAGGCCGCTCCAGTCGCTGTCGTAGTTCATCGGCACGCCGAAGTCGAGGTAGCCCTTGGCGAGCCAGGTCTGCCAGTCCTGGAAGACGGACCGGTATGCGGCCGTCCCGCTCCAGTCCGACGCCGTCAGTGGGCCGTTGCCGAAACAGATCAGCGCTCCGCTGAGCTTGACGCCCGGATTCTCCTTCTTGAGGTCGTCATGCAGGTCGCGGACGAAATCGGTGACCCTGGCCCTGCGCCATGCCTGCCAGGCCACGTCGGCGGGTGATGGCACGGCTCGAGCGCCCGTCTCCAGCATGTACAGCGACAGCGACTCAGGGCTGTAGCCCCACGTCGAGCCGGGGTAGCGTACGAAGTCCATGTGCAGGCCGTCGACGTCGTAGTTGCGCGCGACGTCCATGAACACGCGGTGCGTGTAGACCTGCACCTCCGGCACCCCCGGGTCGAGATATCCGCTCGAGCTGCCGTCATCCGCGCGGTTGCCCCAGCTGTCCCCGTGCTGCACATAAACCTGGCTGGATTGGCCGGCGAAGAATGTGTTGAGCCAGGCGTGCACCTCAATGCGCGGATTGGCTGCATGCGCGAGCTTGATCACGTACGCGAGGGGATCGAAGTCCGCCGGCCCCTTGATGTCGGCGGCGCGCGGCTCGTCGGAATGGTTGAAGTACGCATCGCCCGCCTTCCGCACCTGGACGATCAGGGCATTCAGGTTCGCGCGATGGGCGTCGGCGACGAGCTTCTCAACCTGCGCCGGGGATTTAATCCCGTCGTGGAACGCATCCACCCACAGCGCCCGATATTGCGGTGTCCCGAAGACGACCGGACTCGGCGACGGGCTCGGGCTGGGCGGCGTCTCCGCCGCCGTCTGACTCGTGCACGACCAGGTCAGGATGACGAGCGCGATCATGCCTGCCCTCGGCAGGCTCATTTGCGGGCGTCGAGCACATGGTTTCGCCCGGTGGTCGAGATCGCCCCGGGATGCTCGCGCGTCAGCGTTGCGATGGCGTCTTGTTTCATGGCCTCGCGTTTGTCGGTAGGCACCGCTTCGAGACGCGAGGCGCAGTCCCACCAGCTCATGAACTTCGAGACCAGCTGCTCCGCGGATTCCCATTCGACCTCTTCCTCGATGACTTCAACGTTGGCGGACGTAAATCCGGCATCAAGCGCGGCCTGGCGGAGCGCGCGCGAATCGCCCACCGCCTTACGCGTCGGCGCCTGGTCGAGCACCTCGCTGAGCGGCGGGAGCCAGCGATCGAGCACCGAGTAGAGGAGATTCCAGGCCGCCTCTCGCTCCGTCGATACGGGAACACTCGCCGCGAACCCACCACCCGGCTTGAGGACGCGTCGTGCTTCACGCAGCGCGAGCGCCAGATCAGCAACAAATTGCAGGCCATGGCCGCATACGACACCGTCGAAGGTGGCATCTTCGAACTTCAGCGTTTCGATGTCCATGACCTCGAATTCCGCATTCGCAATGCCGGCGGCAGACGCGAGCGCGATCATTCCGGGCGCTAAGTCGACGCCGATCACGTCTCCGTCCGGTGCCACTCTCTCCGCCAGAAGCCGGCTGAGAGTGCCCGGGCCGCAGGCAAGATCCAGGATCCGCATTCCAGGCCGGGGCGCTGCAAGCTCGATCACTCGCATTCGTCCCCTGGCCTCGCCGCGGGCCATGATGCCCTCCAGGCGCTCCTGATACGCCTCGGCGTGGCGGCTGAAGACGCCGGGGAAGAACTCCTTCGACTTCACCGCGGGCGGTTGCGCCACTCCCGCTCGAGCCACAAGGCGGCACGCAAAGCACCGGCGTTGGTCCGACCGACGACCTGCATGCCAACTGGCAGGCCGGTCACGGGGGCCGGCAGCGTTACCACCGGCTGCCCTGTCGTGTTGAAGGGCCGCGTGAATCGGGTCAGGGGCTCACGCACCTCGGTTCCGGCCTCGACGGACGGCGCCACGATGGCAGTCGCCGGCAGCAGGAGTGCGTCGATGCCATCCATTGCATCCTCGGCGGCTTTGACGAGGCGGGGTCGCTCGTGCACGGCATCCACCAGATCGACAGCGGGAATCGTCAGGCCTCGCTTCAGATGTGCGAGGACATCCGAACCATATTTTTCGGAGTACTCCTCCACCCAACGGCGGTGATATGCCGCCGCCTCCACCAGGAGGAGGGTCAGGCCGTTTCGGAAGAGGGCGTCGCGCTCGACGAAATCAATCTCGGGCACATCGTGCGAAACCAGGCGCCAGGCAGTCGCAGTGGGGGCGTCGAGGTCGGCGACCCACCCGCGGGGCACGGCCAGCCTGGGCGGTTCGAGATTCTCGACCGAGATCGACTCATTCGACATCATGGTGTAGGCGGTGGCGGCGGCGGCGACGTCCGGAGCCAGGGGACCCAGTGTGTCCAGCGACCATGCCAGCGGGATCACTCCGGTGACGTCGATACTCCCGATCTGCGGCTTGAACCCGACCACCCCGCAAAGAGACGCGGGGACGCGGATCGAGCCGCCCGTGTCGCTGCCGATCGCCCAATCGCACATTCGCATCGCCACCGCCACCGCCGATCCACCCGAAGAACCGCCCGCGACGCGGCTCGTGTCGTGTGGGTTGCGCACCGGGCCGTAATGCGGGTTGACGCTCGTCACGCCATAGGCGAACTCGTGCAGGTTGGCCTTGCCGACCACCACGCAGCCGTGGGCGCGGATGTTCTTGACGACTGGGGCGTCCTCCATAGCGGGCGTTGGCGGAAGGATGATGCCGCCGGCCGTCGTCACCATTCCCGCGACGTCTACCAGGTCCTTGACCGCCACCACCGACCCGCTTCCGCTTTCGTCTGAGACAGAGATGAACGCGTTCAGCTCCGAATGGTCGCGAATTCGCCCGCGTGCCTCCCCGAGGTCCACGTGGCCAATTCTGGCAGCCGGGGAGTTATCCTCCGGCGGAGATGTCTCAGCCCATGGGCGCCCTTGGCGCGAACATCACCTGGACCAAGGTCGACGTCTTGACCGCGTATCAGCGCCTCACCGCGGAGATCCAGATCCGTGGCCGCTTGCGGGAGACGATGAACGACCCCGAGCCGCTGTTCCATCTCCGCAACGTGAGCGCCGAGCCTCTGCTCCCGGGCGCGGTCCAGCTGAACGGCGTGCCGGAAGGCCTCTTCAACAAGGCCGCCGTGCTTGGCATCCGAACGATCGACGTCGAACCTCCGCTGCCCGACCAGCCCGAGCAGATACGCCGCTTCGTGATGTTCCAGGGCGCGAGCTTCATGGTCACGGGCGCCGCCGAGTTCCCGAAGGCGTCGGACCCCAAAATGCACGGGGAGCTGATGATGAAAGGACGGTTCTTCGCGATGGTCGACGTGACCGTAGTCGTCATCGGGGCGGCCGGCAAGAGCTGGACGCAGCCGAGCATCTTGGTCAACCGCGACCAGATGCTGGCCCTGTACCTCGGTTAGGTCTTAGCTCCGAACACTCCCCGGAGCCGCGCCCAGAGCACCGAGAACAAAAGTCCGATCGCATTGACTGGCTTGGCCGTGGCCACGGCGGTTTGGGGTTGTGCAGGGGACGATGACGACAGCGCCGATGCGCCTCCACCGCCGATGGCACCAGGCCCGTCGCTTGCTGTGGCTTCCGGCGCGGGGCGCGCCTCGCCCGCCTCGACGTTGGCCTTGATGCAGGCGGCCATCTCTCCGACCAGCCGGCGGGAGACGTCCTCCATCACTCCGCGGCCGAACTGGGCGACGCGACCGGCCACGTTGTAGTCGGTGACGATCTTGACCACCGAACCGCCTTCGCCGGCCACCACGCTCATGCTCGCCTTGGCGCGTGCGGATCCAGGCCCGGTGGTCTCTCGGCCTTCCGCTTCGATGGAGGCCGAGTGGGAGTTGTCGTCGCGGTCGACGATGCGCGCCGTGCCGTTGTACGCGACCGTTATCGGTCCCACCTTGATCTTGACCTTGCCCTTGAATGTGCTCGGGTCGACGACCTCGGAGAGCTCCGCGCCCGGCACGCACCCTGCCACTTTGTTGACATCGAGCAGGTACGCGAACACCCGCTCGGGAGGCGCCGCGACCGAGAAAGAATTTTCTAGTTGCATTTCAGAGCTAAAAGTAGCCGAATAGTGGGGTCTGTATCTGGCTCGATTGCCCTGCCGGGCGTCTGGGGCGCCCTTCACTGGCTGCACGGAGGATTTAGATGAAACACAAGGTTGCCACCACCATCAACGGCCGTCGGCACGAGCACGAGGTCGAATCGCGACTTCTACTCGTGCATTACATCCGTGATGTCGTCGGCCTGACGGGCACGCACATAGGGTGTGACACGAGCCAGTGCGGGGCCTGCACGATCCTCGTCGACGGCAAGGCCATAAAGAGCTGCACGATGTTCGCGGTCCAGGCCGAAGGCAGGAACCTCACGACGATCGAGGGCATGGCCAAGGACGGCACGCTCCATCCGCTTCAGCAGGCGTTCTGGGACGAGCATGGTCTGCAGTGCGGCTACTGCACGCCCGGGTTCATCATGGCCGCGGCGTACCTGCTCCAGCAGAACCCAAACCCGACCGACGACGAGATCCGCAAGGGTCTCGAGGGCAACCTCTGCCGCTGCACGGGCTACGTGAACATCGTCAAGTCCGTGCAGTCTGCCGCGAAGACCATGGGCGGCGCCAAGGCCAAGCCCGCCGTCCAGCCCGCCGTTACCGCTGGAGGGGAGTAATCATGGCCGTCACGACGATGATCGGAGCCAAGATCCACCGTCGCGAAGACCCGCGGCTGGTCAGCGGCGAAGGTCGCTATGTTGACGACTTCACACTGCCCGGCACTGCCTACATGGCGGTGGTACGCAGTCCGCACGCGCACGCGCGCATCAAGAGCATCGACCTTACGGCCGCCTCCAAAGCGGCTGGTGTCGTCGCCGTCTATACGCACAAGGATTTCGTCAAGGTCATCACGGGCGTCATGGCGACCGCGCCGTTCTTTGTGCCCGAGAAGAAGCAGGTGCCGCCCAGATTCCCGATCGCGGACAAAGAGGTCGTGTTCCAGGGAGAAGCGGTGGCGGTCGTACTGGCTGACACAAAATATGAAGCGGCCGACGGCGCCAGTCTGGTCGACGTCGACTACGACCTCCTGCCGGCGGTAATGGATCTGGGGCGGGCACTCGAAGCCAACAGCCCTAAAGCGCATTCCGGTGCGCCCGACAACGTGGGCTGGGAACAGACCTTCATCCCTGACGATCCGGCGGCCATGAAGGAGGCTGACGTTGTCGTCAAGCAGCGCATCATCCAGCAGCGACTGGCGCCGACTTCGATGGAGACGCGGGGCGTGCTGGCCGAGTACTCGAAGGCCGACGGCACGATGACGATCTGGATGTCAAGCCAGAACCCGCACCTGATCAGGCTCTTGCTGGTCGCTGGCCTGGGGTTTGCGGAGAGCAAGCTCCGCATCATCTCCCCCGACGTGGGTGGTGGCTTCGGCAGCAAGATCAGCCCGTACCCGGAGGATTACCTGGTGCCGGCGTCATCCAAGCTCAGCGGCCGTCCGGTCAAATGGATCGAGACTCGCACTGAGGCCCTCCAGATCACCAGCCATGGCCGAGGCGAGATTTTCGACGTCGAGGCTGGTGCCAAGAAGGACGGCACACTTGTGTTCCTAAAGATCACGCAGTTCATCGACGTCGGCGCTTATATGCCGCTGACCAGTTCCGTCCAGACCGTGGCGTGCCTGGTCTCAGGCGGTGCATACGTCTGGAAGCACATAGCGGCGCACACCGTCGGCGTGCTCACCAATCGCGTGTCGACGGATCCATACCGCGGCGCTGGTCGCCCCGAGGCTACCCACAACGTAGAGCGGATCATCGACTTACTCGCTGACGCGATCAAGATGGATCCGGCGGCGCTCCGCCGCAAGAACTTCGTCAAGGAATTCCCGCATACAAGCCACTTCGGCCTGGTCTACGACTCAGGCGCGTACGAAGGCGCGCTGGACAAAGCGATGGAAATCGCCGGCTACGAGAACCTCCGCCGGGAACAGGACGAAGCGCTCAAGAAAGGCCGGTATATGGGCATCGGGATCTCGAGTTGGATCGAGATCTGCGGGTTCGGACCCAGCGCAGGCACTGCGCCCGCGACGGGCGGTCTTGGGCTCGTGGATGCGGCGCAGGTGCGCGTCTTCCCAACGGGTTCGGTGGCCGTCTACGTCGGCACCCATTCACACGGCCAGGGTCACGACACAACGTTCTCGCAGATCGCGGCGGATACCCTGGGCGTTCCATACGATTCGATCGAGCTTCGCCACGGCGATACGGGCGAGGGTCCAGCATTCGGTCACGGTACGTACGGCAGCCGCTCGCTGGCGGTAGGCGGCATGGCCGTGCACAAGGCTTGCAAGAAGGTCGTGGACAAAGCGACTAAGCTCGCCGCCCACATCTTCGAGGCGGACGAGGCGGACGTTGTCTTCGACCACGGCCAGTTCTATGTGAAGGGCAGCCCGGACAAGCGCAAAGTGCTCGGGGAGGTCGCTTTCGCCGCGTACGGTGGTTCGCTTCCGGACGGCATGGAGCATGGACTAGAGGCGGTCGCCTACTTCGACCCAGTGAATTTCAGCTGGCCCTTCGGCACTCATATCGCGGTTGCCGAGATCGACCCTGAGACCGGCGACGTGGAACTCAAGCGGTATGTAGCAGTCGATGACTGCGGCAACGTCATCAACCCGATGATCGTCGACGGCCAGGTTCAGGGCGGCATTGCCCAGGGCGTCGCGCAGGCGCTCTACGAGGAAGTTGTCTACGACGACGAGACCGGTCAGATGAAGACCGGCACGCTCACCGACTACCTGATTCCTACGGCCAACGAGTTCCCGAGGTTCGAGCTCGACCGCACCGTGACCCCAACCTTAGACAACGCGCTGGGCGTGAAAGGCATCGGCGAAGCCGGCACCATCGCGGCGAGCGCCGCCGTGATGAATGCCGTCTGCGACGCGCTGTCGCCGCTCGGAATCAAGCATATCGACATGCCGGCCAGCCCGGACCGGATCTGGAAGCAGATCCACGACGCGCGCGCCGGCTCAAACCATGGAAAGGAGGCACGCAAGTGATCCCTGCCGCATTCGAGTACGCCCGCGCCTCCTCGGTCGACGAGGCGTCGAAGCTCCTGGACAGGTACGGCGAGGACGCCAAGGTGCTCGCGGGTGGGCACAGCCTCATTCCGCTCATGCGCCTGCGCCTGGCGCAGCCGCGAGCGCTGGTCGACATCAACGGCATCCAGGGCCTGGACCAGATCCGTGTCGAGGGCTCGAAGGTTCACGTCGGCGCGCTCACCCGGCATGTCGAGATCCAGAACTCAGATGCGATCAAGGACAAGCTGCCGATCCTGGCGGAGGTCGCCGGCGAGGTCGGTGACAACCAGGTCCGAAACATGGGCACGATCGGTGGCGTGGTGGCGCACGCGGACGCTGCCGGCGACTATCCGACCATCGCCCTGATCCTCGACGCGGAGATCGTCACCAACAAGCGGTCGATCCCGGCGAAGGACTTCTTCAAGGACCTCTTCACGACGCCGCTCGCCGCGAATGAGATCGTCACCGAGGTCGTGTTTCCGGTCGCAGACGGTCCGCACAAGTACATCAAGTTCCGCCGCCGGCTCTTCGATTGGGCGATAGTCGGTGCCGCTGCCCAGAAGATGAACGGCGGGTGGCGTATCGGGCTGACCAACGTGGGTCCGACGCCGGTGCGGGCGAAGGCCGTCGAGGATGCCCTCCAAAAGGGCGCCAAGCCGGACGAGGCGGCCCAGCACGCCTCCGACGGGCTCAACCCGTCGGGTGACCTGCGGGCGAGCCCGGAGTACAAGAAGCACCTGGCGCGGGTCCTCACGCGGAGGGCGATAGAACAATCGGTGTAGCCCGCCGGTAGTCTTTGTCGGGATGACGGCTCCGGCGAGCATCGACGAGGTCGAGCGACGCCTCCGCGAGCGCCGATACATCGGCGATCGCGGCCTGGCGACGTCGATCTTTCTCGCGCTCAAGCTCGAAAAGCCGCTCTTCATCGAAGGAGAGGCCGGCGTTGGCAAGACCGAGGCGGCCAAGGTCATGGCCGAGGTCCTCGGCGCGCGCCTGATCCGGCTCCAGTGCTACGAGGGCATCGACCTCGCCCACGCCGTCTACGAATGGAACTATCCGCGCCAGCTGCTCCACATCCGCCTGCTCGGCGAGGGCGAGGACCGCAAGACGGCGGAGCGGGAGATCTTCAGCCCCGAGTTCCTCCTGCGCCGGCCGCTGCTCGACGCGATCGACAACGACGACGCCACGGCGCCGGTGCTCCTGATCGACGAGATCGATCGCTCAGATGAGGAGTTCGAGGCATTCCTGCTCGAGCTGCTGTCCGACTTCCAGGTTTCCATCCCCGAGATCGGCACCATCAAAGCCAAGAAGCCGCCGTTCGTGGTCATCACCTCCAACCGGACCCGTGAGGTGCACGACGCGCTCAAGCGCCGATGCCTGTACCACTGGATCGACTACCCCGACCTCGAGAAAGAGGTGGAGATCGTGCGGGCCAGGGCGCCGGAGGCAGCCGACGGCCTCGCCCGCGAGGTGGCGACCCTCGTGCAGGGCCTGCGGGGCATGGAGCTGTACAAGGTGCCGGGCGTGGCGGAGACACTCGACTGGGCGCGATCGCTGGCCGCCCTCGGCGCCACTCGCATCGACGCCTCGCTCGTCGACGCGACGCTCGGATCGGCGCTGAAATACCAGGAGGACCTCGAGCGCGTCCGCGAGCAGGTGCCCGCCCTGGTCGAGAAGGCAAGGGGTGCCTGACCAGCCCTCCCTCCCCTTGCAGGGGGGAGGGTCAGGAAGAGGAGCGGGACCAGCCGGTGCTGACCTCTTGCCCCGGCTCGGAGCATTTGCCCGGCTGCTCCACGACGCCGGCCTCGAGGCCGGCCCGCGGCGGCTCACCGATGCAACGCGGGCTTTGACGTTCATCGACCTCAAGAAGGAGCCTGACTTTCGCGGTGCGCTGCGGTCCGTCTTCGTGAGCAGGAAAGACGAGATCCCTACCTTTGAGGCCGCGTTCGACATCTTTTGGGCGCCGCCGAATCCGCACGCCGCGGCGGGGGTCATGCCCGGCCGGACCCGAGCACTGCCGATGTCACCGGAGCGTGCCAAGGCGTGGTCCAACGCGCTGGGACTTGGCAGCTCGCAGCTGAACCGAGAGGATGCCCGCACGATCCCAGCCACATCGAGCGGCTACAGCGCCGAGGAGCTCCTGCGCCACAAGGACTTCGACGCGATGACGTGGCAGGAGACGGAGCAGGTGAGACGCCTGCTCGAGCAGGCGCCGTGGCGTGTCGCCGAACGGCGAACACGCCGCCTGCGAGCGGCAAGGTCGGGCGCCATCGACCTGCGACGCACTGCGCGGCACGCGATCCGCTCCAGCGGCGAGCTGGTGCGATTGTTCAGGCGGCGGCCGAGAATGAGGCGCCGGCCGCTGGTCGTGGTGTGCGACGTCAGTGGTTCGATGGAGCGCTATTCGCGTCTGCTGATGATCTTCGCGCACGCGATCGCCCGCCGCGAGGACCTGGAGGCGTTCGTCTTCTCGACCCGGCTGACGCGCATCACGCGGCTGCTCCGCCAGCGCGACCTCGACAGGGCTCTGGCTTCTGTGAGCAAGGGCGTCCACGACTTCAGCGGCGGCACGCGAATCGGTGAGGCCCTGGCAGATTTCAACCGCCATTGGGCGCGCCGTGTGCTCGGCCACGGCGCAGTCGTGATCATCATCAGCGACGGATGGGACCGCGGCAATCCCGAGCAGCTGACCGCCGAGCTCATCCACCTGCGCCGCTCCGCGCACAGGCTCATCTGGCTCAATCCGCTGCTGGGCTCCGAGGGCTATCAGCCGCTGACGCGGGGCATGGCGGCGGCGCTTCCTTACTGTGACGACTTCCTGGCCGCGCACAACGTGCAGGCGCTCGACGACCTCGGGCGTCTTCTCGCCGGCCTCGACAGCCGCGTGGCTCGGAGATAGCGGGAAATGCGTGAGGTGCTGGACGAGCTGAAGGCCTGGAACGAAGCCGGCGAGCAGATTGCGCTCGCCACGGTCGTCGAGACCTGGGGCTCCAGCCCGCGCCCGCTGGGTTCGAAGATGGCAATCACGAAGTCAGGCAAGATGGCGGGCTCCGTTTCGAATGGATGCATCGAGGGCGCTGTCTTCGAAGAGGCGCAAAGGGTTTTGAAGGCAGGCAAGCCCAAGCTGGCCGCATTCGGCGTGACCGACGACGTTGCGTTTTCGGTGGGCCTTGCTTGCGGTGGCCACATCGAGGTGTACATCCAGCCCTTTGGTCCGGAACATCAACGGTTGCTCGGCGACCTGGCAGCCAACCGCCCGGCGACGATGAAAACGAATCTCGTCACGGGCGAGGCCGAGCTGTCCGATGGCGCGCCTTCCGGCTCTGAGCTCGCGCACCGCCGAGGCGATTGGTTCATCGAGCCATTCCGCCGGCCGGCGCATCTCGTTCTCATCGGCGCGATCCACATCGCGATCCCGCTGCACAGGCTCGCCAAGCTGATGGGCTATCGCGTCACGGTGGTGGACGCCAGGGCCAAGTTCGCCACCAGGGAACGGTTTCCGGAAGCCGACGAGCTGATCGTCGCGTGGCCTGACGAGGCGATGTCGAGGCTCACGCTCGACAAGTCCACATACGTGGTGATCCTGACCCACGACCCGAAGTTCGACCTCCCCGCGCTGCGTTCAGTGCTGGGCAAGGACGTGGGCTACATCGGCGCAATCGGGAGTCGCAAGACCAACGAGAACCGTTTCGCTTCGCTTCGCTCCGAGGGTTTCACCGACGAGCAGATCGCGCGTGTGCATGGCCCGATCGGTCTCGACCTGGGCGGGCGCGGCGCCGAGGAGACAGCGCTTGGCATCCTCGCGGAGATCACCGCGGTTCGATTCGGAGGGTCGGGGTCGTCGATGCGAGAGGTTCGCGCCCGCTCGAACAGTACCGCCAGCTGATATAAAGCCTTGCAGGGGTCAGGATGGACCCGACCTCTGCGGGGAGACCGGCATCCGGCGATGCGGCTTGAGACCGTCGGGCCCAGACACCGGCCCTCGCCCTTTGACTGAGGCGGCGATTGGGTTCCAACGGCAGAGACCGGAGATGGTGCATCAGCGGACGCTGGTCAGAGGTAGCGAGAACCACTGGGGTCGACCAAA
>DASPYG010000003.1:0-2835 GCA_035636885.1 Candidatus Nitrosopolaris sp.
CAGTTGTTGCTTCATCAGGCGCGGCCGATAGGCGGCGTTGGAGACGATGCCGAGGCGCAACCCATAGCCGCGCAAGGCCTCCAGGGTCCGGATGACGTCGGGCCCCACGTGGACGCTATTCAGCCAGCCTTCCTGCTCGAGTTCCATGACTTGCTCGATCATGTCCGGCTCCAGCTCCAGGCCCAGCCCGCGCAGTGCGGTGTCGTAGATGGTCGCGATCTCCAGCTCCTCCGGCCGGCCGGCGGCATAGTCGCGTTGGATCTCGTCGTCCACCGCGCGGGAGACCTTCTCGATCAACACCTGGGCGGCCGGGACCTCGCGCTTCAGGGTGTCGCCCAGCAGTCGGTTCACCTTCTCGTAGGCATCGACCAGCGTGGCGTGAGGCCGTTCATCGAAATAGATGAGCGTGTGCCCATAGTCGAAGAGGACCGCGTCGAGAGGCGTGCTCACAGCAGGGAGCGGAGCGCGTCGAGATTTTCCCGGCCCTCGAGCATCTCCTCACCTGGGGTCTCCAGAACGAAGGCGCAGTGGGCCAGCGGCTCGTAGTTCAGCAATGCCCGGAAGCCGTCGAGCCCGATGTTGCCCTTGCCGATGTTGACGTGCCGGTCAGCCTTGCCCCCGAGCGCGACGGTCGTGTCGTTGCAGTGGCAGGCGCGGATGCGTTGCGCCGGGATGGCGCTGGTGAGCTGATCCAGTGTCGTCCGCATCCCGTCCGTGCCAGCGTCGTCGTAGCCAGAAGCATAGACATGGGCGGTATCGATCGTGACACCCATGCGGGGCGCATGCTGCGGTAGCCGGCTGAGGATCTGGGCCAGGTCGTCGAACTTCGCCCCGACGTAGGCGCCGCCACCCGCCGAGGTTTCCAGCAGGACCATGGCCGAGCCCCCGGCCTTGCTGAGTACGTCGTCGAGAGCGGCGACCACGCGGTCGATCCCCGCCTGGGCGCCGTCGCCCATATGGCTTCCCACGTGGGTGACCACGTACTGGCAGCCGTAGGCTTCAGCGCGCTCGAGTTCCGCACGGAGTGCTTCGCGTGATTTCTTCTGGAAGTTGGGGTTGGGGCTGGCGAGATTGATCAGGTACATCGCGTGCGACATCGCCGGCCGGACGTCGAGTTCTTGGAGCGATCGCTTGAAGGCCGCGGTCGCCTGAGCATCGACCGGTGCCGACCGCCAGGCGCTCGGGTTGCCGGTGAAAATCTGCACGGTCCCGAGCTGCAGCGCCCTGATGGTCTCGACCGCTTTGTCGAGACCACGGCCGGTGCGCATGTGCATGCCGATTCGCCGTTCCTTGGCCACAGCTCTCATTGTCGGAAATTTCCCTCCCCCGCTTGCGGGGGAGGGTAGGGTGGGGGTTTGTAGACTCAACTCGTGTACAAGCTCACGAGCTTCTCCGTGGGCCCCTTAGACAACAACGTCTACTTGCTGAGCGACCCGAAGAGCAAAGAGGCCCTGCTGATCGACGCGGCGAACGATGCTTCGCGCATCATCAAGGAGCTCGAGGGCCTGCGCGTCAGCCACATCCTCACTACCCACGGCCATGCCGACCACGTTCAGGCGCTGAAAACCGTGCGCGACGAGACCCACGCGCGCTTCACCTGTCACGAAGCTGATGAATCCATGATGCCGATCAAAGCCGATTACCGCGTGCGCGATGGGGAGCGCTTTCGCTTCGGTGAGTACGAGGTCGTTGCCCTGCACACACCCGGGCACACACCGGGCAGCATCTGCCTGCTCAGCGGTGAGCATCTCTTTTCGGGCGACACGCTTTTTCCCGGCGGTCCCGGGAACACCGCCAATCCCTACGCCAGCTTTCCGACCATCATCGAGAGCATCCGCGGCAAACTGCTCATACTCCCGGACGAGACCCAGGTGCTACCCGGCCACGGCAAACCCACGACCATCGGCCGCGAACGGCCGCACCTGGACGAGTGGATCCAGCGCGGCTGGTAGCGGCGCGGCCGGCCCGGCCGGCGACTGACTTTGCCCCCCGCGATCCCCGAGCCATAGTCGCCGTGCGCAGCTTGCGGGCGCGCCGCGATCGGGTCGAGCTGGCCGCAGAGGACGACCGCGGAGGAGTCGTCCCGATTGAAGTCCGACCGGTGGCACCCAACATGGTGCGCCTCCACTTTGGGCCCGGCGCGACCCGGCCGTCCCGGCTTCTCGTCGACGATGCGCCGTCCGCCACCGACCTGAAGGTCGATGAAAGTGCCGATGGCTGGTCCATCGCCACGTCGGCGCTGACGGTCGAGGTCGATCGCGCTCCCTTCCGCCTGCGCCTGAAAGACGCGGCGGGCACCGTGCGCTTCCTCGACGAACCCCACGATCGCGACATCCGCGGCGGCTACCACCACTTCCCGACCGGGCACGCTCGCGGCTTGCGCTGGCTGACGGCCGGGCTCAGGCCCGATGAGGCGCTCTTCGGTCTGGGCGAGCATTTTGGCGCCCTCAACCGGCGCGGCCAGGCCCTCTCGTCCTGGACCGTCGACGCATTTGGCGTGCGCAGCGACCGTGCCTACAAGAACGTCCCGCTGCTGCTGAGCTCGCAAGGCTACGGCGTTTTCTTCGACATGACCGGGCCTCTCTACTACGACCTCGGCCGGGCATCGGTCGCCGCCTGGCAGGCGACCGCGCGCGCGGACCATCTGCGCGCCTATTTGATCATCGGCGATGGAATTGCGCCGATCATGCAGGCCTACCACCAGCTCACCGGCGTCCCGGCCGTGCCTCCGGATTGGTCCTTCGGCTTCTGGATCAGCCGCTGGGGCTATCGCAACCGCGGCGAGGTCATGGAGGTCGCACGCCGGATGCGAGAGGAGCGCGTCCCCTGTGATGT
>DASPYG010000004.1:0-16171 GCA_035636885.1 Candidatus Nitrosopolaris sp.
CTCGATTTGAATACGATTTTTGGTCGGGGGCCCGGGATTTGAACCCGGGGCCTCACGGTCCCGAACCGTGCGCGCTGCCAAACTGCGCCAGCCCCCGACGTGAGGTGATTCTATCGGGGCCCTGCTTCGGACGCTGGCACCAGAAGCGGGGAGGGGAGGCCCGGGAGCGGCTGGACCTCCGTCACGCCTTTGGTTACGGGTGAGTGAAAGAGAAGCCGCACGCGGAGGCCATTGCCTTCCACAGCGACTTGATCGCCGCGAACTCCGCCTGGTCTTCCTCCCAGTCCGCGGCTGTGCGCTCAGTTCCTGAGTTGGCCTCGGTGGCCTCGTGGGCCTTCTCCGCCACGAGGGCCTTCTTCAGTGCGGCCTTCGCAGACACGCAGCTGGGTGAGGCGAGTGTTGCGGCAGTGGGCTTGGTCACGACCTGAGGTCCGCACGCGCTGACCGCGCTGGTCCAAAGAGACTTCATGGCGGCCCGCTCGGTCTGGTCTTCGGTGGCGTCCGTGGCGGACGGCGTCTCATCCATGTCTTCGCTGCGATCGGCTGCTCGCGCCGAGACGATTGCCTGCCGCGCGGCGACGCATGCCGGCGACGGCGCGGGTGCAACCGCAACGAAGGTCTGCGTACCCGCCTCTCTTGGTAGAGGCCGCGGCGACCATTCCGCGAACACAGTGGCGGGCGCAAGAGCGAATGCGACCACCGCAGCGGCTGCGGTCGAAGCGATCCCTACCGGAACAAGCTTGCGAATCGAGTTCATTCGTAGCCTCCCGAGTTGATTGGGCCAGCCAAAGCCCGTTGGGTGTCTAACGCTGCGAACCGAGAATCCAGTCGTGCCAGGCACGATCAGGCGTTCTACGGGGCACCTGTCTCTATCGTAGCCTCCGCCTGCATCAGGGTGGCAGTGGCGTCGGCGATGCGTGAACGGTCGTCGCGGTTCTCGACATATGCCGACGTGTAGACGAGCGACCTCCGCACGTTTTCGACCTTGCCCACGATCTTCAACGGCTCGCCCAGCCTCAGCGGCCGCCTGAAGCTCACCTGCAGACGACCGGTGACTCCCGGATGTCCCGAATGCCACGCCGCCCAACCGACCGCCTCGTCGAGAAGAAGCGCGACGACGCCTCCGTGCGCCATTCCCGACCAGCTCTGAAATCGCTCTGGAACCACGTACTCGGCCACCGCACCATCGGGCGTCGGCTCGAAATGAAGTTGCAGGCCCTCCTCGTTGAGCGGGCCGCACCCGAAGCAGTGGCCGTCGAACCGAACTTCCAGTGCTACTCGCCCCCGTGCACGACGACCGGGCCCTGCCACATCTCGAGGAACTCCACGTCCAGGTCCTGCAGGTTGGAGCCGACCCACTCCGCGCTGGCCTCTGCGGCCTTCCGGCCGGCCGCTTCCTCGATGAAAGCCGAGACCGATGTCAGGTGGCTCTCATCGGCCCGCATGACGAAATAGCTTTCGAATCCCTCGAGCTTGCTCAGCCTGTCGAGCCAAAGCTCGTCGACGCGGCGCACAACCTCATCCATCTTGCTCGGGGGCACGCGGTAGTGCCGGATCGTCATATACATGCTGTCTCTCCTTCTGCTATCGAACAACTGCGTCTGTGCGCGGCATGAATGAGTAGACGAGGGCGGTGGCGGGAGCGATCAGGACCAGGATCGTAGACGACAGCACGAATGGATCCGGGCTGTCGCTCAGCACGATAAAAGCGACGATGGGGCCCGCGACACTGATCGCTGTGCATGCGCCGAGGACGATTCGCCAGGTGGCGTCATTTCGCGCAGCCGAGGTCGCCGTCACTCCGGTCACCAGCGCTCCGGCGAGGATCATCAGCGGCAGCAGCAGCGAAACCGGGATGTACCAGTCACAGGCAGGGCCGCTGCATGCAGTGGCCGCCGCGCGTGTCAGGTGATAGACGACCAGCAAGGCGATGGTGACGACCGCCGCGACGCGGACGCTCACGCGGTCAGACGCTGTGCGCCAAAGGACCGCGGACCGGCCAGCCGGCCGGATCGAGCCAGAGCTCATCCACGTAGCACCAGCCCCAGTCCTCGCCCGGTTCGAAGGACCTCATGATCACGTGATGTGAGTGATGGAAATGTTTAGTCGCGTGCTTGTTCTTAGAGTTGTCGCAGCAGCCCACGTGCCCGCAGCTCATGCAAAGCCGCAGGTGGACCCATGAGTCGCCGGTCTTGAGACAGTCCTCGCAGCCGTCAGCGCTGGGGGTGACCTCACGGATCTGGTCGAGGTGTGTGCACTCTGGCATCGCAAGCTTCAGCCTACGACGGTTTGGCAGATCGCTGACAATCGAGTTGGAGCATGACCGGACCGCTCGTAGTCCTGATCACCACGTTCCTGGCCTCGTCGGTCGAGGCTGTCGAGATGGTCACCATCGTGCTCGGAGTCGGCGCCACGCGCGGCTGGCGGTCGACGCTCATCGGCGCCGCGGCCGGATTCGGCGTGCTCGCTGTGATCGTGGTCGTCGCAGGACTGGCCCTCAGCCAGGTACCGATCGGCCCGCTGAGGCTCATAGTCGGCGCCCTGCTGCTCGTGTTCGGCCTTCAGTGGTTCCGCAAAGGCGTCATGCGTGTCGCGGCCCACGGCCTGGCGGGCGTGCGCATGCGCCCGGAGGATGAGCCTCCGGAGTGGGATGGTGTCGGATTCGACTGGACCGCCTTCGTGCTGGCCTTCAAGGCGGTTGTGCTGGAAGGCCTCGAGGTCGCATTCATCGTCGTCTCGTTCGGGGCCAACGCCAACCAGCTCAACGTGGCGGTGGTCGGCGGCGTGGCGGCGGTGGTCGTCATCGGCGGTGTCGGCGTGGTCCTTCAGCGCCTCGTGACGCGAATCCCGCGCAGCTTCCTGCAGCTCGTGGTCGGGATATTGCTCACCACGTTTGGAACCTTCTGGTCCCTCGAGGGGCTTGGCATCGACTGGCCGGGGAACGATGCGGCGATCCTCGGCCTGCTCGTCCTCTATATGGCGACCGCGGGGACGTACATCACGATCGAGCGGCGCCGGGCGCTCGGTTTCAGCCCGGGGGCCTGAGCGTGGAGCGACTCTGGAAGTGGCCGGTCGCGTTCGTCCGCTTCTGGTACCACTTCATCATCGGCGACGACTGGACGGTGGCTGCCGCGGTATTCGCCGGACTGGTCCTGACCGCGCTCTTGAACAGCGCCCATATCACCGCCTGGTGGCTGGTGCCGCTGATCGTCATCGCCATGCTCGGCCTCAGCCTGAGGCGCGCCGGCAAGGCCTGACCGTCGGGGGCTGGTGACAACGGCCAGGTCAGCCGGGCAGCGGCGTCCTCAAGCCGTCGTTGACGCGATTCGTCCAGTTCGCAGTCGCGATGGTGAGGACCAGCTCCACGATCTGCATCTCATCGAAATGAGCTGCAAGGGCCTCGACGTCAACGTCGTCGATGTTGCCTGGATGGCTGGTCAGAAGATCCGTGAATCGCAGCAATGCTCGCTCGGCGGGATCGAACAGGTCCTCGTTCCTTCGGCCACCCGGCTCTTTCAGCGCGGCGATCTGCTCGGCGCTGACACCTCGCCGCCTCGCCGAGGCGGCATGCGAGCGCGTTCAATACGCGCAGCCGTTGTGAATCGATACGCGCAGGTACGCCATGTCTTTGAGCTTCTCGGGCAGCTTTGAGTCCGCCGCCCAAAGCGCCCCGCTCAGCTGGTTGTACGCGCGCAGGACAGCGGGCTTGTGGGCGAGCATTCGAAAGAACGGCGCGACCTTTCCGCCCGGTGCGAGTGCCTCGAAGATGCGTTTGACCTCGGGGGTCGCGGCGTCGTCGGAAACAGGCTCGATACGCACTGCATTCAGTCTCGCACGGCCAGGTCGTCGGCATTTGCGGAGCTAAACTTGGCCTTCGGTATCCGGCGTTTCATGTGGGCTTAGCGGAGGTTCGAAATGGCAGCTATAAGTCGTGCCGATGCGACATGGGAAGGCGACCTCATGAGCGGCAGCGGGAAGGTCAAGCCAGAAAGCGGCGCCTTCGCCGAGCTGCCGGTCTCATGGGCGAGTCGTGCCGAACGCCAGCATGGAAAGACGAGTCCCGAAGAGCTCATCGCGGCCGCGCACGCAGCCTGTTACAACATGGCGTTCTCCAATGGCCTGGCTAAGGCCGGTCACAAGCCGGAGCACCTGAGCACCCGGGCCGAGGTCGAGTTCGTTCCTGGCACCGGCATCACGAGCTCCACGCTCACTGTGCGCGGAAAGGTGAGCGGCATGAGTGCAGATGAATTTCAAAAGCTGGCCGATGCTGCCAAGGAAGGCTGCCCCGTGTCACAGGCGCTGAAGGGAAACGTCGAGCTGAGGCTGCACGCGACGCTCGAGTAGGAACTCCGGCGGCTAAGACTTCCCGCCCGTGAGACCCGGAAAGTCGACGACGCCCTGGAGGCGCAGCTCGCGGAGCTGACCTGCGACCCACCGGCGGGGGTCCTTGATCTGCTTCATCCCATCGAGGCAGTCCCAGCACCGCCCGCTGACGTCGCGACCGGCGAGCAGCAGGCAGCGAGGCTGGCTCGATCGCTGCCAGGCCTTCAGCACGGGGGTGAGAACGATGCGGCGTGCCGGCGCCTTTTCGGGCAGCGTCAGCTCTCCCGCGAAGAGGTCGTCGCCGTGCTGGACGATGACCGCCCCCGCCGCCAGCGTGCCGCCCAGGTTCTCGACGTCGACCTCGATCGGCTGGCCGGGCGCCGGCGCCGAGGTGAACGTGAAGTGGGGGAGGGGCCGGATGCTGTCGTCCCAACGCTGCCGCGCTTCGGATTTCGCGCCGCGGGCGGCGATGTCGGCCCGGGTGGCGAAGATGGCCGCCCACAACGCGAGCAGCGCCCCCGCGGCGCTCACCAGCAAAAGCAGCTGCTCCGTCCCCATCGCTCCCCCCGCTTGACGCCCGTTCGAGGGCGATCTGGCGCCGAATGGCGCCTCGAGATCGTAACTCGGCCTCGCAGGTACCGTTCAATCCGGCGTGCGACGCCTTGCTGTGATTGCGCTCCTGGTCGCTGGGGCGTGCTCGGCGGGGCCCACGTCGCAGTCCGCGGCATCGACCCCGAGCCGCCAGCCCGTCGCGGTCACGAAGGGTGGCGCGAAGACGCCAACACCGGTGGCCGGAGGCGGCGGTGGGGTGGTGCAGCCGTCACCTAGCGAGCTCCCGCAATCCGTGGCGGTGCTGGTCGACCTGTTCGCGGCCACGGGCGGCTACAACATCGCGCTGGTCGGGGCGGATGGCCATGTCGCTGCAAGGACCAGCGCCAAGACGCGGTCAGTTATCGCTGACTCCGTCGAGCTCCCGTACATCAGCGCATCCAGCTCGCGCGTCTATTACATGGATGGGGATCGCACGATCCGATACCTCAAGGCGGATGGTTCGACCGGTCAGGTGACGACGGTCGCCGCCGGAGCGACGGTGCACGCGGCTTTCGCCGTCACCCCGGATGACTCCCGCATAGCCGTTGCTCTTCTCGACTACTCCGTCAACCCCGTCCTACTGACCGTGTACGTGGAGGACATCGCCGGCACCCACCACGCGGTGATCTTCACGTCGAGCGATCACTATGTGTGGCCGGTCGCCTGGCACGCGGGCCAGCTCGTGGTCGCGTATCTGGGCCCTGGGGCCGTGCCCTTCAAGAGCAAGTTCGTGAACTATTCCGGACGCGATCTCACGCAGTACCCATACGGCCCGAACCCGTACGGCGGGATCAACTTTCACGTGATCAACCCGGTCACTGCCCAGCGAGAGGTCATCATCAGCGGCGGCGGCGCGAGCGGGCTCCTCACCAAAGCCGGCACGGCCGTTGTCCAGGGCGATGGCGTGGACTGGAGCGGCCAGCCGATTTTCTGGAACTCACCGTATGACTATGGCTCGTTCAGCGCCTCAGGATCGCTGTCGCCCGACGGCCGCATCATCGCCGCCTGCTGCCCTCAACCGGGCTCAGGCGGCCACCTGGTGCTGTGGTATCCGGGAGGCCGCACGGCCACGCTCGCGGTGGATGTCACCTCTGTCGACTGGGTCGGCTGGTTCGATAACAGCCACCTGATCACCGGTTTCTATCAGCGTTCGGATGGAACCCCGAGCGTGGTCGACATCGCCACAGACAGCGTTACCGCGGTCGACGCGCACGGCATCGTGGCCGCGATCCTGCCGGCGAACCTGGATAGCTAGACCTTCTGAGCGGCTCGCCACACGCGCTCGTCGTACTGCCTGAACGCGGGCAGCGCAACCGCGCACAGAACGGTTCCGATCACGGTGAGGATTCCTCCCGACAGCACCGATGCGCGCACACTGAACAGGGTCGCCACGACGCCCGCCTCGAAGTTGCCCAGCGTGGGCCCTCCCGAGTAGCTGAGGAGCTCGATCGACGCCAGTCGTCCGCGCAGCGAGTCGGGGATCGTCTGGTTCCAGATCAGCCGGCGGTAGAAACCGCTCATCCCGTCGGCCGCGCCTGCGAGGACCAGGAACACCAGCGCCCCAACGAGGCCAGGCGCCACTCCGAAGCCGATGATCGCGACGCCCCACAGAATCGCGGCGACGATGACCCCCAAGCCGTGGCGATGAATACGGTGTGCCCAGCCGCTGGTCGCGAAGAAAAGGAACGAGCCGGCCGGTATCGCGGCGTAGAGGATGCCCAGCACCTTGGCGCCGCCTAACCCCTGAGCGATGGCGGGAAACAGAGCCAGGGGCATACCGAAAGTCATCGCCACGGTGTCGACGACATACGTACCCACCAGCTCGGGGCGACTGCGCGCGTAGCGGATGCCCTCCACGACTCGCCGCAAGCTCGGCCGCTCTGCGTCAACCGGTGGCGGCACCGCCTTCATCAGGAAGAGGCAGGCGAGGCCGACGACGAAAGTCGCCACGTCCACGATATAGGTGAGCGGGAGCCCGATCAACGTGATCAGCACGCCGCCTAGCGCCGGACCGGCGACCATCCCGACGGTTCCGCGCAGGCTCGAAAGCGCTCCTGCGGCCGCCAGCTCGTCGCGATCCACCAGTCGGGGAAGGAGGGCGTCGAGCGAGGGTCGCTGTAACGCATCGAGCGCGCCCCACAACAGAGTCACGCCGAAGATCAGCCACAACATAGGCTGCGGCAGCCACGAGTTGGCCGCCATGAAGAGGCTGCCGATCATCAATCCGGCCTCGCTCAGCAGGACCATCGTCCTTCGGTCCGCGGCGTCGGCCATCGCGCCGCCGAGCATCGCAAAGACGATCAGGGCCGCCAGCTCAACCAGGCCGAGCGCACCCACCAGGAGCGTGCTGTGCGACAGCTGGTACACCTGGTAGGGAACGGCGACGAAGGTGATCATCGTGCCGAAGAAGGACACGAGCCGGCCGATGAACAGCAGGCGGAAATCGCGATGGCGCCGCAGTGGCGTGATGTCGACCGTGGCGAAACGCCACCACTCGCCGCGCTTTTCCGGCTCCGGTTCGAGCATGGCCGCCAATCATCTCGCCTCCCCACCTCGTGGGGAGGCCGGACTCGCACAGCGACTCCGGGTGGGGGTGCGCAGCGGGCCCGGGGTGGGGAATGAACCGTCATGTCCGTGGGTATGCTGAAGACGTGATGGAAAAGGCAACTTTCGCGGGCGGCTGCTTCTGGGGTGTCGAGCACCTCTTCAACGAGATTCCGGGCGTGATCGACGCGGTTTCCGGCTACACCGGCGGGACGCGCGACAACCCGACCTACGAGCAGGTCTGCTCAGGCAGGACCGGGCACGCCGAGGCCGTGGAGGTCACCTACGACCCGGCCAAGGTCACGTACGACCAGCTGCTGAACGCCTTCTGGAACATGCACGACCCGACCACGCTCAACTACCAGGGGCCCGACCACGGCCATCAGTACCGCTCGGCGATCTTCTTCCACAGTCCCGAGCAGGAGGCCGCGGCGCGGCAATCGGCCGCGGAGGCGCAGAAATACTTCAAGAAGCCGATCGTGACCGAGATCGTCCCCGCCACCCATTTCTGGCGTGCCGAGGAGTACCACCAGCGCTACTTCGACAAGCACCAGGGGCACTACTCGTGCCACTTCATCCGGGGCTGGGTTCCCGCTGAACCCGCCCAGGCCGGAACGACGTCCTAACCCTGGCTTAAAAGGCGGCGCTGCCGCCTATCCTTACGCACCGTGCGGTGCGACCATTGCGCCCAGGACGCTCCTGACGGCGTGTTCTGCACGCGTTGCGGAGCGCACCAGGGGACGACCCTGGAAAAGGGCAAAGCGAAGTCGCGCGTGCATCGCTATGCGGCCCACCCCGGCGAGCACATGGCGCAGCCGGCGCTGTTCACGACCCTGTTTCCACACCTCGGGCAGCACAAGATCCACGAGTTTCGCTGGGCGTTCATCGCGGGTCTCGTGGGCATCGCCGTCCTGTACGCGGCGGGCCTGATCACGGCCGCCATCCTGGTTTCGGCCTTCCTGGTCCCTGTCCTCTATCTGATCTATCTGTACGAGGCGCAGGTATATCGCGACGAGCCCGCGCTCGTGCTCGGGTTCACCATCGGCGGTGGGGTCGTGGTCGGCATCGTCGTGACGCTCTTCGAGCGGGTGATCTACAACCCGTTCCAGTACCCGCCCAATCCGTTTGGTGCCGCGAGCGTGAGCGTCGGCGCGGTGCTGGTCCTCGGCATCGTTGTCCCGCTGCTCCAGGAGGCGCTCAAGCCGATACCGGCCTTCTTCCTGCCCAACCGCGCGGACTTCCCCGAGACGGTCGATGGGCTTGTGTTCGGCATCGCCGCCGGGCTGGGCTTCAGCCTCGCGGAAACGTTGATTGGCTTCTCGGCCGTGCTGGCGAGCCTGCCGCCGCATGTCGCCCCCGGCAACTGGATCTACGACCTCGCGACGCTCGCGGTCTTCCAACCCCTGCTGCAGGGCAGCGCGACCGGAATCATCGTCGCGACGATCTGGCGATTCCGCCGCGGGCGTCTCGCAGGGCGCGAGCTCGGCGGGGTGGCGATCGCGGTCGCCGGGCACGTCGCATTTGCCACCGGCACCGTCGTCATGAAAGAGCTTGCGACGAACCCGTTGTTCGTCCTGCTCTGGCAGGCACTGGTCGTCGGGTCGCTGTTGATCTACATCCGGTACCTCCTGCACTTCTCGTTGCTCGAGGAGGCGGCGAACATGGGGTTCGCCGAGACCGTGTGCCCGAACTGCCACATGCACATCGTGGCGTCCGGTTTCTGTCCGAACTGCGGCATGGCGCTCAGTGCCGTGCCAGGGTCCGTCAGGCGAAGCCGCCGCCCGCGAGCCGAGCCCGCGGCGAAGAGCGAGTCGAAGTAGATGGCCATGACGTGCGCGCGGTGCGGGACGCAGAACCCGGACGGCAACTCGTTCTGCCAGGCCTGCGGCACACAGCTGGTGGCCACGACGTGGGCGGCCCCGACCGCGCCCCCGCCGAGCCCACAGACTGGGGGCCCACCTGCCGGGCCGCCGCCTGGCGCGCCGCCGATCTTGGCGCCCCCGCCCAGCGCTCCGCCACCGCCGGCGGTAATGGGACCGCCGCCCAGCGCTCCGCCTCCGCCCGCCCTAATGGGACCGCCGCCCAGCGCTCCGCCTCCGTCATATCAGAGCCCGTACTACGCACCCCCACCCGGCTATCCCCTGACGCCGGTGCACCGCACACCATGGATGCTCATCATCAGCGCGATCGTCGGGCTGGTGGTGATCATGGCCGGCTGCGGCACGGCGCTTGCGGTCATCAACGCGAGGAATCAATCCGGGACTGTGGGTTCCACCCTCCCCAGCCCGACGCCCGCCGGCACACCGAGCCCGGTCATTCAGCAGACACCGGGCAAGGGCGGCCCCACCACTGCATCCACGTCAGCGGTGTCTGTCACGGTGCCCGCGGGTTGGGTCGCCACGACTAAAGACCCGACGCTGCAGGTCACCAATCCCGCGGGCAACGGCACGGTCGTGATGAGCAGCGGCGCGCAGATCGCGCAGTCGGCACAGCAGATGAAGGACACGGCCGACCAGTCACTCACCAACCAGTTCCCGGACATCAAGACCTGTCCCAACACCAAGACCACCAACGGCACCGTCGGCGGGGTCTCCGGCATCTGGTGGGAGCTCTGTTTCACCAGCACGTCCGGCGGCCAGAGCTACGCCGGAGCGATGACGATATTCGCCGGCGTGAACGCGGGCGGCACGGTCGGCTATGCGGTGATCCTGCTCACCCTGGCAGCCCAGATGAACGCGTTCATCAACGAGGCGAAGCCGGTCCTGCAGAGCATCAAATGGAAGCTGGGCTAGTCCCGATTCGCTAGGCCGGCGCCTGTCGTCAGATCGTGTTGCCTCGGCTTGTATCCTGTCTCGCCGTGTTCGCGCGCTGGGGTCGATTCGTCTACCGGTTCCGATGGGCAGTGCTCCTCGCCTCCGCGCTGCTGCTCGGGGTCTCCATCGTGGGCATCTTCACCGGTGGCGTGCTCGTCGACAGCGGCGGGTTCGGGGCCGACCTGGCCGCCGGCCGTGCCCAGAAGCTGATCACCAGCGAGATCCACCCCCAGAAAAAGGTCACGGGCTCGCAGGTCACTCTGATCTTCGGCAGCCCGACGCTCACCGTCACGGATCCCGCCTACAAGAACGAATTGGAGCAAGCGCTGGCGCCGCTTGCGAGTGACCCGCGGGTGACCTCGGTGACGACGCCCTACACGGCGCCGGCGGCCGCGCAATCCAGCTATATCTCTCGCGATCAACACGAGGCGCTGGTCATCGTCGCTCTGAAGGACAACGCGTCGACGTCGAAGGGCTACATTCCCGCGGTCCTGTCCGAGATCCATCCGGGCAACCTCACCATGCTAGCGACGGGCGGCGTGCTCATCAGCCAGGCCTTCAACAAGACGCTCGAGGGCGACCTTCAGAGGGCGGAGTACCTCGCCTTGCCGATCACCCTGCTGATGCTGGTGCTGATCTTCGCCTCGATCATCGCCGCGTCGCTGCCGCTCGGAGTCGGCCTGCTCGCGATCGTCGGCGGTGTGGGGGGCACGTTGTTCCTCGCCCGCTTCACCGACGTATCGACGTACGCGATCAACATCATCACCCTCATCGGGCTGGCCGTGGCCATCGATTACTCGCTGTTCGTGGTCAATCGATTTCGTGACGAGCTCGCGGCCGGTGCGACACGCGAAGATGCGATCGCGAAATCCATGGCCACCGCCGGCCGCGCGATCACGTTCTCTGGCATCACGGTCGCGATCGGGCTGTCGGCCATGCTCTTCTTTCAGGGCACGTTTCTTGCGTCGATGGGCGCAGCGGGCACGATCGTGGTCTCGATCGCGGTCCTGTACGGGCTCACGTTCCTGCCCGCCGTGCTGTCGGTCCTCGGTCCCTGGGTCGACCGGCTCCGTCTGCCGTTCATGCGTCGGCGAAACGCCGCAGGCACCGGCGTCTGGCATTCGATGGCGCTGTGGGTGATGAAGCGGCCGGTGGTGGTCCTCCTTCCCGCCCTGACGCTTCTGCTGCTCGCGGGAACGCCATTCCTGCAGCTCCGTCTGGCCAACGGCGACGTCGACCAGCTGCCGCCTGGAAACCAGGCACGTCAGGGTTACGACACACTGGTGCGCGACTTTCCAGGCCAGGACCAGACCAACATCACCGTCGTCGTCTACTACCCGACCGGAAGCCCCCTCACCGAGGACCACATCGGCGCGATCTACGACCTCAGCCGGCGTTTCGCCGCCATGCCGAACGTGCTGCGCGTATCCAGCATCGTCGACCTCAACCCGAGTCTCACGAGGGCCGACTACCAACGCTTCTACTCGGGCTCGCCTTCGCAGCTGCCTGCTCAGATGAAGGACGCGCTTACTCTGGGAGCAGGGCCGCACCTCGCCCTGCTCGACATCGTCACCAACAAGCAGTACACGAGCGACGAGGCGCGAGCACTTGTGAATGCGGCCAGGGCGCAGCAGATTCCGGACGGACAGGTTCTCGCCACCGGCGGCACCGCGTTCGACCTCGACATCGTGAACTTCATCCTTCAGCGAACGCCGGTCGCAGTCGCTTCGGTGATCGTCATCACGTACGCGGTCCTGTTCGTACTCACTGGGTCGGTGGTCCTGCCCTTGAAGGCCGTGATCACCAACCTGTTCTCGATCTCAGCCTCGTTCGGAGCGATGGTCTGGATCTTCCAGGAAGGGCATTTGAGCGAGCTGCTCGGCTTCACACCGCAGTCCATCGACCCCAGCATCCCGGTCATCCTCTTCAGCATCGTGTTCGGCATGTCGATGGACTACGAGGTGCTTTTGATCAGCCGGATCCAGGAGGAGTACCGGCGCACCGGCGACAACCAGGCCGGGGTTGCTTTGGGACTCGAGAAGAGTGGGCGCCTCATCACGGGCGCCGCCGCGATCATGGTCGCCGTGTTTCTGGCGTTTGGCATGGCCAACATCGTGATCATCAAGGCCATCGGAATCGGCCTCGCCGTCGCGATCGCCATCGACGCTTCCATCGTCCGCATACTCATCGTGCCTTCGGTCATGCGCCTCCTCGGCCGAGCCAACTGGTGGGCTCCGCGTCCCCTGGCGTGGTTCCATCGATGGGTCGGGGCGGGAGAGTCGCAGCCACCTGCCCCGCCGCGAGCGGTGTACACCGGCAAGTAGGCCCTGAAGGAAATTCTTCGCCCGGCCGCGTGCGCGGTCCTCGTCGTGCTGGCCTGCGCCGCGTGCGCACCTGGGGACAGCTCCACGCCTTTACCGAGCGCTTCCGCCGGCGGCGACTGGCCGATGTATCGAGGGGATATGGCACGAGACGGCCATCCGGCCGGCGCCACGCTGACCGCCGCGGGCACCAAGCACCTGACGGCCGTGTGGCAGGCAGAGTTGGTCGGGCCGGTGAACGGAACGCCAGTGGTGAGTGCCGGCGTGGTCGTCGCGGCCAGCGCCGGGGGCGTGGTGGCGGCCTTCAGCCTCCGAAGCGGAGCGGAGGTGTGGCAGGTCGACGGCTTCGGGCGGCTCTCGGGCTCGCCCACGATCGCCGGCAAGACCGTGATCGTCGCGAGCCTTGACGGTCACGTCACGGCCATCGACCTGGACCGAGGCGCCAGGCTCTGGGATGCGAAAGCGCCGGGTGGGCAGCCGGCGATATGGTCATCGCCCGCCGTCTTCGGTCAGCTCGTCATCGTGGGCGTCGGCTCGCAGTACGGCGACACGCCGCTCGAGGCTGGCCGCGTGCTGGCGCTCGATATGGCCTCGGGAAAAACGGTCTGGACTCTTTGCGCGCTGTCGGGCTGCGCCGCTGGTGACGGCATCTGGTCGACGCCGGCGATCGACGCGGCCGGTCGTGCATACATCGGGCTCGGCAATCCCGACGACGCGGTGCTGGCCTTTGATGCGGCCAGCGGGAAGCGGTTGTGGATGACGAGCTTCCATCCCGACTCCGGTCGCGACGTCGACATCGGCGCTACGCCCATCGTGCTCAAGCTCGGCGGTCGCGACGTCGTTGCGGTCGGTTCTAACGCCGGCGTCTTCAAGGTGCTCGACGCCGCGACGGGCGCGCAGGTCTGGTCGCGCGACGTGGTCACCGGCAGCGCAGTACACGGACTGCTCGCCTCACCCGCGTATGACGGCACGAACTTCTACGTCCCCTCGGCTGGGACTCCGGTCGGCATGTTCGCGCTGCGAGCGAGCGACGGCAAGGCGCAATGGAGCTACGACTCAGGCGCGCCCATCTATTCAGCGCCTGCGGTCGGCAGAGGGGTGGTGGTGTTCGGCATCGGCGACGTGTTCGGCGATCCCAACGTCGGGGGAGTGGTGGCGCTCTCCACAAGCGACGGTTCGGTGCTGTGGATCGCGGACTTCCACTCCGCCGTCTTCAGCGCGCCGTCGATCGCGGGCGACACTCTCCTCATCGGCAACTCGCGAGGCGACCTGGTCGCGTATCGGCCCGGGTGATCTCGTAGTGGCGGGACCGTCCAGGCGCCTTTAGACTGCCTATGCGAAGCGCTGCTGCCCAGCGCGCAACCCGATGTCGGAGGTTGATGGGGATGAGGATCCGGGTGCTGGCTTTTCTTTCCGCGCTCGCTCTTGTCGGTCTGGCCGCCGTACCCGCATCGGCCGATAGCGAAGGCCACAACTACCTTGCCCTAGGGGACTCGGTTCCATTTGGCTTCAGTCCGCTGCTAAACCCGAACGATGCGAGCAACTTCATCGGCTATCCCGAGATCGTCGCGCAGGGCCTCGACATCAAAGACGTCAACGCGACCTGTCCCGGTGAGGCAACAGGCGGTTTTCTGTCGCTGACCGGAACTGACAACGTCTGCCGGCCCTACCGTGCCACATTCCCCCTGCACGTCCAGTACCAGACGTCGCAGGTGGCATTCGTCCTGCGGTACCTGACCGGGCACCGGAACACTCGACTGGTGACGCTGACCCTGGGTGCAAACGACCTCTTCCGCTTACAGAAGGACTGCGCTGTCGCGCTCACGTTCGGCACCTGCCCGCTCGGCCTGGGAGGCGTGTTCGCCACGATGCAGGCCAACCTAACCACCATCTTTTCTCTGATCCGCTCGACGGGCTACACGGGCCTGATCATCGGTGTTACGTACTACGCCCTCAACTACGGTGATCCGGCCAGCGTTGGCATAACGCTGGCCGGCCAAGGTGTGATGACTGCCGCGGGGAGCGGCTTCGGTGTGAAGATCGCGTCCGGTTTCAGCGCCTGGGCGCCTGTGGCGGCGACCGCGGGCGGGGATTCCTGCGCAGCGGGTCTGCTCATCCGCACATCGGCCACAGGCTGCGACGTGCATCCGACTCCGCTTGGGCGGGATCTGCTCGCGGCTGCGGTCCTCAACACGATCGCTGCGAGCTGCCCAGGCCACAATTCGGTCGAGTGCCTCGATGTGAACCGATAGGGAAGAGGCGCGACCGTCAGGTGCCGGCGAGCGGGAGCTCGACCTCGAAGGTCGCGCCCCCGCCGTCGGTTTCGCGCACCATCACGTGCCCGCGATGGGCGATGACGACGGCGCTGACGATCGACAGGCCCAAACCGGCTCCACCGCTGTCGCGACTGCGGCTCGGGTCGGCGCGATAGAAGGGCTCGAAGATCCGATCCACCTCCTCGGGGTCGAGGCCGGGCCCGTGGTCGGTGACTGATAACCGCGCGACGCTGTCCTCGGTCGAGAGAGTGACGTCGATCGGTGTTTGCGGCGGGGTGTGGACGATGGCATTTCGCACGAGGTTGCCGAGGACCTGGCGTAGCCGCGTGTCGTCGCCGTTGACGATCACCGGACCGCTCGAGGTGAGCTTGATGTCGCGCTGGGGGGCGACGGCGCGGGCGTCGGCCACGGCGTCGGTCGCTATTGCCTGGAGGTCGATCGGCTCCTGCTCCAGCGGGCGGCCCTGGTCGAGGCGAGCGAGGACGAGCATGTCGTCGACCAGCCCGGTCATGCGGATCGACTCCTCTTCGATCCTTCGGCGCGCGAGATCCGAGTCCGCCGGCGACTCGGCCGCGCCCCTGCGCAGCATCTCGGAATAGCCGCGGATGGAGGTCAGCGGCGTGCGGAGCTCGTGGGACGCGTCCGCGACGAAGCGGCGCAGGCGGCGGTTGGATGCCGTTCGTTCCGCGAACGCGGATTCGATCTGGCTGAGCATCCCGTTCAGCGCAAGGCCGAGCCGCCCGATCTCGCTCTTCTCCGTGGCGGGCTCGACACGGCGGCTCAGGTCGCCGGCGGCGATCTCCCGAGCCACCGTCCCCATTCTCTCCAATGGTCGAAGGCTGATGCGGATGATCAGGAGCGCGAGAATTGCCGTCGCCGCCACGACACCCAGGCTGATGAGGCCCTCGAACTGGAGGAGCTCGTTCACCGTCGTCTGGATCTCGGTCAGGGGGATCGCGAAGACGACGAGCTGGCCGCCGAACGAGTTCTCCGGCCAGTCGGTGACGCGGAACTGTGTCTTCCCATCGGTGCCGTTGACCGTGAAGGGGGTGCTCGGGTGGTCGATGCCCTGGTTGGGAAGCGTCTTGGGCAGGACCGGCTTCACAAAGCTGTTCGAACCACCAACACGCAGCGTGGCGGAGGCCGCCACGGAGCCATCCGTCGCCAGCAGCTCGGTCACCGTACCGGCCGGATAGTCGACAGCCGGGCCCGGACCACGCGCGCCCGACAGAATGAAGACGGCGGTATCGACGGTTGATCGCGCCGTCAGCTCGCTGTCGATCCGATCCAGGAGCGAACGCTG
>DASPYG010000005.1:0-17101 GCA_035636885.1 Candidatus Nitrosopolaris sp.
GACATACGTGAGCGTCGGAAAACCCTCGCCCACCTGCCACACGAGGTTCGGGGCCCAGATGAGAAGCGCGATCGCAGCTGCGATCCACGGATACCTCGTACGCAGCTCCGACCGCAGTGCGGGAGTGAGCACGACCGCCACTGCGATGCCGGCTATGAAACCAATGATTGTGAACTTGACTTCGAGCCCTATCCCGAGCGTGATGCCGAGGTAGATCCAGTGCCGAGGACTGCGATCTAGCACGACACAGAGGAACCAATACATTGCGACCATCCAGGTGACCTGGTCGAAGGTCACGGTCTGAAACACCCAGTTCGACCCAAGCAGAAAAGGGGCCGCTGCGGCCGTGAGCAGCGCAATCGCCTGCAGACCCGGCGAGCCGCCCAATCGGCGGACATACAAACCAGACAGCGCCACGAGAAAACCGCCCAGCAGGGATGGGAGCAGCCGCAGCGTCCAGGGGCTGACGCCCAGCAGGCCGGTCTCCACTCGTGCCAGCAGCGGGACGATGGGAGGGAAGTCGACGTATCCGAACGCCGGATGGCGGCCTGCGTCGAGGTAGTAAAGCTCGTCGGTGTGGAAGCCGAGGGTCCTATTCGTGGCGAGGTGAAGGGCGATAACGGCAGCAGCGGCCCCACCATAGAGGAGGCTGCTAACCGTGCTCACTTGCTGACGGCCGGGCGAGGTGGTCAAGCCGAGCGACACCGACGGCAAAGGTACCATCGGCCCTGAACCCCGGGCCTTACTGAATCGCCCTGGCTCTCAAAGAGGCTCAAGAAGTTCGATTTCGAACGGGTGCCTCACGTTCCTGACCGTGTATCCGCCTGGTTCCGTGAATGCGTAACACCGGTTTTGGTCGGGGGCCCGGGATTTGAACCCGGGGCCTCGCGGTCCCGAACCGGCGCAGTGGCGTGTCCTCTCGTGTCCTGTGGTGTCCGCGCGGTTCCTCCTGTACTCGAATTGGATCTTCTTCGTTGTCCTCCTGTGACCTCGTGTATCCGCCTGGTTCCGTGAATGCGTGACACGGCTGTGACCTCCAGGGGCTCGGAGACTGATCGTCTGTCGTACCCAGCTTCGACCCCTACGCGGAGGGCCGCGGTGGACTCGAACCACCCTACCTCCCGGGTAATTGGGAGCGCTGGGGCGGTGTGTTAGGTGGCTTGAACGGGCTGAGAACCGACCGAGGAAGCCGGCGTCGGCACCCGCACTGAATCACCGTCTGAGTGTTCGCCGACGCGACCGACCAGAAAGTACGTCAGGGTCGGGCCCTTTCCTTTCACCTCTATGAGACCGCGTCGCTCGAAGACGAAGTCGCCCTTGAGGCGCTCATAGACCGGTTCGGTTACCTGGATCTGATCGGGAAGGCCATGTGACTCCATTCGGCTCGCGATGTTGATCGTATCGCCCCATAGGTCGTAGTGGAATTTCTCCCGACCAACGATGCCCGCCACGGCTGGGCCCGAGTTGATCCCGATCCGGAAGCTGAGGTCCCAATCGTGATCTGCGTTGAGACGAGCTACTTCGCGCCTCAGGTCGAGAGCCATCGCGCAGATCGCATGCGCATGGTCAGGTCGTGCGAGCGGAACGCCAGCCGCGACCATGTACGAATCCCCGATCGTCCTAATCTTCTCGAGTCCGTGTCGACGAACCAGGCCGTCGAATACGGAGAAGACTTCATTGAGCACGGCAACTGTCTCCGCAGGAGTCTCGTGTGCGGAGCGAACGGTAAAGCCGGCAAGATCCGCGAACAGGACCGTGATGTCGTCATGTTGGTCGGCGATCGGCTCCTCGCCTCGCTTGAGGCGGGCGGCGATCGGCGCAGGAAGAACGTTCAGCAGCAACCCCTCTGAGCGGCGTTCGGCGGCGTCGCGCTGGGCGCGGAAATAGGAAAGGGCCACAAAGGTTAGCAATCCGATTCCAGCGATGTTGAGGGCGAAGAGGGTGAGGCTCGCAATATTCGGAAGGTGCTGCACCCTGACGGCGACTGATCCGTCGAGCAGGGCGGCCAGTACGAGGTCGCCCACGAAGGCCGCGAGCCAGATCGCAGTCTCCCGAGCAGGTCTGAGGAGTAACGAGAAAAGCGGCGCCATGAACGCCCACATAACGACCGCGCTCCCATGCACATAACCCCCGAGGCTCAGCTGGAGCAGCAGCGGGAGGAGAATCCCGAGGGCGAGGAACGGCACAGGGAGAAGCCCGAGCCTCTTCGTCTCGACAAACCTGGCGAAAATGGCCACGACACTGACAGTAATGACGAGTGGGATAAGACTGCTCAACGGCTTACCAAGCGCCGCGTACATGACAGCCCAGACCACACCGGCGAGCGCGGCGCCTAAACCCGTGACCACGAAGACTTCCTTCGCGACCCTCTCCTGGTCGGAGTCTGTGGGCAGGCATCCGATCTCCAGAACCCGCCCCAGCCGGTGCGCAAGCGCAGCGCGTGTCACGGGTCCATTCTGATCGTGGTGGGCCGCGGTGGACTCGAACTACCTACCTCCGCGGTAATTGGTAGCCGCCGCTTCACCTCCGAGTCGGATCTCGGTGATGGCGATGCGGTGCAGGGGGACGTCGAGCTGGCGATTGCCGCCGCGCTTGAGGCGATGACGTTGGTAATTCCCAGCCCAGATCGAAATCGGCCCCGTGCGGGCCACAACGGCCTCCGTGACCAGTTAGCGGTAGCCGCGCGCGAGCAGGTACTTTGCGCCGGCGTTGATAGCCGCAGGGTCGTCCACTGCGAAACCGAAGACGTCGGCCAATCGGTCGGTCACGTTGAACGCGAATGCGACCGCTAGGGCGTTCTTGATCTGCTGCTCTGACGCGCCCGCAGCCAGCACAACGTGCATGTCGTCAGCATCTACCTTGCTCTCACGCGTCAGCTTTCCCAGCATGCGCAACGTCGCGCGGAGGGGCTCGGTGAGAGGAGCCGTCTCGAGGTCGGCGAGGGCCGCGGACACTTTTGCACCATCGTTGTAGGCGATCGCAGAAGTCGCTGTATGGGCGGCGATGCAGAACTCCGTTTCATTCACTTTGGAGACAAATGCGGCCATGAGCTCGCGATCCGCGACCGACCATTGCGATCGTCCGCGCATCGCCTCCTGGGTAAGCCCTCCTGCTCGATAGAAGCTGGGGCGATACAACGCCAACTTGACCGCGTCCACCACCGGATGCCCCGAGAAGACTCGGATGAGGGCGAACATCGCCTTCTTTCGGAATCCATGTCCATGATCAAGGATGGCGAGGCGCACGCTTCAGTGTGTCCCCGTTGCTGCGGTGAGCGCCGCGATCGCATTGTGGTACTGGCGAGTGGCCTGGCCAATCGCGGCGCAGACGACGATCTCGTAGATCTGGTCCTCGCTCAGACCCGCTTTGCGGAGAGTGCCTATGTCCGCGTCAGTGACCATCCGGGCGTTGTGTGCGACCTTCTCCACGAATTTGCCTATCGGCTCAGCCAATCCTTCGTTATTGAAGGCCGCGCGGCGGATCTCAAGCGACGCCCGGCCCTCCCCTTCGAGGACTCGAGCAACGAGGGAAGTGTGCAGCGAAGTAATGTCTGGCAAGGATCCTCAGCCCTCCGACTAAAGTCTCGCATACGGCCGATTGCGCTCCACATGGTTCAGCAATGCCCTACCGTTTAGGTGAAAGGCGGGTCGGGCGCCCGGGATTTGAATGACGTACGACAGACTCGGCCAAGGCGTTCTCATAAGAGTCGCCGACCGAGAGCGCGCCGGCAGCGTCCAGCCGTCCGGTGTGGCGAATACCGACCTGCTGGACGCCGCTAGCGGGCTACTCGCGGCCTGACTAAGCCCCCTCCTGCACCTCGATAATCTCGTCGGCGACCAGTCCGTGTGCTTCACGATGCACGGCGTTGGCAGCTTCCTTGCTTGGAGCCTCGACCAGACAGAAGGCTTTGCCGGAAGCCGCATCGAACCAGTACTTGTGGTACGTGACCCCGTGCTTCTTCTGAACCTTCACATCTTGTTCGTGCGCACCCTTGATCGCCTCAGCAGTCAGGCCATCGATTTTGTGATGAATATCCATATACAGCGGCATCGCAAACCTCCTCACTAAGTCAAATTTGGGGCCGACGGTCATGGTGAGCAGCGAGCCCCGCAAACCGCTGTCACTGAATTGAGCTAGCCATGGCGAAGCGGCGGCGGAATCCACCGGTTGGTCGAGTTACGGAGACGTCATCTAGCTCACGCACGACTTGCTTGTTCGCTAGGAATACGACCACTGTTGGCGCGCTGCTCAGCTATGGCCAGGAGGTTCCGGAATCCACGCCCCGCCATGAACGGGATCCCCAATTGCCAGGTCATAGTCCTGACCACAGGGAGACCAAGCCGGAGCAAGGGATTTGACATGGTCAGCTGGGTCATGCTGTAGCTGACTTTCGAACCTCCCGGTGTCGCGGCGATCTCATACCGGTGCCTGTACGTCGCCTCCATCGAGCGCCGGGTTCCGCGCGCCCTGGCGGTGGTGACAAACTCGAACGTATTCGGGCGCTCGGCTGTCGTGACCTTCGACCGGTCCTCCCAACGTCGCGACGACATGGGTATGGTTCCTGTGCTGGTGAAGGTGGTGCCGACGCTGGCTGGACCTGCGGGCGCTTCGAGTGACAGGAGCTGGAAGTCGCTGGTCTGCTGCTTACCGGCCCAGGTCAAGTGCGTTTCGAGATCGGCAAGGAAATCGTAGACGACATCCGGTGGCGCCGAACAAGGCCTGCTGAGGTGCATCGAGGATTGTTCCATGCCTAGACGGTAGGTTCCAAGGCGGCCCGAGGGTATCCACCGTTCGGTCGATTTTTATAGGTTCGCTGGGTCGGTGAGGTCGTGCTCAAAGGCATACAGGGTCGCGCCCGCCCTCGTCTTGACGCCGATCTTGCCGTAGAGGTTGAGCACGTGCGTGTGCACGGTGGCCGGTGAGACATGTAGTCCCCGGGCGATCTCCTTGTTGGCAAGTCCGCGCGTGATCGCCCTCAGCACGTCGACCTCACGATCGGTGAGTCCGGCGGGCCAGGCCCGCTCTGACCTCCTGCTTGATCGGGGCTGACCAGCCGCCAGGAGGACCGCGTCGACCGCGCGTGGGTCCAGACGATGCGCGGCCACCTCATCGCGCAACTGACGCGTGGCCTTGTCGGGTGCGAGCGCCGGCCGCCACGCACGAGGTTCCTTCATCGATTGATACATCTCGGCGACGGCGAGGATGCGGGCAGGCATCGACATCACTGATGCGGACAATCCGCGGTGGTAGCCGGAGCCGTCGAGTCGCTCGTGATGCAGGCCCGTGACGGAAGCCAAAGACCGCATGGGCGCCGCCAGGCCGAGGATGCGCTGGCCATGGTAGGTGTGGAGACGAACCCGCTCCCACTCGGAGGGATTCAGCGCCCTGCGTGTGATCCAGATTCGGTTTGGGACGCTGACCATGCCGAGGTCATGGGCCTGCCCGGCGCGCCTGATCGTCGCCACTTCGTCCGAATCAAGGCCCACATCGAGGGCTGCGGCCTCTGCCAGTCGGGCGACCCCCGCCGAGTGCCCTGACGTGAAGGGCGACGCGAGGTCGACGAAGTCCGCAAGGGCACTGCATATGTCGTCCAGGTGGACGGGACCGACGAGCCGGTGCGGCTCGGGTTCGGTGTGCAATGCCTGATCCCAAACCGAATCAAGCGCCACATTGCGAAGCAGATCGTGACTGTTCTGCAGCCAGAGTCTGGCCAGTTCGGGGTCGAACTCCGTGCCGCTGCGTCGGCGCACCACCTCATCCGCGGCGTCGGGCCCGCCCATCTGGTGGTAGATCTGGGCCACGTGCACCAGGTGGACGAGGCGAGCAGTCGCCGACAGTCCTTCGCCGCTGGGCAGCGACGGGAAGACCTGTCCGTCCCAGCGTCCATAGGCGTGGCTCAGCGATGCGGTGACTCGAGGACTCGCACCCAGCCTCTGCGAAAGCCGAGCGGCGGCCTCGGCGGTGTTGGCCAAGGCTTCCGGGAGGTCTCGTCCGGCGGTCGCCAACGCCGCCATGGCCGGGGCCCAATTCGTGGGGCCCCACTTCGGCACGAGCTTGGTCATGGCGATGCGCATCAGCTGTGGACGATTTGCGTAGTCGGCTTCGGACATCCATCGGCGCACGTTCACGTCATCGCCCGCCCCAAGCCGGCTCTGCGCCGCGACGGCGCCGGTGCATCCAATGTGGTACAGCAACGCGAGGTAAAAGACGTCCGAGAGGTCAGTCTCGGACCAGCCCGCGAGTCGAGCCAGCTCAACCGCAAGCAACGAATCTCGAAGCGCGCTCTCCGCCGGCACATCGTGCGCGAGGTCAGTGGCGAGCGAAACCGCGGCGAGCAACTCGGCTAGACGAAGTCCCCGCTCGGTCTTGCCCTCTTTCACTATCACTAAGCGCCTCCGGGGGTCCTCTCAAGCGCGACGACCTGCCATATCAGGCCTGGCTGGTTAAGCCTGGTCTCGAATCCGCGCTGCTCGACGGCAGCCAAGATCCGCACCGGCGGATGCAGAAAAACTCGGAACTGCATCCTGATGACGCGGAACACGAGGTTGACAATCGTTAGACCAAGCCGGGTCCACCAGCGGTAGTTGGGAAAGCTCATGACCAACATGCCTTTGGCGCGCACGGCCGCCGCGCCGGCCAGCTTGGGCATGTCTGGGTAACAACAGATGACGCGATTCATGACGACGACGTCAGCCGCTTCCACGGAGGTATCAGCCTCGGTAAAGTCCATCACCCTTCGTTCGACGCGATCACCCAGGCCAGCCTCGAGGATAAGTTCGCTGGCGGCCGATTCGTAGGTGGGTGTCAGCTCAACATTGACCGCCCTTCCCATTCCGGCCTTGAGCAGTTCGATCTCGATGGCTCCGATGCCACCCCCTACCTCCAGAAGCGTCTTGCCTTCGACGCCCTGCTCCCTGATGAAGTCAAGGATTTGCTTAGAAGTCCCATCTAGGCCCTTACGCCGGTAGCGTTTTGCTTCGCCGGCCGCATTCTTCTCGCTGAAGATCTGCCGGTAACCCTTCGGTGTGCAGCAGTCGCTCACGCGGAACGGCGGGCTCGAATCGAGTAGCCGAGGGTGCCGAACGTGCGGGCGCTCTCTTCTCCGCGAGCGCCTGCGAACGTGTCGAGCGGATTGGCCAGCTCAACGTCGATGAGCCCGGCGCCGCCGATCACTGTCTCCCACCCTGCGCACGGCAGGGCGCCGGCGATTCAACCCGTCCAGAGATCGATGTCACGAAGCGCCTCCTCGGGGACGGGGCGCTCGAGGCAGATATCCGCTACCGTCATCCGGCCTCCCGGCCTTAGCACCCGAAAGATCTGACGGTAGACGCCGATCTTGTCCGGGCAGAGGTTGATTACGCCGTTGGATATCACGACGTCCGCCCACGCATCTTCGATGGGCAAATCTTCAATCAGGCCCTCGCGAAACTCGATATTGTCGAGGCCCAACCTGGCAGCCATCGACCGACTGCGATCCAGCATCTCAGGAGTCATGTCGACACCAATCACATGTCCTTCCTTGCCCACCCAGAGCGCCGCCAAGAAGGAGTCCATACCGGCTCCAGATCCGAGATCGACAACCCTCTCACCAGGCTTCGGCCCGCCCCAAAAGAAAGGATTGCCCACGCCGGCAAAAGCTTCGCATGCGTAATCGGGAAGCTGGTCGAGTGGCGTCGCTGGATAGCCGAGTCGAACCGCGTGGGCGCGCCCGGTATGGAAGTGATACTCAGCGGTGGGGTCCTCTGCGACCTCGCGGTACTTCTCGCGCACCTCCTTGCGGAGCGCGTCCAGATCGACCACCTCGAGTATCTCGGCCATCGTCTTCTCCTAGTGATTTTGCGCCGGATGATCTGCCTTGACCGCCGTCGCCATTAACACCTCGCCGCGGTAGACGTACTGCTCGCGATCCGCGCCGGATAGGCGGTCTCGAACACGGTTGATGCAAGACTCACGATCTTGGACATCTAATGATTGAAGACGCAGTCGCGAATTCATGCGCAACTGATAGTCGAAGTGGTCCTCCGGTCGCCATCGGTGCTCAATCGACTCGGTCCATACCTTGATCGAGACGAATCCCGCTTGTTCGAGCAGGGTAGTCATCTTCTGAGTGCTGTCGCAGCAAGCCCGATTGTCGACTGCGGGTAGCTGGATCACCCGGGCGCCCGCTGCTTGCAGCTCGTCATCCCAAATGGCGCTCGCCGGGGGCTCCGTCTCAGGCCCCCATGTAATCGTGCCCAGGGAGCCTCCTGGCTGCAACACCCGGTTCACCTCTGCGAGGCATTGTTCGGGCGATGGCAGGTGGAAAAGGACGAAGGCGACGATCGCTACCTCAAAACGGTTGGCAGGCAGCGCCAGCCTCTGAACATCCATGAGTGCCAGCGGGCACGAGTGCCTCTCTTTGGCCAGGCGGAGCATGCCCTGCGAACGATCGATGCCGACGACGACGGCGCTCGGAGCCGCCAGCTGGATTGCTGGCAACAACGCGCCAGCGCCTGTGCCAACGTCGATGACGTGGCTGGTCTCGGCGGTCAGAGGGAGGCGGGCGATCAGACGCTCGCCAACCGGCCGGATGACGGGACTCCACAATCCGTCATAGGCTTGGGCGCGCTGCGAGTAGCGGTTAGCCAGCATCGCCGTCTGCTGACCCGCTGTAAGGTCGGCCCCCTTCATCGGTCCGGAGTCGAACTTCCGACTCCGTCCGACTCAACACCATTCCCGGCGTCGGCCCATTCCGGCAGGCCGTCGGTGAGGTATCGCGCGGCGTAACCGTGCTCACGGAGGGTACGGGCCGCTTCCGGCGCAAAGGCGCAGTAAGGACCGCGGCAATAAGCCACGACCTCGCGCTCACGTGGTAACTCCCGCAGCCTCTGCTCCAACTCCGCAAGCGGAATCGAAACCGCGCCGGCAACATGCGCTGCTTGATACTCCTCGGCGGGTCGGACGTCGACCACCACCAGCGGTTCGCCAGACCTGAGTCGGGCCAGAAGTTCATCGCCGCTGATCGCTTCTAAGCCCTCTCGTGAACCCAGGTACGCCTCGACCAGGCCCTGTACGCCAGGCAACCTTTCAGCCGCCAACGAGCGCAGGGCCACCCAGAACCGGTAGACGGCCGGCGAGGCCAACCGGTACCGCACTCGTGTGCCGTCACGAGTGGCGGCCACGAGGCCGGCCTCCTTCAAGACCTGGAGGTGCCGGCTGGTGTTGGCGACTGACATGGCGACCTGGCGCGACAGCTCCTCGACGCTTCGCTCGCCGTTGGCCAGCACGTCGACGATCTCAACCCGGCGCCCGCTGGCCGCCGCCTGCGCGACCCGGGCGAATTGATCAAAGAGCTCGACTTTCACTGCTCGCTCTGTCATCGCTCGCCAGTATCCCCGTTTCGGGTGTTCATGTCAAGAATTCAATTGATCTCTTGACAATTTGAGAAGTAACCCTGACAATGCCGCCCAGCGGACTCCTGGAGGTGATTGAGATGATCGAGCAGAGGCGCATTCCGGCCGAGGCAGACCTGGCTTCGAAAGGAAAGCCGGCACCTGTGCCCAAGTTCCTGGAGCTACTGGCCGCGCGCGACTTCGAGCGTCTGGGTGGCTCCCTGACGAGCGACGCCCACGCTCGGTTCCTGCTTCCACACGGGCTGGAGGAGTACGACGGCCGAGACGCGATCGTTGCCCGGATCAGGAGCTGGTTCGGGTCTGCTTCGGTCTTCGACCTCGCGGCCTCAACCGAGGACAAGGTCGGAGTGCGGCACCGCATCAGCTGGCGGTTCAACGTCGTGCGCGATGGCTCGCGCCAGGTAATCGAGCAGCTTGTTTACCTGGACCTCGGGCCTCAGGGCATCCAACGGATCGATCTCCTATGTTCCGGATTCCTAGCGGAGCCCGGTGTCGCCGCCGGCCCGACGCAGGTCTTTGACGCCGGCGACATGGGCTGCGCGGATGGCCTGGCTCAGGAGTTCCGCCGCCAGATCGCCAAGGTCTCGATAGGCGAATCGCTGGAGGTCGTCGTCAGCGATCCGGCCGCCAAAGAGGATCTGCCTTCTCTGGCCAGGCTTCTCGGGCAGCGGATCACGTCCACCGAGGCGCACGACGACGGGCGCCTCACCATCACTGTGGAGAGACAGAAATGAACGAGAAGCTGATCTTCAACTGCACCTGGGGCCGGGAAGAGCCGGAGCGGGCAACGCTGCCCTTCATTGCCGCCAACATCGCCGCCACGGCGGGACAGGACGCAGTGGTCCTGTGCACGATCGAAGCCGTTCGCCTGGGGTGCAAGGGCGGCAGCGAGGGCGTCGAGGCAACCGGGCTGCCGAAGCTCCACGATCTCATGACTGAGTTCGTTGCCAACCAGGGCAAGGTGTGGCTGTGTGGCGCCTGTGCCAAACCGCGGGGCATAACCCCAGAGCAGCTGGCGGACGGCGTGAGCATCGTCGGAGCCGCCAAGATAGTGGAAGAGATCGTCGCCGGTGCCAAGACGGTCGCGTTCGCCTGAAGCAAAACGACACCTCAGCGAGACTCCTGGAGATGCTTGATATGACGGCTGACCGCATCTCGGTCGGCGAGCTCCAGGAGCTTCTCGCTGCTGGCCGGAAGGTCACCGTTCTCGATTCCGGTCGCCCTCGGATGTCGATTGGGAGATTCCCAGCGCCATCCATATGGATGCCTACGCTGATCTCCAATCCGGTCGGCTGGGACCTTTGGCGGAGTTAAGCCTGGCTCAGGGACCTGTCGTCATGGTTTGTGGAGTTGGCCGGACGGCAGCAATCGCCACCGAGCTGCTCAGAGCAAACGGCGTCGAAACACTAACCCTCGACGGAGGCATGCGCTCTTGGTCGCTCGCCTGGAACAGCGCCACCACAACGATCTCTGGCTGCAAGGTCATCCAGGTCCGGCGGACTGGAAAGGGATGCCTCTCCTACATCGTGGAATCTCGGTCCGAGGCGATCGTCATCGACGCCTCAGTCGATCCTGACGTCTACGTCCGATTGCTTAGCGAGCGCGGCTGGCGGCTGGTGGCGGTGACGGACACCCACATCCACGCTCACCATCTTTCGCGGTCGAGGCAGCTGGCTCACCTTGAGGGCGCCGCGCTCTTGCTGCCAACCCAAAACCGCGCTCAGTATCCCTTCCGACCTGTGGCCGACAGCGACCGGATCGTATTCGGCTCAACCGCCTTGGTTGCCATGCGTACCCCTGGTCATACAGATGAGAGCACCACCTACTTGCTCGACGACACCGCCGCGTTCACTGGCGACACATTGTTTCTCAACAGCGTCGGCAGGCCCGATCTCGAGGGAGGTACCCCCCCAGGAGCGGACGTCTCGCGCGCGTCTCCTTCACATGTCGGTCAGCCGTCTCCTCCAGCTGCCCGAGGCGACTCAGGTGTTCCCCGGCCACGTCTCGGAGGCAATACCGTTCGATGGCCGGATGTTGGGGACGACGGTCGGGACCATCCGGGATACCGTGGCGCTCGCGAGACTCGAGGAAGCCGTGTTCGTGCAGGCCGTTTTGGCGCGGATCCCTCCAAATCCGCCCAACCACTCACGCATCGTCGAGTTCAACGAGCGAGGTGAACTTCCAGGCGATCCCCAGCGAGCTGGAGGCGGGAGCCAACCGCTGCGCCATCGCTTGAGGCCGGCCGCCGCATGAAGGCATCGCGGTCGATCCGACTCGGCCTACGCGCGAACTGGCGACAGTTCGCGCTCTTGGTTGCGATCAATGCGTTCGTCGGCGGGGTGGTGGGAGTCGAGCGGTCGACCCTGGCACCACTCGCCGAGAATGACTTTCACCTCGCCAGCAGCGCAGCGATCCTCTCCTTCCTGATCAGCTTCGGCTTGGTCAAAGCCGCGAGCAATTTCATCGCCGGCGGACTCGCCGACCGCTTCGGCCGGCGGACGGTACTGCTCGTGGGTTGGATGGCGGCTTTGCCCGTGCCTCTGCTGATCATCCTCGCACCGTCCTGGGGCTGGGTCGTGTTTGCGAACGTATTGCTCGGGCTCAATCAGGGACTCGCCTGGTCGACCACGGTCAATATGAAGATCGACCTCGTCGGACCTCGGCGAAGGGGCTTCGCGCTCGGCCTGAACGAAGCCTCCGGTTATCTGGCCGTTTCTGTGGCTGCTGCAGTTGCAGGATTCCTCGCCGCGAATTACGGCATCCGGCCTGGTCCTTACTTGCTCGCGGAGGGTCTCGCCGCTTGCGGTCTCTTGCTCTCCCTGTTTGCCCGCGACACCTCGCCGCAAGTCGAGCTCGAATCGGCGGGTGCGATGGGGACGGAATCGCTTGGCAAACTCGCCGCGGAGGTCAGCTTCCGTGACCGGACGATGTCAAGCGCCTGCCAGGCCGGCCTGGTCAACAACCTCAACGATGGCATGGCCTGGGCGCTCTTACCGCTTTTCTTCGCGGCCCGAGGGCTCGGGCTTCGCGAGATCGGGCTGCTTGCATCAATCTACCCGGCGATCTGGGGAGCCGGCCAGTTGGGCACCGGCTGGATCAGTGACTATGTCGGTCGCAAGCCCTTGGTAGTCACGGGGATGCTGCTCCAGTCGTTGGCGATCGCCGGATTCGTGATCCTGCCCGGTTTCACCTGGTGGGTTGCAGAGAGCGTCTTGCTGGGCGCTGGCACAGCCCTGGTCTACCCAACATTGCTAGCGGTGGTAAGCGACGCTGCTCGGGTGCCTGAGCGAGCAACGGCAGTCGGCATCTACCGATTCTGGCGCGATAGCGGATACGCGGCGGGGGCGATCATCGCCGGCGTTATCGCGGACGCTGCCGGATTTCCCGCCGCAATCATCACCGTCGCCTGCCTCACGGGGTTATCAGGACTCGTAGTCGCAGTTCGAATGCGCGAAACGTTGCCTCGCGCTGCTCCCTTGCTCTAGCCTCAAGCACACATGGATCCGTGAGTGGCATCACGCGGCGCGCAGCGCTCGGTCTGTTGGCCGCCGGCGGGGCCTTGCTCGGTCTGGGGCTTGCCAGTGGCTATGTGCTTCGAGATGCTCTGAAGTCTGTGGTCGGCGGCGGGATGATGGGGTCGGGATCGATGGGCGGCGCGACCCAGGCCGACATGAGCAGTTACATGAAGCTCTTTGACCGCCACACCGATCTAAGAAGAACTGTCGAGGCGATTGATGGTGGAGTACGCACGACGACCGAATCCGATGCCCCCGAATTGATCGCCCTGCTACAAACTCATGTTTCGAGCATGTACTCGCATCTCAACCAACGTGCTGAGGTCACGTGCATGAGTTCGAGCCTCCCGATCCTATTTCGCAATTCGACCAGTTACCGACGAGAGCTGACGCTGACCGCCAAAGGCGTGGTTGTAACAGAGACCTCGACCGATGCTCGGATTACAGGTGCGATCCGCGAACATGCGCAGGAGGTGAGTGGATTCGTGCGCGATGGAATGCCCGCAATGATGCGAGGCATGATGGGGCAATGATCAACCGTCGGATGCGTCAAGCCCCCACGGGTGGGTCCGGCTAAATTGTCCGCTAGTCAAAGAGGCCATCGTCGTGCTGCCGGCAGGATCTTCAAGTCGGGTGTTAGGGCCTCACGGTCCTGACCTGTGCGCCGGCAGCACACCGGCGTGGACAGCGCCTTTGATTTTCAAACCAGGTGCCTCACGGTCCTGGGGCCGTGCGCGTGTTGATATATCGGCTTTGCGAGAGCCGTGAGCGAGTTCAATTGACGGTTCGAAATCCACTTGGACAGGGCTGCCGCCACCTAGTTCCAAGAAAATCTGTGACCTCCCGGTGACCCCGCACGTCAGACGGAGCAGGGCGAAGACCTCGATTTGAATACGATTTTTGGTCGGGGGCCCGGGATTTGAACCCGGGGCCTCACGGTCCCGAACCGTATCGGTGGCGTGTCCTCAGGTGTCCCTCTGGCTCCCACAAGCGCCTCCTGAACTCAAATGACGCTGCCTTCGTGTCCTTTGGTGACCTCCTATGACCGTCCGGTTCCGGGAATGTGTGACCCGGCTGTGACCCGGCGACAACCCCCACATGTGCTGGCAACCCCACACATATAAGGACGACGCGAGCTTCGTGCCTGGGATCGGCAACCAGCGCTCATCTGCAGTGGAGGTCCGAAAGACGCGCACGCTCTGCGACCAGGCACCGATCATCCGTTCGAGTTGCGCGAACTCGGCCGCAGGTGGCGTCTTGACGAGTTCCTTGAACCCTCCACGCGACTGGACCCGTTGGTAATAGTCTTGAACTCGGCGGATGTCAATCGCGTACCGGCAGACGATGCGGCCCGGGCTCAAGTCGCAAGGCGAGAGCTCGACTCTGATGCGGTCACCCCGCCTGATCCGGATGAAGGACCGCCGCATCCTACCGGCCACGTTTGCGATCAGCATGTGCCCATTCTCTAGCGTGGCCACAAACATGGCCGTTCGGCAAGAATTTGCGGTCAGGCTCTGGCCGCGGCCTCCAGTTGCGCCTTGAGCTCCTTCTTCAAGATCTTGCCGGTCGGGCCTTTGGGGAGCGTGTCGACGAACTGGACGGTGCGCGGGTACTTGTAGGCGGCGAGCCGTTCCTTGACGAACGCGATGATGTCGGCCTCGCTGGCCTTGGCGCCCGGCTTCAAGGCCACGACCGCCTTGACCTCCTCGCCGAGGCGCTCGTCCGGGACGCCGATCACGGCCGCCTCGGCCACCGCCGGGTGGGCATAGATCACCTCTTCGACCTCGCGCGGGTATACGTTGAACCCGCCGCGGAGGATCATCTCCTTCTTGCGATCGACGATGAAGAAATAGCCCTGCTCGTCGACGTACCCGAGATCTCCGGAGTGGAACCAGCCGCCCTTGAAAGCCTCGGCGGTCGCCTCTGGATTCCTCCAGTAGCCCTTCATCACGTTGTGGCCTCGGATCACGATCTCCCCCACGTTGTCCTTGCCTGTAGGCAGCACCTCGCCCTGCTCGTCAATGATCTTGAGCTCGACCCCGAACATCGGCTTTCCGATACTGAATACCTTGCGCTGCGCGACGCTCTGGTTGAACGACGCCGCAGGCGACGTCTCGGAGAGGCCGTAGCCCTCGAGGATGGGCGCCCTGAACTTCTTCTCGAACGCCTGAAGGACCTCGCCAGGGAGCGATGCGCCCCCGGAGCTGCAGATGCGCAGGGACGAGGTGTCGTACTTGTCTGCGTCGGGGTGGTGTAGGAGTCCGAAGTACATGGTCGGCACACCCGCGAACACCGTCACCTTGTCGCGCTGGATCACCTCCAGCACTTTCGCCGCGTCGAAGCGGGGGACCAGCGTCAGGGTCGCGCCGACATGGATGGCGACATTCATGACCGAGGTTTGGCCGAAGGAGTGGAACATCGGCAGCACGCATAGGAACACGTCGTCGTCCGTACTGTCGAAGACGTGGCTTATGAAGTGGCAATTCATGAACAGGTTGGAGTGCGTGATCTCCGCGCCTTTCGGCTTGCCCGTGGTCCCGGACGTATAGAGGATGACCGCTGTGTCGTCTCCCGAGGTCGGCTCCATGTCGAATCTCGGATCCCCGGCCATCAGCTCCATGAAGCTCTTGGTCCCTGCAGGCGGGGCGCTGCTGCCAGGCTTGAGAGCGACATACGTGGTGATCCCTTTTAGGTTCTCGATGCCCTTCAGCGCCTCGCCTGCGAAGTCCTCCCAGACGATGAGGACGCGGGATTCGGAGTCGCCCATATAGAAGCTAACCTCGGGCGCCTTGAACAGCACGTTCATCGGCACCACGACGCCGCCTGCCTTCAAGATCCCGAAGTAGGCCATGGGGAACTGCGGCACGTTGGGCAGCATCAGGCCGACGCGATCGCCCTTCTTTAGCCCGGCGGCTTTGAGGCTCGACGCAACTTGGCTGGACTGAGCATCAAGCTGGCCGTACGTGAGCTTGAACGACTCCAGGATGACCGCGAGGTGATCGGGTGTCTTTTGTGCGGACTCGCGAAGGATCAATGCCAGGTTCAGGCTCATGGCATGAATCGTAAGACCGCATGGGCCAAATCAAACGTACAGCTTGGCGCGCTAGCGCGGGCAGGATGGGCCCAACTGCTTGGCGGCAGTCTGGTGCCATGGCTCAGGCGGCGGAAGTCTGACCCTATCCGGTCAAGTTCATGGGCGAGGAGCGAGAGAGTGGATCTTGGGCAAGACTGATTCCTTGGCGACTTGCGTGTGTGTCAGGAGTAACCTCAGGTAGGGAGGTATCGGTGCGCTTCGAGAGTTTCTCGTTCGGCTCCATCCGAATCGACGGCGTGACCTATCCGTACGACGTGGTCATCGACCAGGGCGAGATTCGGAAGCGAAAGAAGAAGGCCTCCAAGCAGTATCGGGACGCCTACGGGCACACGCCGCTCTCGGCCAAAGAAGGCATCCCCTGGCGCTGCCGCCGCCTGGTGGTAGGAACCGGAGCCGACGGCGGGTTGCCGGTGATGGACGAAGTGCGAAAGCGGGCCCAACTTCGGAAGGTGGAGCTCCTAAGCCTGCCAACCAAAGATGCCATCGCCATTCTGAATCGCGGCGATAAAGACACCAACGCCATCCTGCACGTGACTTGCTGAGCTTCAACTAATCGGCCCTCGACTCCGGCTGGCCCGACCCCGGATGATTCCAGTCATGCGTCCTCCTGCTCCCAGGTTCCGCAATCGAGCCGCGGGCTGCTGCTGCTGCGCGGGTTTCGGGCCGCTCGCAAGTCCTGGGCGGCTCTGCGGCGCAAGCTGTTCCGGGATCCGCCGAGCGAACGCAACCGGATCTGGCAGACCGACTTCAGCGAGTTCGAGACGCCTTCGGGCGGGATCTGGCGCATCTGTGCGGTGATCGACTACGCCACCAAGTTCTGCCTCGCCGCCACCGTCGGACCAACGGCCCGCGGCGCCGACGCTCTCGCTTGCCTGAACGCGGCCGTCGCCGAAGCCCAACGCGTGCTTTGTCTCGACGATCTGCGCGCCGACCGCGGCACCATCGAGCTGGTCGACGAGACCACCGGCGAGATCATCGACGTCGTCCCGGCCCCGATCGCCCTCGTGTCCGACAATGGACCTTGCTTCCGCGGCGAGACCTATAAGACTGCCTTCGCCGGCGAGGACCCGCTGCTACGCCACGTCCGCACCCGCGTCCGG
>DASPYG010000006.1:0-57477 GCA_035636885.1 Candidatus Nitrosopolaris sp.
GACCGTCAAAGGCTTTCACTTCAATCCCGGTCAAACCGTCACGTTGACTTTCATCCAGGGTTCGACCACGAGCCAGACCGTGGCCACGGCGACCGTTGGCACGGACGCAACCTTTCTGCAGACGTACACGATCCCATCCTCGGCCGTCGTAGGTCCCGCGTACATCCGCGCGTGTGATGCGGGCGGATGTGCATTCGCCAGCATCTCGGTGACGGCGACCGGCTAGAACACTTCGGCGGCGATCAGGTCGTCGAGCGTTTCTCTCCGGCGCATCACATCTGCACGGCCATCTCTCAACATGACGACCTCGGGTCGCGGCATCCCGTTGTAGTTGCTCGCCATCGCCAGGTTGTACGCGCCGGCTGCGGGCATGGCGATGATGTCACCCGGCTTCAGCTCGGGCATCTCGATATCGGTGATGAGAATGTCGGTCGACTCGCAGTACTTGCCGGCGATGGTGACCTTGCCGTCGGGCGAGCGCTCGGGATCGGAGGCGAGAAACGCTTCGTACCGCGCGCCGTAGAGCTTGGGCCTGATGTTGTCACCCATGCCGCCGTCGACGGCGACGTAGCGCCGCACGCCAGGAATGTCCTTGATCGAACCCACCGTGTAGAGCGCCATGCCGGCCGGCCCAGCGATCGAGCGGCCTGGCTCGACCACGAGGTGAGGGATGTGAAGGCCTCGTCGCGCGCAGCCGGCCTCGAGCGCATGGCGGATGGTCTCCACGAAATAACGCGGAGTGGGCGGGTCGTCATCGCGCGTGTACGCGATACCGAGCCCGCCGCCGGCGCCTAGCTTTCGAGGCTCGAACTTCAGCTCGTCGCGGAGCTGGACGAGGAGGTCGAGCATGATCTCCATCGCCTGCTGATAAGCACCGAGGGCAAGGATCTGCGACCCCAGGTGCGAATGGAGGCCGACCACCTCCAGCCTCGGGTGCCGCAGCGCCTCCGCGATTGCTCTCATGGCGGCGCCCGACTCGATCGAGAAACCGAACTTGGAGTCGAGCTGTCCCGTCGAGATGTGGGCGTGGGTGTCGGGTTTGACGCCCGGCGAGATGCGCAGCATCACGGGGACTCGCGTGCCCTCGGGCACGATTTCGCGCAACAGCTCGAACTCGTACGCGCCGTCGATGACGATGGTGGCGCCAGCCTCGTATGCCGCCTCGAGGTCGTCGCGGCTCTTGTTGTTGCCGAGGAAATGGATGGTGTCGCCGGCATACCCGCTCTTCGAGGCGAGGTAGAGCTCGCCCGCCGAAACCACGTCGAGACCCAGGCCCTCGTCGGCGACGACCCTCAGGAATCGCGGCGATGCGAATGCCTTGGCCGAGTAGAGAACCTGCCCGGCCGAGCCCATGGCCGCGACGTATTCGGAGGCGCGCTGCCGCACAGTGGCTTCGTCATAGACATACAGGGGCGTGCCATGCGTGTGCGCAAGCTCGACCAGGTCGCACCCGCCCACCTCCATGTGGCCGGCGGCGTTGACCCGGTATGTGACCGGGAACAGCAAGGCTAGTCCGCTGGCGTCAGTTGGGCCCGGAGCCGCAGGAGCCGCACGCGCCGCCGCAGCAGCCGCCGCCGCTGGTCTGCTCGCTCCCGAAATCGAGCGATGAACCCGACTCGCCTCCGCCGGTCACGGCAAAGCTCGATACCAGCACCCTGGTCCTGGTCGACTCGCAGCTTGGGCAAGCCTGGCTTTGATCCCTCTCCGCGAACCTGGTGAGGACCTCGAACTTCCCCGAGCAGCTCTCGCACCGATACTCGTAGATGGGCATCTCAATGACAGATTCTAAGCTCGAAGAGCTCGAGCGGCTTATCTCGTCGTGGCCTGGGCTGATGGCCCGGGCTGATCGGGCGCTGATCGACGACAGCCTGGTGCTCGTGGAGCACCTCGGCGCGGCGCACAACCTGGTCGATGTCGGTTCCGGCGCCGGCCTGCCCGGCCTCCCGATCAAGATCGTCCGTCCCGACCTGCACGTCACGCTCATCGAGGCCGACCAGGCGAAGGCGGCGTTCCTGGTCCACGCCTGCGCGGCGCTCGCGCTCGAGCACGTCGAGGTGGTTGCGCGGCGCGCCGAGGACGCGGGCCGGGATCCGGCCATGCGCGAGGCCTTCGACGTCGCGGTGGCGCGGGCGCTCGCGCCCCTCCAGGTGCTGGTGGAGCTTTGCATGCCGCTGGTCAGGGTGGGGGGCAGGCTGCTGGCCCAAAAGACCGAAGGGGAGGACGTGGCCGAAGCTTCGACAGCGATTGGGCTGCTCGGTGGCGAGCTGTCCGGTGTGGTGAGGGCTCCGTCATCTGCAAGGACGGCCGGGACGATTGTCGTGATCGACAAGGTGCGTCCGACGCCCGCGCGCTACCCTCGCCGCCCCGGATTACCCGCCCGCAAGCCGCTGTGACATAGAAAAGGAAGCGCAGGCCCCATGGACCCGCGCCGCTTGGGCGATGATGCCGAAATCTGTCAGCTGAGTACGGTTGTGCCGCCTGCTTTGATGGTCTTCAGGTTGGTGAGCGCAAGTGTCTGCACAGGTGATGGCAGCCCGGCGTACTGGAGGGAGGTCCCGTCCGACTGGCCCTGCGTGACCAGCCACTGGAAGAGGTGCGCGATGCCCTTGCCTTTATTGGCATCCGAGTAGGAGGTGTAGAGCATCACCCAGCTGAATCCGGCGATGGGGTACGAGTCCGCGCCAGGCTCGTTCGTGATCGAGAAGTTGGTCGGGCCGACGGTGGTGTTCTGGGCCGCGGCCGCCGTCGCTCCGGCAACGCTCGCCTGCACGTAGGTCCCGGCTGCATTCTTGAGATACACCTGGCTCATGCCGGTCTGAACGACATAAGCCAGCTCGACATAGCCAATCGCACCGGCTGTCGAGGTGACCGCCTGCGCCACGCCCTGGTTGCCCTGGCCGCCGGTGCCGGCCGGCCACTTGACCGCCTTGGCGACGCCGACCTTGGTCTTCCACTCGGCCGACACCTTGGCGAGGTAGTCGGTGAAGTGGTAGCTCGTGCCGCTGCTGTCGGCGCGGTGCACGACCGCGATGGCGGAGCTCGGAAGGTTGACCCCGGAGTTCTGGGCGGTAATCGAGGAGTCATTCCACTTCGTGATGTGGCCGAGATAGATGTTCGCTAGTGTTGCGCCGTCGAGCTGCAGCTTGCTGACGCCCGAGAGGTTGTACGCGATCGAGATGACACCAAGGGTCGTCGGAATTTGGGTCATGGCGCTCGCGCCGCCAGGTACTTTGGCGATGTCAGCGTCGCTCATGGGCACATCGCTCGCTCCGAAGTCGACGGTTTGCTTCTGAAACTGCGAGATGCCGGCACCTGATCCGACGGACTGATAGTTGACGGTCACCTGCGGGTACCTCGCGGTGTAGTCGTAGAACGCTTTCTGATAGAACGGCGCTGGGAACGTGGCGCCGGCGCCGGTCAGCGAGCCGCTCCCTACGTCAGCCGGTGACTGCAACGCCGAATCAGTGCCGGTTCCCCCACACGCGGCGGCGAACACGACGGCCGCAATGCCAACGAGCAATGCGCGTCCCACTCGTCTGCCCACAAACATCAAACCCTCCTCCACCGAATGAACATCCGTTGTCTTTGTGACTTCAAACTAGCCATGGCCGTTTAAGCCCGGGTTAACTCGTCCTTAAGCGCCAGCGAGCTCGAACGCGCTCATATACTCCGGCCGTGATCTGGGATCGCGGTCGGAACGAGGAGCAGCCTGAGAGGCGCGTGGCCCAGCGCGATCCGTTTGCGGCGCTGGTCGAGCAGGCACCCCTCATGACCCTGCTGCTGAACGAGGAACGCCATGTCGTCGCAGCCAACCTGCTTGCGCGTACGTTCTTTGAGATCGAGCAGGACCGCCTGCCCGCCAGCCTCGTCGAGGTGACCCTGGAAGCAAGCCTGCTCGACGTCCTCGACAGCACCGTCACCGAGGCCGAGGCATACCTGGTGCACCATCGCCGCACGGTGCTCGTCACCCTGGCGCCCAGCCTGCGTGCGGGCGAGGTGCTCATGTTCCTGTCGGACGTCACCGAGCTGAGGCGCCTCGCGACCGTGCGCCAGGAGTTCGTGGCCAATCTCGTCCATGAGCTCAAGACCCCGATCACATCGTTGCGGCTCACTGCCGAAAGCCTGCTCGGCGACCCGTCGCCGAAGGACAGGCATCGTTTTGCCGAGCGGCTCGTCAAGGAGGCCGACCTGCTGAGCAAGATCATCGACAACCTCCGTCAGCTCGGCGACATCGAGGCGCGAACGATGGCTGTCGAGACGAGCCCCTTCGACCTGGGTGAGCTGGTGCAGGAGAGCGTGACCAGGCTCGGCCTCGATCGGCCGGTGAACGCGGACATTCCGGCCAACCTCACCGTCACCACCGATCGGCCCAAGCTCGTACAGGCCCTGGACAACCTCCTCGACAACGCTGCCAAGTTCTCTCCGCCCGGCTCGGCCATCGACGTCAGCGCCGAGGTGGCCGGCGAGGAGGTGCGCGTCTCCGTGCGCGACCGCGGCCCCGGCATCTCGCCCGAGCACTGGAGCCGGGTTTTCGAGCGCTTCTACAAGGTCGATCGGGCGCGCCCGCGAGAGGCGGGCGGCTTTGGGCTGGGCCTTGCCATCACCAAGCACCTGGTGCAGGTTCTCGGCGGCCGGATCTGGACGGAGACGGCTCGCGACGGGGGCCAGGTGTTCACGATCGCCCTCCCGATCAACTCTTAACTGGCCCATAAACCGGCCTTAACCCGGCGCCCCTTATCCTGAGCACGGATGGCGGACGCTAGACCGATCATTCAGACCCTGGCGAAAGTAGGGAGGCCGGAGCTTCGCGCGATGCCGGGATCCGCTGGTACGAAGCTCAAGGTCGATTCCCTTTCCTTCTTCTATGGGAAGACCCGTGCGCTCAAAGACGTCACCTTCGACATCCCCGAGCGCCGCATCACTGCCATCATCGGCCCGTCGGGTTGTGGCAAGACCACGCTCTTGCGCGTGTTCAACCGCATGTACGACCTGGTCCCCGGAGCACGCGCCGAGGGAACGGTGATGCTCGACGGCAGCGACGTCGTTCGCACGACGAAGCTCCTCGACCTCCGCCAGAAGGTAGGCATGGTCTTCCAGCGGCCCAGCCCATTTCCCATGTCCATCCGCGACAACGTCGCCTTCGGCCCCCGGCTGCTCGGCTGGAGCAAGAGCCGCATCGACGACATCGTGCGGCGAAGCCTCGAGGCGGCCGCGCTGTGGGACGAGGTGTCGGACCGGCTCGATTCCCCCGGCACATCGCTGTCGGGCGGGCAGCAGCAGCGCCTGGTGATCGCCCGCTGTCTTGCAGTCAGCCCGGAGGTGATCCTGATGGACGAGCCCTGCTCGGCGCTCGACCCTGTGGCCACGTTGAAGATCGAAGACCTGATGGTGCAGCTGGCGCGGGAGTACACGATCGTGATCGTCACCCACAACATGCAGCAGGCAGCGCGGGTCTCCGACTTCACCGCTTTCATGCTCATGAACCCTGAGGGCCGGCATGGAGAGCTGATCGAGTTCGCTCCCACCGCCGACCTCTTCAACGCACCGCGCGACCCGCGAACAGAGGCGTATATCACCGGGCGCTTCGGCTAGAAGTTAGATGCCGCGCCTGACATTCGAAAGAGAGCTCGCGAGTCTTCGCGAGACGGTTGTGCGCATGGGCACGCTGGTGGAATCGCAGATCGAGGCTTCGCTGGACGCGCTTCGCAGGCGCGATGGCCCCGCCGCCGAGAAGGTGCGCTCACAGGACCAGTACCTCAACGAGCTCTTCAAGCAGATACGCGAGCAGATCTTCATGGTCATCGCCACCCAGCAGCCGGTCGCCCGCGACCTGCGACGGCTCATGGGCATCCAGTACATCGCCACCGAGCTCGAGCGCATGGGCGACTATGCCGTGCGCATCGGCCGCATGACCAAAACGCTCGTCGGGCTGCCTGACAAACCGCTGCGCGCGGAGTTCGGCCTGATGGGCGACCTCGCGATCGGGCAGGTGCACGACATCCTCGAGGCTCTGATCGACGAGAACGAGGCGCACGCACGCGAGGTCGCGGGACGCGACAACGAGATCGACCGCCTGTACCACCGCGTGTTCGACGAGCTGATCTCGGAGATGGGCACCGGCAAGGCCGACTCCGACAACGCCCTCCGCGCTGTGACCCTGCTGCTGGTTGCGCACAACCTGGAGCGGATCGCCGATCGCGTCACCAACGTGGCGGAGGACATCGTGTTTCTGGAAACCGGACAGGTGGTCGAGCTGGGATGAGCCGCGGGGCCGCTGCCGGCAACTCCGGCCGCGTCCTCGTCGTCGAGGACGACGAGGGCATCCGCGACATGCTGAAGTACAACCTCACCGCCGCGGGGTTCTCCGTGCAGGAGGCGAGCGACGGCGCCGCCGGCCTGCGCACGGCGCGCACCTCGAGACCGGACCTCGTGCTGCTCGACCTGATGCTGCCGGGGATGAGCGGCTTCGACTTCTGCCGCGCGCTTCGCAAGAGCAGCCGCGTGCCGATCATCATCATCACGGCCAAGGACTCCGAGGTCGACAAGATCGTCGGTCTCGAGCTTGGCGCCGACGACTACATCACCAAGCCATTCTCGATTCGCGAGGTCCTCGCCCGCGTGCACGCGGTGCTGCGTCGCGCGCAGCCGGAAGCCAACGAACCCAAGTCGATACCCGAGCTGGATTCCATCGGCGATTTCAGCATCAACCGCGCGGCTCGCAGGGTGATCCTGGATGGAGCCGACGTCAAGCTCACGGCGCGGGAGTTCGATCTCCTCTCCTACCTGCTCGCGTTTCCAGGCCGGGTGCACACCCGCGACTCCCTGCTCGAGAACGTGTGGGGCCGAGATTTCACCGGCGACCGCAAGACAGTCGACGTGCACATTCGGTGGCTGCGCGAGAAGTTCGCGGAGCGGGCGCCGTTCGAGATCGTGACGGTGCGCGGGATCGGGTACCGGCTCGACCGGCAGGCGAATCCCATCGACCTGCTCGCAGCTTCTCGCGACGAAGCGGCAGCCACCTCGAAGGAAGGACCTGTTGTCGGCCGCGGTCGATAGCGCGGCTGGCGTTCCAGCTTCCATCCCGAAGCCGCCAGACCGTTACCGGACGTTCACGGCCGTCGTCAGCTGGGCCGCGCCCGCATCGCTGATCCTGATCGTCGGCGTCCTGTTCCAGCAGGCGTGGCCGTCCATATCGAGGTTCGGCCTCGGCTTCTTCGTCGGCGCGGACTGGAACCCCGTGACGAACACCTTCGGAGCCCTTCCATTCATCCTGGGGACCCTGATCACAAGCGCCATCGCGATCGCCATCGCGCTGCCGGTCGGAGTCGGGGTCGCCGTTCTGCTCGCCGAGCCCGGCGCGCAGGGCGCCCGGGGAGCGCTGGGGACGGGAATCGAGCTCCTGGCGGCCATTCCAAGCGTCGTCTACGGCATCTGGGCGCTGTACGTGCTCGCCCCGTGGGTGCTGGTCCACGTCGAGATCCCTGTCACGGATCGGCTGCCGTCGGTGCCTCTCCTCGGAGGCGTGCCCAGCCAGACGAGCCTGTTCACGGCGTCGCTCGTCCTCGCGATCATGATCCTGCCGACGCTCTCCGCGGTCTCGCGCGACGTGATTCGCGCAGTCCCGCGAGGGTTGCGAGAATCGACCGTCGCGCTCGGAGCCACATGGTGGGAAACCACGTGGCGCGTGGTCCTACCCGCCGCGCGCGCCGGCATCTTCGGCGCGACGGTGCTCGCCCTCGGACGCGCGCTGGCGGAGACGGTCGCGGTCGCGATGGTCGTCGGCAACCGCCCCGACGTCCCACACTCGATCTTCGCGCCCGGCTACACGCTTGCCGCGGTTATCGCGAATGAGTTCGTCGAGGCCACCGGCGACATCTACCAGGGAGCGCTGGTTGAAATCGGTCTCGTGCTCATCCTGGTCACCCTCACGGTGAACGTCGTCGCTCTGCTGTTGGTCCACTCCGCAAGGGCGAGGGCCGTGGTGTGAGCCACGACCTGCGACGGCGTTTCACCAGCAGTGTCGCGCTGGCCGTGATGTACGCGCTCACGGTGCTCGCCCTCATCCCGCTGGGTCTCGTCCTGTGGCTGACGATCAGCAAAGGCCTGCCCGCCGTATCGCATTGGGAGTTCTTCACGAACTCACAGCGCCCCAGCGGGATCCCTGGCGGCGGCGTGGCCAACGCCATCGCCGGCACCGCGGTCATCGTCAGCCTCGCATCGGTGGTCGCGGTTCCGATCGGCGTTCTGAGCGGCGTCTACCTGGCCGAGTACGGCACGGGTCAGTGGGCGAGCTGGGTCAGGCTCGCAAGCGACGTGCTGGTCGGAGCGCCATCGATCGCGCTGGGCCTGTTCGCTTATGCGCTCGTGGTGGTGCCGCAGCACCATTTCTCCGGCACCTCCGCGTCGGTCGCCCTCGCGATCCTCATGCTGCCCGTCGTGATTCGCACCACGGAAAGTGCGGTCGGGCTCATCCCGAATGGCCTCCGGGAGTCTGGCCTTGCGCTGGGTCTTCCGCGCTGGCGCGTTTCGCTGCAGCTCATCCTCCCGGCCGCGGCACCCGGCGTGATCACCGGCGCGCTCCTTGCTGTGGCGCGCGCCGCCGGCGAGACAGCACCCGTTCTCTTCACGGCGCTGGGCAGCCAGTTCTTGACCATCGATCCCAACCGCCAGATGTCGACACTGCCGCTGGTCGTCTTTCGCGACGCCCTGACTCCATACAAAGACCTGCAGCAAGAGGCGTGGGGCGCGGCGCTGGTGCTGGTGGTCATGGTCCTCGTCATCAACCTCGGGAGCCGCTGGGTGCTGCGACGGCAGATCCGTCTCGCGAGGCAGCTGTAGCTGATGCGCGATTTACATAAGGTTGTGGAACCCAGAGGGCCGCGCAGGTAAACTCAACCACTGCCCGTCATCGGTAAAGAGATATACGTCCTAGCCCGCCGATCAAGCAGACGAAGGAGCAATGGTGGCAACCAAGATTCTCGAGTTGACCGATGTGAACGTCATCAGGGCCGCAGGCGGCGTTGTGTGCCGGACCGGCGCGTCAGGCGACACAGAGCTCGCCATAATTCACCGGCCCGCATATGACGACTGGACTCTGCCCAAGGGCAAGGTCGAGCCCGACGAGTCGCCCGCGGACTGCGCGCTGCGCGAGGTGAGGGAGGAGACCGGGCTTCGGTGTGAGATTCAGCGGCCGCTCGGATGCACGGCATACGTCGACCGCCGCGGCCGCGACAAGGTCGCCTGCTACTGGCTCATGGAGGTCAAGGGCGGCCGGTTCCGCGCCGGGATCGAGGTCGACAAGCTCGTCTGGCTGCCGATCAACGACGCCATCAAGCGGCTGACCTACCCTCGCGACAAGAAGCTCCTGGAACAGCAAGACCTCTAATTGGCTTCCCCACTTTGTGGGGAAGTCCACCCTCGCCCAAAGGGCGACGGTGGGATGGGGAGATTTCAAAGCCCAAAGCGTCCACCATCTAAGCTGAACTCGTGCAGACCGCGACCGCCGACCGCCTGGTCATCGCCGGCATCGAGCTCCGCTCGCGCCTCTTCCTCGGCACCGGCAAGTACGCTGACAACGAAACGATGCTCGCCGCGCTCGAGGCATCCGGGTGCGAGCTGGTCACGGTCGCGCTGCGCCGTCTCGACCTCGACAACCCCAAGACCAAAACCATCCTGGATGTCATCGACTGGAAGCGATACCGAATCCTTCCGAACACGGCGGGCTGCCGCACGGCGGACGAGGCCATCCGAATCGCGCGCCTCGCGCGCTCGATGGGACTGTCGGACTGGGTCAAGCTCGAAGTGATACCCGACCCGCGCTACCTGTTTCCCGACCCCGAGGAGACGCTGAAGGCGGCGCGCTCGCTGGTGACCGAAGGCTTCAAGGTGCTCCCTTACATCAACGCCGACCCCGTGCTGGCGAGGAAGCTCGAGGAGATCGGCACCGTCACCGTGATGCCGCTCGGGTCACCGATCGGGTCGGCCCAGGGCCTGCAAACGCTCGAGCAGATCCGGATCATCGTCGAGCAGGCCGGTGTTCCGGTGGTCGTCGACGCGGGCATCGGTTCGCCGTCGGACGCCGCGCTGGCCATGGAGGTCGGCGCCGATGCGGTCCTCGTCAACACCGCGATTGCTCTGGCGCAGGACCCTCAACTCATGGCCGAGGCGATCGCGGGCGGCGTGGAGGCCGGCCGCAGGGCATTCAATGCCGGCCTGATCCCGAAGCGCGAGCAAGCAAGCCCGAGCTCGCCGACGGAGGGTATATCGCGCCCCGACGGCTAGCCATCCCAGCCGCGATGGCGATCGTCACAAACGCGCGTGCCGGAATGAGTGCCGCCGGACGCGCCACCATCCTCCAGCTCCGTGCGCCGCAGGCGACTGCGCGCGAGATCGCCAAAGAAGCCTCCACCCTCGTCGCCTCGTCGCCCCTGCCGGTCGTCCTCAGCTCGAGGTGCGACATCGCCCTTGCCGCGGGCGCCGCCGGCGTGAACCTGCCGGAGAACGACATCACCGTGCAAGCGGCTCGACGTCTCCTCGGCGATCGCCTGGTGGGCTGCTCGGTCCATTCCCTCGAGGTAGCGCTGGGCGCGGAGGCCGATGGCGCCGACTATGTGATTTTCGGACCCGTGTGGCCCAGCCCGACCCACGAGGGCTCGCCGCCGGCTGGCATCGAGATGCTGGCGACCGTTGCCGATGCCCTCAGAATTCCCGTGCTCGCGATCGGAGGCGTCACCGAGGAGCGCATCTCGCAGATACATGCGGCGGGCGCCGCCGGCTACGCCGCGATCAGCTTGTTCCAACCGCCCCACGAACTCTTCGATTTCGCGGAGACCCCTCGTAAATGATCGGGCTGCAGGTCAACGGCCGGCGCGTCGAGCTTGCGGAGCCCACTCCGCTGCTCGCATATCTCGAGACTCTCGGCGTGAGCCCCCGAGCCGTAGCCGTCGAGCACAACGGGGTGATCATCGAGCGGTCGGCATACGCAGACGCAAAGCTCGACGATGGCGACGTGGTCGAGATCGTGCGGATGGTCGGGGGCGGCGCTAGCGCCCTTTCTCCCTGATCGCGGCCTCCGCCTCTTCGCGCTCGTCCCACGGCTGCGCGCCGGCGGCCATCTGCATCGTGCGCTCATGCCCCTTGCCGGCCAGGAGGACGGTGTCCCCGGGCTGCGCCAGGTCGATGGCACGCCTGATCGCGGCCTGGCGGTCGATCACGATCTCGTAGTCCTTGCCCGGAGCCTTGCCCACTACCCCGGACTGCACATCACGTGCGATCTCCGCCGGGTCTTCGCGAAGCGGATCGTCCGTCGTGATGATGAAGAAGTCGGCGAGGTCACCGGCCGCCTTGCCCATGCCCGGGCGATCGTGGTCGGAGCGCGCCGTGGACCCGAACACCGCGATCAGGCGTCCACGCGTGTATGGACGGAGCTCGGCAAGCGCGCTCGCCAGGGCCCCAGCCGAGTGCGCGAAGTCGATGAACACGCTGAAGTCCTGGCCGACGTCGACGCGCTCGAGACGGCCGCGCACCCCATCGAATCCGGCAAGGCCTGGCCCGATCTCTTCGGCCGGCACTCCCATGGCGAGGCAAACGCCCGCCGCGCAGAGAGCGTTGTAGACGTTGAACCGCGCCGGCACGGCGAGCGAAACCTCCGTCTCGCCGAGCGGCGTCTTGAGCCGGAATCGCGAGCCGGTCGCGGTCATGGTCAGGTCGAGCGGGTGCAGGTCGGAGGCCGTCGTCAGGCCGTACGTCCACCTCCGCTGGATCGGGCGGCGGGAAAGGCGCTCGAAGCTCGGGTCGTCGCGGTTGACCACCGCCGTCTTCTCGATCCCCTTTTCGGCTCCCGATGCGGCCAGGTCTATCAAGCGGGCCTTCGCCTCCAGGTAGGCCTCCCACGTGGCGTGGTAATCCATGTGGTCGTGGCCCACGTTGGTGAAAGCCGCCACGTCGAAGTCGCAGGCGAGGACGCGGTCCTGAACGAGGGCATGCGAGGTGGTCTCGATCACTGCGCAATTCACGCCGGCATCGACCATCCGGCGCAGCCAGTCCTGCACCTGCGGGGCCTCTGTCGTCGTCTGCCCGCTCGTGTTGTCGATCTCGGCGCCACTGACTGAGAACGCGACCGTGCTCATGGCCCCGGCCAGAACTCCGCTGGCCATCAGTACGTGCTCTGCCATGTGCGTCACCGTCGTTTTGCCGTCGGTGCCCGTTATCCCCGCTACATAAAGATGACGCGAAGGCCGTCCGTAGAATTCCGCCGCGATCTCGGCGAGCCCGCTTCGCGTGGATGGCAGTCTCAGGACCGGCAGGCCCGCCGGGAGGTCGACCGGCCGCTCGATCGCCACTGCGACGGCGCCGGCGGCGGCAGCATCAGCGGCATAGGCGTGGCCGTCGAAGTGGATGCCCGCCACCGCCACGAACAGGTCGCCGTGCTTGACGTGCCGCGAGTCGTAAGCAATGCCTGTGACCTCGACGTTTCGGTCACCTTCGACTACAGCCCCGGGCACGCCGCGCGCCAGATCCTCGAGCCTCATGTCAGGTGTGGAGGATACGGGGTTGGATAATCGCTGGGTGATCGCGGACATCGGCGGACATCGATTCGATTGGGGCAGCCGCACCTACGTCATGGGCATCGTCAACGTCACCCCGGACTCATTCAGCGGCGACGGGCTCGGCGACGATCGTGAGGCCGCGGTGGCGCAGGGCTTGCGCATGGTCGCCGACGGCGCCGACCTCATCGATGTCGGCGGCGAATCGACCCGGCCTGGCCATGTTCCGGTCACGACGGCCGAAGAGATTGCGCGCACGGACGAGGTCGTGCGGCGCCTTTCGAAGCAGTCGACGGTGCCCGTCTCCATCGACACCTACAAACTCGAGGTCGCCGAGTCGGCCGTTGCGGCCGGAGCCACGATCATCAACGATGTCTGGGGCCTCGTCCGCTCGCCGGCGCTGGCCGAGCTCGCCGCGCGTCATCAGTGCGGGCTCGTGCTGATGCACAACCAGGATGGCACCGAGTACACGGGCGACCTCATGGCCGAGATCAAGCGATTCCTCCGCGTGGCTGTCGCCGCCGCCGTGGATGCCGGCGTGCCGCGCGAGCGCATTCTCGTCGACCCTGGCATCGGGTTCGGCAAGACCGCGAACCAGAACTGGGAGGTCATGCGCCGGCTCGAGGAGCTGCGAGAGCTCGGCCAGCCAGTCCTCATCGGCACCTCGCGCAAATCGTTCGTGGGCAAACTGCTCGACCTTCCCGTCAGCGCAAGGCTGGAGGGCACGGCCGCCACCGTGACCGCGGCGATCTTGCGCGGCGCGGACGTGGTGCGCGTCCACGACGTGGCGGAGATGATGAGGGTGGTTCGCGTCGCCGATCGAATGCGGTGACCCTCGCGTACCTCGGCCTCGGCTCCAACCTCGGGCGGCGTGATCGCAACCTCAGCGCGGCACGTCGCCGGCTGCGTCAAAAAGGGGCGCGGATACTGCGTCAAAGCCGCGTCATAGAAACGGAACCCTGGGGCGACACCGACCAGCCGCGCTTTCTCAACCAGGTCCTGGAGATCGAGTGGGACGGCTCCCCCCGCTCGCTGCTAAGGGCTGCCAAACAGGTCGAGCGGGAGGGCGGGCGCAGGCCGACGCGCCGTTGGGGCCCGCGCGTCATCGATGTCGACATCCTGCTGTTCGGCACCCAGCACCTTGCCGAGCCCGGCCTGCGAATCCCCCACCCTCGCATCGCCGAGCGGCCTTTCGTGATCGAAGGCCTCGAGGAGCTCGGTGCCGGGGGCGCGATCACCCCCGGCACCCGGCCGGCTTCGAAACAGCTGCGTTAGGCGCTGCCTGCGCCGAGCGTGAAGGCGCGGCGGAGGTCATTGGCGTTGGCGTCGCGGGATCCCAGCGGCGCCAGATCCCAGCGGCGTTCGATGGTGGCGAGGATCGAGGTCGTGTCGTACAGCGTGTGATCCACGAAGTGCCGCTTCGCGAGCGGCGAGATGATGATGGTCGGGACGCGGCTGCCGGGTCCCCAGATGTCCGAGTGGTTGGCATCGGTCGGCGGCGCGACGTGGTCCCAGAAGCCGCCGTGCTCGTCATAGGTGATGACGATGGCGGTGTCCTTCCAGTTCGGACCGTTGCGGACGTCGTTGATCAGGTCGAGGAGGTGGTTCTCGCCTCTGATCACGTCCGTGTAGCCGGGATGCTCGTTGTCGGCGCCGATCGGCTTCACGAATGACACCGCCGGCAGCGTCCCCGCCTGCGCGGCGTCGATGAAGTTGGTTTCGTCCTGCAGGTGCGCTCGGCCCGGCATCCCAGGCGCGTAGTTCGCGTAGTAGTTGAACGGCTGGTGGTGGTACTGGAACAGGGGGTCGGCGCTCCCCGCAACGGCGTTGTCCCAGCCGCCCGAGTACCAGGCCCAGCTGGTCCCGGCGGCGGACAGCTCGTCGCCGATTGTTGCATTGGTCAAAAGCGGCAGCTGCGCCGCCGGGATGGTGGGCTTGCTGGCCGGGAAGATCGTGTTGACGGCATAGTCACCGGTCGCCTTGGTCGTCAGCTGGCCGTCCTTCGTGGGCAGGCCGTTCGCGCCGAGAATCGTGTGCAGGTCTTTCGAGCTGCCATCGCTCACGGCGTTTGCGTACACCGGCGTGCACGCGCACACGAGCCACTGGTGATTGAGGAACGAACCGCCGAAAGCGGCGTGGAAGAAGTTGTCGTCCAGCACGTATTTCGCCGCCTCTTTCGCGACCGGGAGCTGGTCGGTCGGGTAGTAGCCGATCGACAGGCCCTTGGCGTCGCTGACGGTCACGAAGCGGTCCATCCTGCCGCCGTCGATCTGAACCTGCTCCTGGTAGTACCGGTGGACCAGGTCGCGGGTCTTCTGATCAGCGGGAACGTAGTTGGTGATGTCGAAGGGCTGGTCAGGCAGGCACGTGCCGATCAGGTGCGAATCGGTTTGCGGCAGGCACGTATAAGGCTGTCCGGTCGCGAGGTCGACCTGCGTGGTCGCCGTGTCGCTTGCGCGGCTGATGCCGTTGGCGCCGGGGAACAGACCGTAGAGATTGTCGAAGCTGTGGTTCTCGTCGTAGATGACGACGAGGTGATTGATGCCGGCGAGCCCGCCGATGTTGCCGTGGGGCCCTGGACCGTTGCTGGCTCCCACCGAGACCGCCGTGAAGAGCGGGCCCGCGCCCATGACGGTGAGCGAGCCGATCGCAAAGGCCAGGACGCGTCGTAACGATCGAGTCATGCCATCCCCTCCGTAAACCCACCTGTCGGAAGCAGCGCCACGAATATAGTCCGCGCCCGACGAAAGGCGCGTGAAGGAATGTTTATTGCCGGCTCTGTCGAAGGTCCTAGGTCGGGCGCGCGTTCGTGAAACGGTAGCCGATGCCCGGCACGGCGAGGATGTAGTACGGCCTCGACGGCTGCGCCTCGATCTTTCGCCGCAGGTTGCGGATGTGCACGTCGATGACCCTCGTCTCGATCGGATACTCGTAGCCCCAGATCGAGTTGAGGATCTTTTCGCGGCTGAGGACCTTGCCGGCGTTGCTCGCCAGGAACGTCAACAGGTCGAACTCGGTGTGTGTGAGCTCGACCTCTTGCCCTCCGCGATAGATGCGGCGCTCGTTGACGTCGATGACAAGATCGCGAAACTCGAGGCGGTTGCGGCTCGTCTCGGCCGACTCCATGCGCATGCGGCGAAGGTGGGCAGCGATCCGCGCGGCCAGCTCCCGAAGGCGAAGCGGCTTGACGACATAGTCGTCGGCGCCGATCTCCAGCGCGACCACCGCGTCGATCTCGTCGGAGCGCGAGCTCATCATGATCACCGGCACCGCGGTGTCCTTCTTTCGCAGCTCGCGGCAGATGTCGAATCCCGAGGCGTCCGGCAGCGCGACCTCGAGGAGGACCAGACTCGGCCGCACGGCTTCGACCTGGCGGAGTGCCTCTGCGCCTGTGTCCGCCTCGAGCACCTGGTAGCCGTCTTGCGCGCATGCGGAACGCACCTCTCGACGGATGGTGCTATCACCGTCGACGATCAGGACCTTGCGCGCCCCGTTGGACCCCTGCGCCATCAAACCAAATCCTAACCGATTTGAAGGATTGTTAGGAGATGTTTCGTTTCAAGCCCCGAATGCGGCCGCGTGCCTTGCGCTCCAGGCCGATCAGCCTCGAAGCCGCCTCCGACAGCACCAGCTCCCACGCTCCTGAGTACGCAACCTCGGTCCCACCGAACTCTGACTTGAACACGCCAAGGCCGCGCCACGGGTGATCGGGACCCGCATCCGGCGGCGGCACCCCCCAGAGGTCGTAATCGCGGCAGCCCGCCTCGGCCGCTGCTTTGATGGCGGCCCACCATGCCATGTCGTTGGCCATGAGCTCCGGGTGGGCGCCGCTCCGGCCCGCATATAGATGGTAGGCACGGCCCGAGTGGCGCGCGACGAGCACCGCCGCGAGCGCCTCGCCGGTCTCCGGATGCCGGCTCACGTAGGTGCGGCACCAGGGGAGCGCGTCCAGGAGGACCTGGTAATAGCCCTTCGCCGGCAGGTTGATCGACTCGCGCCGCTCGACCGCAGCGGATTGTCGCGCGAGCTCGGCAGCATCCTTGCCCTCCTCGACCACCACGCCGCGCCGCTCGCCGGCTCGGATGTTGTAGCGGCGGCCATGCTTGAAGGTCGCGAGCATGGCGGTAGGTGGTGAGAGCTCGATAATGCGGGTGAACTGCGGCTGTGTCGGCGACGCCGGGTTGAAGCCGTGCCTACGCATGACGTCTCCGAAATCGAGCGGCGCCTCGGGCTCGACCATGATGCGCGCGACCTTGGCCGTCCGCGCCCAATCGACGAGCGAGGCGATGGCTTCGGCGGACGCGGGCACCGGCCCGCGCGGAACGTAGGCCTCGCGCACGCGGCCCAAACCGCGGAGCTGCACGCTCGCCATCGCGCCGCCCGCAAGCCGGAGGCGCTCCACGGCCCACCCCGCGCGCGACTGCACCTCGCCCCATCCCCACGTCTGCAGCAGCGGTGAAGGCGCTGCACGTTCGTTCAGGTCGCGATCCCAGCTCGCCTCCGCATCGCTCATTCCGCGGTCTCGAGGTGGCTCGTGTCGTTGACGCCTGACACGACGAACCGACCGTTGCGCTTCTCGATCACAGAGATCGAGGCATTCTCGATGCGGAAAGGAAACAGGCCTTGGTTCGGCCGGCCCACCACCCGATGGAGCGCGACCTGGATGACGCCCCCGTGCGTGACCACCACCACGTCCCCGTGCTGGTGACGCGAGAGGATCGAGTCGAGCTCCAGATTGACGCGAGCCTCGAATGGCACCGCGCCCTCACCGCCAGGGACGACATCCCAGCTCGGTTCCTCGGTCCACAGCGCCCATTCCTTCGGGTAACGCTGGGCCAGCTCTTCGGTCGTGAGTCCCTCCCACAAGCCCAGGTAGATCTCCCGCAGCGCCTCCGACGGGCTCGGTGTCGCTGCCACCGCCTCGCCGATCAGGCCGGCCGTCTCGAAAGCCCGCTTCAGATCGCTGGAGTAGAACCCGGCAAGGCGCCGGCCGGCGAGCCGGCGAGCTACCTGCATGGCCTGGCGGCGACCTTCTGTGGAAAGCGGAGGGTCGAGCTGGCCCTGGATGCGGTGCTCCCGGTTCCAGGTCGATTGGCCATGCCGGACAAGAAGGAGACGCGCGGGAGATGGCTTGGCTGGGAGAGGGAGTTCGGGAGGCTCCGGGCGCGCGAATGCGATCTCGCTATCTATACTAGCTTTTCTTAGTCCATCGATCGGTGTTGGGGCCGATCTCGGGAGACGCATTTGCAGTCACACGGCTCGCTAGCCGAAATCCCTCTTCGGTCGCTTCTGGAATCTGCCCAGGGCGAGAGGTCGACAGGTACCCTTACCCTGCGTGATGGGAACGGGGAGTCGGCCGCGCTCTATTTTCTGTTCGGGCACCTCTTTCACGCCGAGGGCAACGGAAAGGCGGGCGACGATGCGGTCATCACCGCGCTGGGCTGGACGAAAGGCGAGTTCGATTTCGACGCCAAAGCCAAGCTTCCCGCCGATGAGACGGTCAAGGCAGGCATCCCCGACCTCGTCCACGCCGCCGAGTCAACTCCGAAGGACTCACCGAAGGGAGAAGCCCCCGCGCCGCCCTCCGCGCCGCCCCCGCCTGCCGCAAGCGCTGAGGCGCATGCTGAGCGCCGCGAACAACCAGTACCGGAGAAGAAGGTGGAAGCACCCCAGCCGAGACGTGGCGTGAAGCACAGACCACAGCCCAAGCACGGCCGCGAGCCCATCCCGGTGCCCGCGGGCCAGGTCATCTACGACTCGCTGAAAACTTCATTCGTGGATTTCCCGCGCCTGATCACGACCCTCGAGAAAGAGGGATACACCGGCTACGTCCGCCTTCTCACCGACGACGCGGCCGGCCTCATCCTCTTCCGCGAAGGGTCCGCGCTCGAGTGCATGTACGACGGCACGGCCGATGCGGGCGGCCTCGTGCTGGGCAAGCAGGCGCTTCACGAGTTCAACGAAGACGTCACGAGCGGGCACGGCGTCCTCGACGTCGTCGGACTCTCGCCCGAGCTCATCGACGGCCTTTATGAGCTCACCGTCTCGAAGCCCCTGTACACCGAGCTGTATGCGGCATGGGTGGATATGCGCGCACTGCTCAAGTTCCTCAGCGATCGCAAGCTGAGCGGCAGCGTCATGATCCGCGCCGCCGCCGGCACCGGGGTCATCATCCTCTCGGAGGGCGAGCTCGCCGGCGCTTACACCAGCGAGTCGCGTGACATCGCCGACAAGCCGGATCGCGCACTTGCTCTCTGCGACGACCCCAGCGCGATGATCGAGGTCAAGTCCGCTGACGTGACCAAGCACCCGCCCCTCGACGTAGACGAGGTCGTCGCCAGCCAGCGGTCCGCGCCGCGCAGCAACCCGGGGCCGCCTCCTGCTCCTCCCGCGCAGCCACCGCCGACGCAGCAGTTTCCGGCCATCGCGACACCGCCGGTGATACAGGCCGCGCCTCCACCGCCGCCTCCGCCGCCGACCGCCACGTATCCAACCTTCCAGACGCCGCCCACGACGCCGTCGGTCGCCCCCACGACCCCGCCCGCGCCCTCGTCCGGAGGGGGCCCGCAGCTGGATTGGGGGTCGATCGTCGCGGAGCTGCAGGCCATGGCCGAGGACTCGTTGGGCAACCGCGCGCGCAAGGTGAAGGACATCCTTGGCGCGGCAGACCCATCGCTGGCCGGCATCGAGGCCGCCATCGACCAGGTGCCGAGCATCTCGCTCCTCTTCGTCGATTCGTCTCGGCTCGAGCAGCTCGCGCAAGAGATGAGAGCCCGGCTCAAGTCCCACCTGTAGGCCGCGCCCGCGCGCGGGCGGTCGGTAGGCTGACGTCTGTGAGACTCGCGGCGGCGGCAATGATGCTGCTCGTGATGAGCGAGCTGGCGGCCTGCGGAGGGAATCCACCGCAGATCGTCGATTACTCGCCTGAGCGCGGAACCATCGGCGTCTCGACGGCGGCCCCGGTTCGCATCACGTTCGATCACAACGTCGACAAGGCCTCGGTCGAGAGCAGGCTGTCTTTGGTGCCTGCCACCAACGGCACCGTCGTGTGGCTGGGGCCACGGCAGCTCGAGTACGAGCACCCGACTCTGCTGACGAGCACGACCTACGAGGTCGTGCTGCAGGCCGGCTACAGAGACTTGGCCGGCAACGCATACGCGCTGCGCCACCACTGGTCGTTCTCGACCGAAAGCGCCCCAGTGGTCGCCACCTCGACGCCGGCCGACAACGAGAACGACGTCGACCCAGCGTCATACATCTCCGTCGATTTCTCGCGCGAGATGAATGTTTCGACGCTGGCCGGAGCGATCACGATCGGGCCTGTCGTGCCCTTCACCGTCCGCCTCGATCCCACCGACGGACGGCGAGCGGTCGTGGTGCCAGGGTCGCTTTTGAATCCGGGCACCCTGTACACCATCTGGATCAGCAATGCCGCGCTCGACGCGCACGGCAACCAGCTGAACCGGCCGGCCAGCTTCGCGTTCAACACAGGCTCCGTGCGGCCGCTGCGCCATTGGGTCGCGTTCGCCACCGCACTTTCAGATGGCACGTCTGGCGGTGTGTGGATCGTCAACGAGTCCGGGTTTCCTCGCCGTCTGTACGATTCACAATCGGTTCGATCGTTCAGCTGGTCGCCTGAAGGCACGAGCCTCTTGATCCAGACAGGGGCCGCCAGCTGGTCGTCGTTCACGCCCGGCACGGGCTCGAAGACGCTGCCGTTCAACGGCGTGTGGGCCGCGCCGCTCGAATCTGGGCGCGGCTACATCTATATCGACGCCGGCGGAGTCCTGCACCGATGGCTCGACGGGGCGGATGACGAGATCGCCCGCAATGTTTCGCAGGCGGCGACTGCTCCGAACGGCCAGCGCGTCGCCTTCGTGCAGCTCGCCGGCGCCACGTCGGCCGTTTGGGGCTACGACGTCGGATTGAGATCTCGCTACCAGCTCTCTTCCGAGAACGGCATCGTCAGCGACCTGAGCTGGTCTCCGGCCGGCAACCGCATCGCGTACCTGCGCAACGATGGCGGCACGATCGCGTTACGGGTGCGCAACCTCACGGGCCAGGGGTCGACGACGACCATCGCGACCGGAGACGTCGAACATCCGACGTGGCTGCCGGATTCCACTCACGTCGTTTTCGCCGCGGGAATCGCCACGCCTTCTGGAGCGGTGCGAAAGGCGTTTCTCGTCAACGTGATCGCTCCCCCGGCGGCGCTCTCCGCAGCGCTCGCGCTGCCGTCGAGCCAGACTGCCGACGTGTCGAACCCTGTGCCATCGCCCGACGGCCACCAGATCGCGTTCGTCAGCGAGAACCAGGTATGGATCATGAACGCTGACGGCACGCGGCCGACCGCCCTCACACGATTCGACGCTGGCGCGTTTCCCTATTCGTGCGTGATGCCGGCCTGGACTCGCACCTGAGAGCCGTCGATCGCGTCGTCGAAGAGTGACAGGAGCCGATCAGCGGTGCGCGTCCACGAGAACCGCTGCGCGAGCATGCTCGCCCGCCTTCCCATCTGCTGCGCGAGCTCGGGATTCGCGATCAGCCGGCCGATGCGGTCTGCGTACACGGACGGGTCGTCGCCGTCGATGAGGTAGCCGCTGACCTCGTCGCGCACGACTGAGCGCAGCCCGGGCACGCCCGACGCGACGACCGGGCATCCGCACGCCTGGGCCTCGAGACCTACGAGCCCGAATGATTCCGTATACGACGGCATGACGCAGACGTCGGCCGCGGAATAGAAGTACGGCAGCTCGTGGTGGGCGACGGATCCAAGAAAGTCCACGCGATCGCGTATGCCAAGCGATGTGGCGATCCCCTTCAGGCGCTCCTTCTCACTCTCGTCACCGTCACGACTGTCCTCGCCCAGGACCAGCAGGCGCAGGCCAGGGTGCGCACGGCCGGCCAGAAGCGCCAGGGCCCTGATCGCGATCTCGACCCCCTTCAGCCTTTCGAGGCGGCCGACATAGAGAATGAGGGCCCCGTCCGCATAGCCAATCTTCCGGCGAGCCTCGGCGCGGTCGAGGGGCCGGAACGTGGCCAGGTCGACCCCGGGCGGCACGACGAAGACGCGGTCGGCGGCAGCGCCATAGGAGCTGACCAGCTCATCGGCTTCGTCCGCGGTCGACGTGATGAGCAGGTCGGCCTGCTGCGCGATTTCGGCTTCGACGCGAATCCGCATCGCCGGCTCCGGCCGGGCGCCCGCGGCAAGGCGGCGGTTCTTGACCAGGCCGAGCGTGTGAGCGACGTGCGCCCAACCCGCGGCAAGCTGCGGCCGGAGCAGGCACGCGACCTCGCCGGACAGCCAGTAGTGGGAGAAGAGGAGGTCGTACTGAAGCTCCTCGCTGGCCGCGAACGCGGCCACCTGCGCGGCGAAGCCCGGCACCTCGTTGAGGAGCGAGTATTTGTCCAGGCCTCTACCGGCGGACAGGTAGATCACGCGGGACAGGGGTGCGAGGGCCTCCTGCGCCGGGTCCTCGGGCGACTGCATGCGGGTGAACACGTCGGTGGCCACGCCCCGGTCGCTGAACGCGCCGCAGACCTCGCGGACGTAGACGTTGAGCCCGCCGTTGGCGTTCTGGCCCAGGGAAGCCGTGGGCGAGGTGTGCATGGATATGACCGCGATCCGCATCGGAGCGCGATCCGAGATCAACCTGGTCGGCTCAGCCACGGTAGGCCGATCTCGCGTCGAGCCAGCGCCTCGAGACGCAGCAAAACCCGGAGCGTGAGACCGGCGAACAGGAAGCCATGAATCTATAAAACCTACGCGCTTCCGGCGTATTCCCGCTGGCCTCCCGACCCTGTGGGGAGGTCGCCGCGGCCACTTTGGCCCGGGCGGAAGGGGAGCTTCACTCTTCGGGGTTATCATTTTGTCCGGTGAAGGGCTTCAAGGTTTCGGCCCTGGTCGCGTTGGCGGTTCCGGCCATCCTGGCGCTCACGGCGATCACCACCCTCGCCGACGCCTCCCCCGCCAACACCGGCCTGCCCGGCGACCCCAACCGCGGCGCCACCCTCTACGCGCAGAACTGCACGAGCTGCCACGGCGTCACCCTCGAAGGCGGCATCGGCCCTGCGCTCAACCCCATCGAGAAGCTGCCGGGGGTTTCCAACCCGCTCGACCCCAACTTCCTGATCGGCATCATCACCAATGGACGCCAGCCGCAGGCCGGTGACCCGAGGCAGACTGCGATGCCAGCCAAGGGTGGCAACCCCAACCTGACCGACCAGGACGTCAGGGACCTGGCCGCTTACGTCATTCAGCAGAACCAGGCGGGGTCCCCCCCGTTATCGCCTGGCGAGCTCGCCAAGCGCACCATCCTGTGGGTGTTCATCGGCATCGCGGCGATGGTCTTCGTGACGTTCCTGCTCGCCCAGTACAACATGCGGTGGATCGCGCGCCGGGCGGCGGCGCGACGCAGGTAGGCGCCCAGCAGGCGGACGCAAGCCCCCGCCCTGCGCCCCCTCGTCCGACGCCGAAGGGCACCTCGCCGAGGGTCCTGATCCTCTTCAGCGATACGGGCGGAGGTCACCGCGCGGCGGCGCGGGCACTGACCGACGCCCTGAAACAGCTCGACCCCACCTGCGAGGTCACGGTCGCCGACCCACTCATCTCTCAAGGGCCGGCCGTGGTGCGACGCCTCGCGGCTCTGTACTCGCCGGTCATCCAGCGCTCGCGGGTAGCGTGGGGCGCCGTGTATCACTCGAGCAACACGAAGCCGACGTTCGCCGCCATCCGCGCGGTGTTTGGACGAGGCGTGCGCAACGTGATCGTCGAGCTGGTCGAGAAGCACGACCCCGACGTCATCCTCTCGGTGCATCCGCTGCTGAACCAGGTCGCGCACCAGGCCATTCAGAAGTGCGGGCGCCCGCGCGCGCTGATGACGGTCATCACCGACCTCGTCGATTTCCACCGCGGCTGGACCTTCAGCAAGGCGGACCTCGTGGTGGCTCCGACCGAGCTCGCGCGCAAGGTCGCGCTGCGCCGGCGCGTGCCGCCGGACCGCGTCAAGCTGCTCGGCCTGCCTGTCGACCTGCGCTTCCGGCCGCCGGCGCCCGGTGAGAAGCGTGCTTTGCGCCGGCGCTTCGGCCTCGACGAGACGCGGTTCACGGTCCTGGTGATGGGCGGGGCCGCGGGTGTCGGCAACCTGCTGAAGCAGGTGAGGGTGCTCGCGTGGGAGCCGCAGCAGTGGCAGGTGGTCGCGGTCTGCGGGCGCAATGAGAAGCTGCGCCGCCGCCTCGCGCGCGTGCGCTTTGCAACGCCGACGCTGGTCCTCGGTTTCGTCGACTTCATGCCCGAGCTGCTGCGTGCGAGCGATGTCGTCGTGACCAAGGCGGGCCCGGGCGCGATCGCGGAGGCCCTGGCAACGGGCGTGCCGGTGCTGGTCACCGGCTTTCTGCCGGGCCAGGAGACACCGAACGTCGACTTCGTGGTCGAGTCGGGCTTTGGCGCATTCACCCCGAGAGAGAGCGAGCTCTTCGACGAGGTGCGCGTGCTCGCGGAAGGCGGTCCGACTTGGCAGGAGATGTCGCGCAAGGCCGCCGAGATGGCGCACCCGTACGCATCCGCCGACATCGCACGCGAATGCCTGCTTCTCGCCGCGCGCTACAGAGCTTCGGCGCAGACCAGGCGGTAGGGGCACAGGCGGCATCGCCTCCGGTCGGGGCGTGCCTCGAAGTGGCCCGACCTCACGCCCTCCGCCACCTCTGTGCCCTGCTTCTCCGCCTCGGTGAGCAGTGCACCCGTGTGCTCCACTCGCACAGACTCACCCGATGCCAGGTACACGATCTCGAGCTCGACGGGGTCGAGCTTCAAGGCGGAGCTCGCGCCCAGTGCGTACAGCGCCACCTGCAGGTCACGGCGGCCGCGCGACACGTGGCGGCCGGTCTTGTAGTCGATGATCCGCCACGCGTCCGGCGTGCGGTCGATGCGGTCCACGACGCCGTTGAGCATCCAGCCGTCGACCGTGACGTTGAATGTTTGCTCGAGGTGAGCGGGCAGCCCGTCAAGACCGCCTGACCTGCGATACGACTCGAGCTGCGCGACTCCGTTGCGCTCGAAGGTCGCAGCCCGGCGCGGATCGGGAAACGCGGTCGCGTTCCACACCTCGCGATGAATCGACCGAAGCATGGCCGCGGTGACGTCAGCCCCATCGCGCCGCGCCTCGCCGGCGCGGCGCAACGTCTCGTGCATGATCACGCCCTGGACCGCCTCGGCGCTCTGCACAGCGGGCAGGCGCTGCACGTACCGATACCAGTACTGGCGAGGACAATCTCGGTACGCGGCAATAGAGGAGAAGGAAAGGACGAGGGCGGGTACGCCCTCACCACCTTTGGGGTCCCCGCGACTTTGTCGCGGGAGGGGCAGGGGTGGGGGGGTCGGTTTGCCAACGACGTCCTGAAGCAGAGCAGTCCGCGCACCGGCAGCTCGCACCTCTTCCAGAAATCTCGAGTCCCTCCACCGCCGGCCGCCCTCGTAATGCGACGCGCGCGTGAGATATAGGAATCGCTTCGCTCGTGTCATTGCGACGTACAGCAGCCGCCGCTCCTCGGCGATGACATCCTCACGCCCGCGAACCAATGGCTCCAATACCGCCGCCGGCAGCTCGAACCTCGGCGAACGCCCCGACTGGGGCAGCCTGCCCTCCACGAGGCCCGGCACGAAAACGGCGTCGAACTCGAGGCCCTTGGCCTGATGGATCGTCATCACCTGGATGGCGTCTCCAAGCCCCTCGACCTCGGCGGGCTTTTCGTCCTCCTGCGAAAGAAGGACCAGGTCCAGATGGCGCATGTAGGCCTCGAGCGAGCGGTCGTCCGACAGCTCACAGGACTCGGCGATGAGCTCAGCAAAGCGGCTCACGTTGGCCGCTGCTCGCGCGGCCTCGCTGGACTCGAGCGCTGGAGAAAGAGCCTCGAGGTAGCGCGTCCTGTTCATGAGCTCGAAGAAAAGGTCGCGAACGTCGAGTACGGCCGCCAGCCTGGTGAGCTCGATGAGCAGGCGCGCAAACACGCTGACCGGAGACCATCGCGCCAGAGCCTCGATCGGCGCCAACTCGTTCCGGTCGCGAAGAACAGCAAGCGCCGACTCCTGATCCAGCGAGGCGGGCGGCCGCGTGATCGCCCGGGCGAGCGCAACCACGTCGTCCGGGTTTCGCAAAACGCGCAGGAGAGCGATGACGTCTTTGATCTCCGGCCGGTCGTTGAACCCGTGGCCGCCGATGACGACGTGCGGCAGGCCGAGTGCAGCGAGGGCGGCGGCGATCGGCCGCGCGATGGCGTTGGTTCGGCAGAGGACGGCGATTGCCTCCGGCGCCGTGCCCGAGCGGATCAACTGCAGCGCCCCGCTCGCGATGCCGGCCGCCTCGGTCTCTCCATCCGGACAGGCCCAGATCTCGACCTTATCGCCGGCAAGGCCGGAGCGCAGCTGCTTGGGCAGCCGATCGGGGTTGTTGCCGATGAGAGCGGACGCGGCACCGACGATCCGACGCGAGCTGCGGTGGTTGCGTCCGAGGGTCACCGTCTGCGCGGTGGGAAAGGCGGCGAGAAAACGTGCGAGGCTTGCCCTTGACGCGCCGCGGAAACGATAGATGCTCTGGTCGTCGTCTCCGACCACGAATGGCTCGCCACCACCGGCGACCAGCTCGACCAGGCGTTCCTGGGCGAGGTTCAGGTCCTGGTACTCGTCCACGAGCACGTGCGGGTACCGTGCGCGATATGCCTCCAGCAGCGCCGGCCGCTGCTCGAGCATCCTCACCGACAGCGCGAGGAGGTCCTCGAAATCGAGCAGCTTGGCCTTCCTGCACGCGCGCTCATAGGAGCGAAACAGGCGCACGCACGCCTGCATCAGCTCGGCCTTCTCACGCTCCTCGGCGGTTTTCGCCCAGCGTTCGAGACGGTCGAGAGGAACCAGCTCCTGCTTGAGACGCTCGAGCATCTGCAGCGCCGGCGCCACCAGGTCGTCGGGGCGCTCGTCGCCGGTAAGCGCCAGGTCGCCAAGCTCCCACATGAGCTCGCGCGCGAGGATCCAGCGGTCGGCGCCGGTGATGATCCGGAACCCGACCGGCACGCCGATGGCCCGCCCATCCGCGCGCAGCCAGGAAAGAGCGATCGCGTGGAAGGTGCCCACCGCCGGCGCTGCGGTGCCGATGACACCTTCGATGCGCTCGCGCATCTCGGCCGCGGCCCGGTCCGTGAAGGTCATCACAAGGATCGAATCCGGCGATGCGCCTCCCAGCACCAGCCTCCCGAACCGCTCGGCGATGACCGCGGTCTTGCCGGTGCCGGCGCCCGCGACCACGCGCACCGGGCCCTGGCCGATGGCCGCGGCGGCTCTCTGCTCGGTGTCAAGGCGCTTCACTTGCCCACCTCTCATGGGGAGTACGAGGGAGGGACGCCCTCCCCGCTCGCGGGGAGGGTAAGGGGTGGGGAGACCCGAGCAGTCATTCGCGAACCGCAGAACGCCCAATCCGCACTCTCAATGTGCGGACCCGCCGTCCTAGGTCCAGACCGTTCAGGCGCTCGATGATCGTCTCGGCGTCGAGGCGAAGCTGATGGGCGAGGGCCGGGCTGGAGGTGGTCACGAGGAGCGTCCCCGATTTGAGCTCGACCTCGTCGCAAAACCGGGCCGGTTCCGAGCCGATCATCGCCTTGAACGCGGCCGCCACCTGCGTCCCCAACAACCTGGCACCGCCAGGCTGCCGGCGAAGCACTTTCGGAAGGATATTGCCCAGCTTATCCACAGGCTTTGATACGCCCTGCTTCGACGTTCCAGATGGTCGCATTTGCGATCAGGTCGGGCGGGAACGGGCCCACGTCCACCGAGGTGATCACGACCTGCCCACCTCCGCCCACATGACGCAGGAGGGCGCCCCGACGTTCGAGGTCCAGCTCGGACAGAACATCGTCTAAAAGAAGCACCGGACGCTCGCCGGTGCGCCTGGCGACCAGCTCCGCCTCCGCGAGCTTCAAGCTCACAACGGCGGTCCGCTGCTGGCCCTGCGAGCCATAGCCCCGGGCGTCCTGGCCGCCCAGCAGCACGCGCAGATCGTCATGGTGCGGACCTATGCTTGTCGAGCCCTTGCGGAGGTCCTCGGCGAGCGAGTTATGCACAGCTGCCGCCATGTCCTCGGGCGGGCCTAGATATTCGATCTCCAGGTGCTCGCCAGCCCCTATCTCCGAATGGCACCTGGCCGCCTCCGGCGCCAGCTCGCTGACCGCTCTCCCCCTCGCGTCCACGACCTCCGATCCAACCCGAACGAGCTCCGCGTTCCACACCTCGAGCTCGCCTGCCCCGGCCTCGCCCGTCGCGATGCGCTTGAGCAGGCTGTTGCGCTGCTCGAGGATCCGGCGGAGCCCCGATAAGGCCCGTGCATAGCCGGGCTGGACCTGGACGAGAAGCTGGTTGAGGAATCGCCGGCGCTGGTCCGGCCCCGACTTGACGAGGCCCAGATCATCGGGCCAGAACAGCGTGATGCGAAAGTGTCCGGGCAGGTCGATCGCCCGGCGGCGGGCGCCGTCGACCTCGATGGTGCGGCGGGCGCGCTCGCCTTCGACATTGAGCGCGATGACAAGCTCCATGCGCCGCCCGGAGCTCTCCACCTCGGCTTCGATGCGCGAGGCCGCGGCCACTGGCCCTACCAGCTCGACTTCACGCCGAGCTCGCGGGGAAGCCGACAGAGCCAGCATCGCGACCGCTTCCAGCAGGTTGGTCTTGCCCTGGCCGTTTGCTCCCAAGAAGACGTTGACACCCGGCTCCATCGAGATGTCGAGCTGGGCGTAGTTGCGATGGTTCCTGAGCCGGAGACGCCGGAGCAGCACTCGGGGTTCGTGGCCCCTACGACATCGCCACCCGCACGGGCATGATCACGTAGATGTAGTGCTCCTTGCCCGGCGGTCGCAGCATGCCGGGGCTGAGGGGGCCGTCGAACATGAGCTCGACCTCGCTCTCGCCGATCACGCCCAGCGCATCGAGCACGTAACGGGCGTTGAAGGCGATCTGGATGTCGGACCCGTCGACGTCGGCCGCCATCTCCGCCTTGCTGTCCCCGACCTCGTTGGTGGTGGCGGAAAGGGTGAGAGATCCGGCCTGCGCCTTGACCCGGATGACGTTGGCGCTGTCGCGGGCGAACAGCGATACGGCACGTACTGTCTGGGTGAGCTCCGCCGTGGAGACCTTGACCGTGGTCGAGCTCTTGCTGGGGATAACCTGTGCGTAGTTGGGATACTTTCCGTCGATCAGGCGGGAGGTGAGCTCAGAGCTCCCGGCTTTGAAAAAGATCTGGTTGCGGGCCTTGGAGATGATCACCTCGACCCGGCCAGGCTCGCCTTTCAACACCCTGGAGAGCTCGGCCAGGGCTCGCGCCGGCACGATCAGGCTCGCCTCCAGGTCGCCCGCCCCAGCTGCGCTGAGCTTGCTCACCGCCAGGCGGTGACCATCAGTTGCGGCCAGGGTTAGGCCTCCGGCCTGGACCTGGACGAGCACCCCGGTGAGCACCGGCCGCGCCTCATCGGTCGAGGCCGCCATCTGCGTTTGCTCGACCGCCGTCACCAGGTCGTCGAGAGCCACCTCGAGGCGGTCGCCCTCGTCCGGCCGCGGGCCAGGCGGAAATTCCTCAGCCTCGATGCACTTGATGTGGGTGTCGAATCTCGCGCAGCGAAGGTTGAGCGATTGAGTGGCTCCGTCGAGTGTGATCTCGAGGTCCTGGTCGGGCAGAGTTCCGACGAAGTCGGTGAGCAGGCGTGCCGGTGCGGTGGTGCTGCCTTCCATGGCCACTTCCGCCGGCACGATCTTCCGGATCCCGATCTCGAGGTTGGTGGCGGTCAGCGCCAGGCCTTCGGACGTGGTCTCGATCAGGATGTTGTTCAGGATCGGCAGCGTGGTGCGGCTGGAGATGGCGCGCGAGACCACCTGCAGCGCCTGACCCAGGACTGCAGGCCTGCATGTCACCTTCATCTGGGCTTCGATGGCTTTGGCTTTCAAGACACTTGTCCCCCGTACATAGAGTTTCTCTTTATATAGAGAACCAGTAGCCGATAACAGTAAGCGCTGTGGACACTGTGCATGTCGAGAGGCTTTACAGATCGGACCGCGCGGTGGACAAGGTCAGGACAACCATGCTGGTTTCGGAGGCTGCCTGTTCGATTGCTGGGGACGATTCGGCCTGCGGCCGTTATTCCCAGGCCTCTTCCGGGTCGTGTTGAACAAACTGTGGAAAGCGAGGTGAAGTGCGTCACTGCTGAGCGTACAGGCGCTCTTTGATCGCCTGCACCTCGTACCGCAGCCGCTCGTCCTCTTTCAGCTCGTTGGCGATCTTCTCGATGGAATGGAGTGCCGTCGTATGGTCGCGGCCGCCGAAGGCCTTGCCGATGGCGGGCAGCGACGATGGGGTCTCTTCGCGAACCAGGAACATCGCGACCTGCCGCGGGAAGACGATGTGCTTGTCGCGCCGCTTGCCTTTCATGTCATCGAGGGTGACGTTGTAGTAGTCGGCGACGAGGGCCTGGATGCGCTCGACGTTGATCGGCTTGCGCGTGCCGGCGGGAATGATGTCGGCGAGGAGGCGCGCGGCTTCTTCCGCGTCAACTGGGCGCTGGTGCACCGCGGCGAACGCCTGAACTCGCGTGAGCGCTCCCTCCAGCTCGCGGATGTTCCGCTGCACCTTGTGGGCGATGAAGTTGAGAACGTCTTCAGGGACCAGGCTCCCGTTGTTGCCGAGCTTGGAGTGCAGGATCGCGAGCCGGGTCTCGAAGTCCGGCGACTGGATGTCGGCGATGAGACCCCACTCGAATCGCGACCGCAGCCTGTCCTCGAGCGTTGGTATCTCCTTGGGCGGACGATCAGAGGAGATGACGATCTGCTTGTTGATCTCATGCAGCGCGTTGAAGGTGTGGAAGAACTCTTCTTTGGTGCGGTCCTTCCCAGCGAGAAACTGGACGTCGTCGATGAGCAGCACGTCGACGGTCCGGTACTTGTGACGAAACTCGCCCATACGCGCCGTGGCAATTGAGCTGATGACCTCGTTGGTGAACTGCTCCGACGTGAGGTAGACGACGCGCTTGCGGGGAAAACGGTCGTGGACCTCATGGCCGATGGCGTGCATGAGATGCGTCTTGCCGAGACCCACGCCCCCGTACAGGAAAAGCGGGTTGTAGCTGTCGCCTGGAGCTTCGGCGACGGCCTTGGCGGCCGCATGCGCGAACTGCGAGTTGTGCCCGACCACGAATGATGAGAACTTGAAGCGGACGTTCAGCTCGGAAGGAGGGATGACCGGGGAGTCCGGTAGCGCTTCGATGCCATTCTCATGCCCGTTGTCGCCGTTGGTGATGACGTCGCCGTCGCCGGTGACCAGCGGCGGCCGGTGCCCCGTGGGTGAGATGACGAAATCGATGTCGACCTCCGAGCCCGTCACCGCCTGCAGCGTTTCCTGGATGAGACCCGAGAAGCGATCCTCGAGCCAGTCTTTCGCGAGCTTGCTTGGCACACCGATCCGGAACGTGTTGCCGTCGGCGGCAACCACCGACGTGTTCTTGAGCCACATGTCGTACGTGCGCTTGGCGAGCTGGAAGCGGAGCTCCTCCTGTACCTGCGACCAGATCTGGTCCTGGTTCACCTCACGCGCCCCGCGGCGCCGGCGTGCCAGCCTCATGGCTGGTTTTCCGCCCTTTGGACGCCTGGGGGCAAAGGCTCGCCGGCTTTTGCAAATGCTGTGGAAAACCTGGGGTCAAAATCACCGCCCATCTCCTCCTGCTCCTCGCTCACGTGGCTGTCGACTGAATTGCGTGCCCGTGAGCACAGGTGTAATCGGAGCTCCTCAAACCCGAGCTCCGTCTTTCTCGGCGCCTGTGGAAAAGATCGGAGCGGATTTCCACAGGTTGGCGGTGCCGACCCATTCGAAATCCCCCACTCGATCTGTCCCGGAATATGGAAGCGGTGCTGTAGCGTTTCGCGTGCGCCAGAATGGGGCGATGGGTGGGGTTGGTACGCGCGACTTGTACTGAGGTGGTTCGGTTGTTAAGTGCCGATCTGCTTCCGGGCGCGCAGTGTAACAAACGCCTGAGCGTGGCGCAAGGCATCTAGGCCAATGGATGAGGTGATACGGGCGGTATCATGGTTGGGGGACCAGCCGTCGGCTACACTACCGCGGTTCCGTAAGGCTCCAGGGGGATCTCTCCATCAAGCGAACGTATCAACCGAAAAAACGCTATCGCCGCCGCGTGCACGGCTTCCTGCGCCGCATGGCCTCGAAGGGTGGCGCCAGGGTGATTCAAAACCGACGGCGCAAGGGGCGCCAGCGCCTCACGCCGTAGCTGCGCGGCCCTCGATTGAAGAAGCGCTTCCGGCTCCAGCGGCAGTCGGACTTCGAGGCGGTCATGGGCGGGAAGCGTGTGTTCTCGGGGCGCGCGCTCGTCGCATTCGCCGTCCCGGTCGATGCCGCGGACAGCCGGATCGGCGTGACGGTGAGCCGTCACATCAAGGGCTCGGTCGATCGCAACCGTGCCCGGCGCAGGCTCCGGGAGGCTGCGCGCGAGCGCCTGCTCGGAGCTGATTCGCCGCTCCGCCGAGTGGGAATACGATATGACGTGGTCCTGATCGCCCGCCCGGCGGCCCTTGACCTGCCGTTCGCCGACCTCGAGGCGGAGACCGAGCAGGCGGCGCTCAGGCTCGCAAACCTGAACCCATGACGACGATATTCCTGGCCCTGATCCGCGGTTACCAACTGTCGCTTTCGAAGATCCTGCCACCCTCGTGCCGCTTCTACCCGTCGTGCTCCCAGTACACATACGAAGCGGTTGGGAAGTACGGATGGCTTCGCGGTGGCTGGATGGGCGCGGCGCGGATCGCGCGCTGCCATCCATTTGCCAAGGGCGGCTACGATCCTGTTCCCTGACACCCCTTTGAAGCCGACCTGGAGATGCTGACATCAACCTGAGCTCTTTCTTCGACGTATTCAAACCCATCAACCACCTGTGGCAGGTTGCCATCGAGCAGCCCCTGTCGGCGTTCCTGTTCTACCTCTATGTCCACTTCCAGGCGGTGCCGTTCTTCAGCGCGATCGGCGCCTACGGCGTCGCGATCATCGTGCTCACGATCATCATCCGGCTCGCGCTCTCGCCGCTGACGCAGTTCCAGCTGTTGACGCAGCGGAAGACGCTCGCCGAGCAGCGCAAGCTGGCGCCGCAGATCTCCGAGATCCGCAAGAAATTCAAGAAGGACCAGCAGCGCATCACCCAGGAGACGATGAAGCTCTACCAGGAGCACGGCATCAACCCGCTCAGCGGGATGATCGGCTGCCTGCCGCTCATCGTGCAGATCCCCATCCTCACCGCGCTCTATTACGTGTTCCAGGGCTTCGCCAAGGGTGGCCATGGCGTCCAGCCGTTCCTGTTCATCCCCAACCTGAACGACACCCCGGCGCACCATGCGGTGTTCACGCTGCCGCTGGTCGTCGTCAACCTGCCGATTCCAACTCCCGATTACCTCGTGTTCCCGCTGCTGGCGATGGTCACGACCTTCATCCAGTCGAAGATGCTGCAGCAGCCGCCGTCGCCCAACGCCACCGAGCAGGAGCTGCAAACGCAGCAGATGCAGCGGACCATGGTGCTGCTGTCGCCGGTGATGATCGGAATCTTCGCCCTGCAGGTTCCCGCCGGGCTTGGCCTCTACTGGTTCATCGGCAACTGCGTGAGTATCATTCAGCAGTACTTCGTCGTCGGTTGGGGGAATCTTTTTCCGAAGCGAGCTGGAGGTGGAGGGGGGCCGTCCCAGGCGGTGGCGTCCAAGGGTGGAGGCGGTCCGACACGAGGGCCCGCGCCCAGCCTCAAGCCCGCTCCACAGAACGGCAGGCCCAGGAGGCCTAAAAAGTGAGCAGAGTTCGTGAGGCATTCCGATGAAATCAGCTGAAGGTCGCGGTCGCACGCTCGACGAAGCCGTGGACGCCGCGTTGATCGAGCTTGGCGAAAGCCGGCGCAACGTGGACGTTCGGGTCATCAGCGAGACTGCGGGGGAGACGGTGGTCGAGGTCAGCGTCATCGACCACGAGGCTGCGCCGGCGATCGGCGCCGCTGCGCCCAATGGAAAGGCGGAAACGGCGCGGTCCCTCGTCGAAGGGCTTCTGAAGCACATGGGCGTGCGGGCGCAGGTCACCGTGCGCTCGGCCACCGACCCCATCACCATCGACATCAGCGGTCGCGACCTCGGTGCGCTGATCGGCTGGCGCGGGGAGACGCTGCGCGCGCTGCAGTCGGTGACGAACGTGATGCTGGGCAGGCAGCTCGCCGAGGGCGAGCGGGTCATCGTCGACGTCGAGCGCTACCGCCAGCGACGCGAGCACACGGTGCGCGAGATCGCCCTGCGCGCCGCGCGGCAGGTGAAGATGACCGGCGATGCGATCACGCTCGACGCGATGCAGGCGTTCGAGCGGCGCGCCATCCACCTCGCACTGCAGGATGATCCCGACGTGGGCAGCTCCAGCATCGGCGAGGAGCCGGATCGCCGGGTCGTGGTCGGACCCCGCAAGCCCGCGAGCAGCTGATCCCATGCCCGGCCGGGCCGCGGCGGAGCGGATCCGGAAGGCGATCGCGTTGGTGAACGCAGTCGCAGATGGGGCGGGCGACGAGGACCTAACCCCGACCGAGATCGCCGAAGCGATCCGTGATTGCCTGGAGCTCCGCGAGATCGAGCAGGGGTCGAATGTGCGCAAGTACCTGGGCGAAGCGCTCGATGCGGTTTCCGATGGCATGCCCGCCGACTTCGTGGCGATGACGTTATATGCCGCGCTCGGCGCGCTGGGCGAGAGCCGCTCCGGGCCGTAGACGCGCCCGCGTCCGAGGTGGCCTCGATGGGGCTCCTATACTGGCACCCCCTTGACCCTGCACCGAGTTCACGGGCTGGCGGGCGGTGCGAAGCTGGTCACCGCGGCTATGCCCGAGCGGCTGTCCGCCAGCCTGGTGTTCATGTTCGGCGGCGGCTCGCGTCTCGAGGACGAGCGCCATGCCGGCGTGTCGCATTTCATCGAGCACCTCTTCTTCAAAGGCACGCAGCGGAGGCCGACCTCGAAGGAGATCGCGGACGCGATCGAAGGCATCGGCGGTTTCATAAACGCGTCCACCGACAAGGAGCTCACCGCCTACTGGGCGCGGGTGCCGGCCGAGCACCTGGAGCTCGGGCTCGACGTCTTGATCGACATCGTCTCCAACTCGAAGCTTGCGCCCGCGGACGTCGAGCGAGAACGGACGGTGATCCTCGAGGAGCTGCGGATGTACCAGGACCAGCCGCAGGACTATGTGCAGAACCTCTTCGAAGAGATCATGTGGCCCGACCACCCACTCGGGCGCGACATCGCCGGCACCGAGTCGTCGATCGCGCGGCTCACACGCGACGACATCCTCGAGTACGCGAATGCGCACTATCGCCTGCCCAACCTCGTGATGGGCGCGGCGGGGGCGATGGACGAAACGGAGATGCTCGACCTCGTGGCCAACAGCCTGAACCTTCCCGCCGAGCCGAACGGCCAGGTGGTGCCGCGGCCGCCGGCGGCTCTTATTGGGCCGCGTGTGCTGTTGCGGCGCCGGCGGACCGAGCAGGCGCACATCTGTCTCGGCGTCCGGGCCTACAACTATCTGCACCCAGATCGCTATGCCCTCGACCTGATGAACACTGTGCTCGGCGAGGGCATGAGTTCGCAGCTTTTCTTGAACATTCGCGAGCGCCTCGGGCTCGCGTACGACGTACACAGCTTCACGCAGAAGCATCGCGACACTGGCATGCTCGGGGTTTACCTGGGCGTCGACCCCAAGAACGCGGCGGGCGCGGTGCGCGCCGTGATCGCGGAGATGGAGAAGCTGTGCGACCACGAGCTGACCGAGGAGGAGCTAGGCCGCGCGAAGGAATTCACGAAGGGCCGCCTGCGTCTAGAGCTCGAGAGCACAAACGGCGTGTCTTTCTGGCTGGCGTATCAGGAGCTGCTGATGGGCTCGATCAAGACGATCGACGAGGAGGTGGCGCTCGTCGATGCAGTCACCGCGGCTGACATCCGGCGCGTGGCCATCGAGGTGCTGCGCTCGCCCATGCAGATGGCTGTGATCGGTCCGTTCGCAAAGGACACCGCGTTCCGGGCGGCGGTCGGAGCGTAGCTCATCGCCGGCTGCGATCAGCCGGCGAACACGGTTCCGCTCTCAAGCCGCGGCACCTTGGCGTAGATGTTGCCGAAGCTTCCAACGGGCCAGATGCGGAACCAAGCGCGCCCGTCGATGCGGTCTCGCCCGATGGGTCCGAACGTGCGTGAATCCTGTGAGCGGTTGCGGTTGTCGCCCATGACGAAATACTGATTGGCAGGGATCACCTCTCCGTCGGGTGCGCCATTGATGGGCCAGTCCTTGTTCACGACCCACGCTTCAGGAATGTAGGGCTCGACCAGGCGGTGTCCGTTGATGTAGACGACACCGTCGCGGATCAGCAATCGCTCGCCCGGGAGCGCGATGACCCGCTTGATGAAGTCCTTGGAATCGTCAGTGGGCGGTCGCAGGATGATGATGTCGCCACGCTCGGGTGGGTGTAGGCGGTAGTCGATCTTGTCGGCGATCAGATAGTCGTTGTCGTCGAGGGTCGCGAACATCGAAAGGCCTTCGACGTGCACTGTTTGCACCGCAAAGCTGATGCCGAAATACAGGATGACCGCCAGCACGATGACCTCCGCCAGCTCGCGCAGGAGCGATGAGCCGGTCGTGGTGCGTGGGGGATTAGCCGCTACTGCGGGCTGTTGGGGGGCGGCCATGAAATTCAGGAGACGAGCTTACCGTAGACCCGTTCGAGCTCTTCTCGACTTGAGTATCGAAGTTCGATCTTCCCGCGGTTGAGGCTGCCGCTGACTCTCACCGGTAGGCCCAACCTGGATTCCGCGTCGGCCGCAATCGCACGAAGCTCCGCTGGTGCGCCGCCGCGAGTGAGCTTCTTGGGCCGGTACGTCCGCACCCAGTTCTCCGCCTGCCGCACCGAAAGCCGCTTGGCGATCACGACCTTGAGGCCATGCTCCTGCGCGGCCTGGCTCTCGAGCGCGATCAGCGCGCGCGCGTGGCCGGCGGTGATCACGCCGGCGGCGACCGACGACTGCACCGCGGCACACCCGCCGAGCAGGCGGAGCGATTGCGTCACGGACACGCGATGCTTGCCGATGCGCTGCGCGACCTCGTCGTGCGTGAGCCTGAATTCTTCGGTGAGGCGTTTGAGCCCGCGTGCTTCCTCGATGGGATCGAGGTCGGCGCGCTGCAGATTCTCGATGAGCCCGAGCACGAGCTGGGCATCATTGCCCGCGTCGCTCCGCACGACGGCGGGAACCGCCTGCAGGCCGGCGAGCCGTGCCGCACGCCAGCGCCGTTCGCCCGCGATGAGCTCATAACCATCTCCGATTCGACGCACGAGCAGGGGCTGGAGAACGCCATGGAGACGAATCGATTCGGCGAGCTCTCCGAGCGGCTCGGCATCAAACCGCGAGCGGACCTGTTGATGCGAGGGACGGATCTGGTCGACTGCAATCATCTGGGGCACCATCGCCTCGCCGTCGCGCGACATCGGAATGAGTGCATCGAGCCCGCGGCCGAGGCCGCGCATGCGTGGGTTCGTCATCGTTCCAACAGCTCCTTTGCGAGGGCGCGATACGCGGCCGCGCCGGTGGATGTGGGGTCGTACTGGATCACCGGCTTGCCGTGGCTCGGCGCCTCGCTGATCCGAACATTGCGCGGGATGAGCGTGTTCAAGATGTGTGCGGGGTGCGAGCGCCTCACCTCTTGGAGGACATCCCAGGAAAGCGTGGTGCGCGTGTCGAACTGCGTCATGAGGATGCCAGCGACCTCGAGCTTCGGATTGAGTCGAGAGCGAACGAGCTGGTGCGTGTAGAGAAGATGACTGAGCCCTTCGAGCGCGAAATACTCGCACTGGGTGGGGATGAGCATGCTGGTCGCCGCGGTGAGTGCATTGAGCGTGAGCAAGCCAAGAGAGGGCGGACAGTCGATGATCACGCACTCGATGCCCGCGGGTGCCGGTCCGAGGGCATCGCGCAGGCGCGTCTCGCGTTGTTCGAGGGTGGCAAGCTCGATCTCGGCGCCGGCGAGGTCGATGTGAGACGGCACGAGCTTCAGCTGCGGCACCGCGGTGTCGACCATCACCTCTTCCACTCCGGCTTCGCCCGCGAGGAGCTGGTAGATGGAGTTGCGCGCCCGCGATGGATTCAAGCCGAGGCCGGACGTGGAGTTGGCCTGAGGGTCGAGATCGACGAGCAGCACCGGGTGGCCGAGCTCGGCCAAGGCCGCTCCGAGGTTGATCGCCGTGGTGGTCTTGCCGACGCCGCCCTTCTGATTGACCACCGCCATCATAGTGATCCTGCTAGTGGGCAATATCTTGGGGTCACCCTTGACAGCTGATCCCACATCTGGGGCCATTTGTGCGGATTCTAGTCGACGGCGGTGCAGCTGCCAACCCCGCATGTCAAGCCCCGCCGGAACGACCCCTGGCCGGCCCGACCCTCGCGGCCGCCGCCCGCGTCTTTTGGGGGCCCTCCCTGTCCCGGTCGAGTCCCTCCCCCGCCTCGCACCATACCCCGCACGGTAGCGGCCGCATCTCGAGCTCACAACCCAGCCTGTTAAGAAGGCTCACGGGCTGCTCGGCGTGGCGGCGCGCATGCGAAAGGACCACAGGGCATATGCGGTGACTGCCACGAGGAGCAGCTCGGCTCCGATGGCGAATCCAAGCAGCTGGCTTGTGAGGCCGATGCTGCCGATGAGGTTGAAGGTGGCATGGGTGATTGCCGAAGTGGTGGTGTTGGTGTACTTCCGGATCAATCCCAGGCCTAACGCAAGAACGAAGACGGTGAGCGTATCGAACGAGATGCTGTACTGCGTGTGGACCGACGTGAACAGGAGCGCCGTCACCATCAATCCCAGCCGGGGCTGAAGCGCGCCGCGGAACAGGATCTCCTCGCAGATCGCCGGCAGCAGTGCCAGCGCAACGATCCCAGCTGGATTCCCTGGATTCGCAAGCCCGCCGAAAACGTGCTGTGTGGTGACGTCGATCCGGTGCGCAACGTCTGGGGTCCAGGCTTGACCCAGGTTGGCAATGCCCCCGCTGAACGCGACGAACAAACCGCCGGCGGCCAGCGCCAGGGTGACCTGCCACCACGCTGGTCTGACCACCCCCAGACGTAGTACCGCGTCGGCGAAGGTGCGCCGCATGAAGATGCCGACTCCGGTCACGGCGATGATCAGGAATGGGAGCTCCTGCGCGAACAGATCGCCGATACCGAGGGGCGGTCCGGACTGGTCGAGCGCAAGGACGTCAATGAAGACGAGCTGGGAGATCTGCGTGCCGAGAACGATCACGCTCATGACCAGCGCCAGCGCATGGACGGGATTCTCGGGGTCCATGTGGAGGATTCCCGCCACGTACCTGCGGACCGGGTCGAAAGCCAGCACTGCAGCGACGACGGCGCTGACCATGACGCCGGCGCCATACGCCGGCGTCGCGGGGGCTCCGATGACACCGCTGAAATAGACCGCGCCCAGCAGAAAAGTGCCGCCGGAGGTAACTCCGGCCAGGATCCCGGTCGCGTGGCTTGCCCATGGCTTGCCGACGACTGCGTTGGCGGTCACGACCAGCGGGAGCGGCAGCAGGAGCGAAACGAATGTGCTTGCCGCGTCGAGCGAAGGGTGCGCGATCAGCCTGACTTAGGCGTCGTTGAAGACAAGGCCGGCGCGCTGGTCGGCCCGGGAGACGTCGGCTTCGACGACGTAGCCTCCAGGATGGGCCGGAACAGCTCTATCGGTATGGGGAGGACGATCGTCGTGTTCTTTTCGGTCCCAATCTCAACCAGGGTCTGCAAGAAGCGGAGCTGCAGCGCTCCCTGCTGGGTTCCGATGATCTGGGCCGCGTTCGCGAGCGTCTGTGAGGCCTGAAACTCGCCGTCGGCGTTGATGATCTTCGCGCGCTTTTCGCGCTCGGCCTCGGCCTGCTTTGCCATCGCCCTCTGCATGGTCGACGGAAGCTCGACATCCTTGATCTCGACCACGGCGACCTTGATCCCCCAGGGCTCGGTCTGCTCGTCGATGATCTTCTGCAGGTTCTGATTGATCTTCTCTCGGTTGGCGAGGAGGTCATCGAGCGTGGCCTGGCCCAACGCCGCGCGCAGAGTCGTTTGCGCGATCTGCGATGTCGCGTTGATGAAGTTAAGGACCTGGGTGACGGCGCGCTGAGCGTCGACGACCTGGAAGTAGATGACCGCGTTGACCTTGGCGGTCACGTTGTCGTTGGTGATGACCTCTTGAGGAGGCACCTCGAGCGTGATGACACGCAGGTCTATCTTGACCAGGCGGTCGATGCCAAAGGGAATGATGAAGAAGAGTCCAGGCCCCTTCAGCGGGATCAGCCGGCCGAGACGGAAGACCACGCCGCGCTCGTACTCGTTGGCAATGCGCAAGCTCGAGAATGCGACGATGAGCGCCAGCACGACGATCACGCCCAGGACCACTGTGCCGCTCAAGAAGTCCATCAGCCGCCCTCCTTCTTTGGTCCTGCGTCCTCCGGTCCGGCATCACCGGCGACTACCTGAAGCTGCAGGCCTTTTCGACCCACCACGCGCACCTGGCTCCCGACCGGTATCGGGCTCCCGTCGGCGACTGCTCTCCAGAGCGCGCCGCGAACAAAGACTAGTCCTTCTGGAGCGAGCTCCTCGCGGGCCTCGCCCTTGGCGCCGACCAACGCCTCTGCGCCCGTGGTGACGGGTCGCCTGCGCGCCTGCCATACCTTGCGAATGAAGAAGATGAAGAAGCCGCTGGTGACCACAGCGGCGATCAGCACCGCATAAGGATTGACTCCGAGGCCGATCGGCCCGGTGTTGACGAGGAACGCCATTCCCAACAACAGGGCGAGCACGCCGCCGAAGCTGAGGATGCCGTGCGTGTTCGCTTTGAGGTCCGCGACGAAAAGGGCCAGCGCGACCAGCATCATCAGAGCGCCGGCGATGTTCACCGGTAGGTTGGCCAGGGAGACGATCGCCAGCACGGCGGCGATCCCGCCGACCACGCCGGGGAGGATCGCGCCTGGCGTCGAGAGCTCGGTGATGATGCCGTAGGCCGCGAGCAGGATCAGCAAGGCGGCGACGGTCGGGTCGATCAGGGCGTTGAGAAACAGCATCCAGAACGGCATTGGGAAGTCCTGGATCTGTGACCCAGCGGTGTGCACCGTCAGGGCGCCGGTCGCCCGAGGCACGACTCGGCCGTCGACCGCAATCAGCAGGGCGGCAGGATCAGGCGCCTCGAGGTCGGCCACGTGGATCCGGACGGCTTCCTCAGCGCTGATGTTTGCGCTGTTGCGTACGGCGTCCTCGGCCCAATCGGCGTTGCGGCCGTGCAACGAAGCCAGGTTCCGCACCCTGGTCACTGCGTCGTTGAGCACCTTCTTGCCGAGGTCGCCGGTCAGGTCGGCGCCGGTCGCCTGGATGGGATGCGCCGAGCCGATATTGGTCCCCGGTGCCATGGCCAGGATGTCCGCGGCCTGGGCCACGAAGAGCCCGGCCGAAGCCGCCCGTGCGCCGCTCGGGTAGACGAACGCGATCACCGGGACGTGGCTGTTCAGGAGGCTCGTGACGATCTCGTCCATCGAGGTCGAGATCCCGCCCGGCGTGTTGATGACCACCAGGAGCGCGTCCGCATGATCGTTTTCAGCCCGAGAGACCGACGACGCGATGTATGCCGACATGATGTTGTTGATGTCGCCGTTCAGGTCCGCCTGCTCGACGCGCGGCGTCGCCGCCACGGCCGAGGCTGACATCAGGGCCCCGAGCGCGAAGAGGGCTGCTACCGCTCCGAGCAAGCGGCGGACGCGCATGTTTTGAGTATGGCGATCCCAGTTGAAGGTTGTTGTGTAAAACGTGGAACATCGGTGTCCGGATGTGCGGCCGGGGCGCGCGTTTGGCACATCGTAAAATCGGGGTGATGGCAGCTTCATCTCATCGGGACGACACGTCTGGCAGAGGCGAGAGGGACGACGACGCCGCGGCGCTGCGGGAGCTGGTGCGCCAAGCGCGATCGGTTGGGGCGCTCACGCCCGCAGACGAAGCAGGGCTGCTGGAGCGCGCGGCACTTGGCGACCGGGCGAGCCAGGACCGCCTGGTGGCTGTCCATCTGGATCGGGTCATCCGCCTCGCGGCCACCCGCGACGCCCAAGGCCTATCGGCGCCCGACCTCGTCCAGGAAGGCTCGATCGGCCTGCTCGAGGCGGTGCGGACGTTTGCCTACAGCGGCGAGAGCGACTTTGGTCGTTTCGCCGATTCGCGCATCGGCGCGCAGATGGACGCCGCCATCGAGGCGGAGACCGTCGCCGTCCGGGAGGGCGAGCTCCTGGTGGCGGCGGCCACGGACTACGAGCGCGCCGAGCTCGTGCTGAAGCACCTCCTGCAGCGCGAGCCCACGGACGCTGAGCTCTCCGAAAAGCTGGAATGGACCCTCGATCGCACCAGGTACGTCGCCCAGGTGGTCACCGACGCGCGGCGCCGGTACGACGAAGAGCTGCTCGCTCTCATCGACCCTGAGGCCCTCGACCTCGACGACGACGACGAGCGCACGCAGCTTGACGGCTAGTCCACCCCGCAGGACTCCGCTTTACGACCGACACGTGGCCCTCGGTGGGCGCATGGTCGATTTCGGAGGCTGGGAGCTGCCGCAGCAGTACACGTCGATTCGCGACGAGCACCTCGCCGTCCGCAGGCGCGCCGGCCTGTTCGACATCTCACACATGGGCCGTTTCAAGTTGAACGGCAACGGCAGCTTCGACTTCTTGCAGGGCCTTCTGACCAACGACCTCTCACGCATCGGCCCAGGTCGGGCGCAGTACAACCTGATGTGCAACGAGCACGGCGGCGTCCTCGACGACCTGGTCGTGTACTGGGGCGACGACGGGTTCATCGTCGTGGTCAATGCCGCCAATCGCGAACGCGACCTCGAATGGATGCGCGGCCACGCGCCGCGGGGAGTCGACATCGAAGACCGCACCTTCGAGCAGTCGCTGGTCGCTTTCCAGGGCCCGGACGCTGAGTCGCTGATGCCGGCCACCGGACTCGACGATCTGCCGTACTTCGGTTTTCGCCCCGCGAAGGTGGCGGGCGCGAGCGCGCTTGTCTCCCGCACGGGCTACACGGGCGAGGACGGTTTCGAGATCTTCGTTTCGGCCGAACACGTGGTGCAGGTTTGGGACGCGATTCTCGAGCATGCCGCGAACCAAGGGGCGCTGCCGGCCGGACTCGGCGCTCGGGACGCCACCCGGCTCGAGGCCGCCCTTCGCCTCTACGGCAACGACATGGACGAGAACGTCAACCCGTACGAAGCAGGCCTCGGCTGGACGGTGCGCCTCGACAAAGGGACCTTCATCGGCCGCGACGCCTTGGCGTCGGTGAAGCGAGACGGTCCCAAGCGCACCCTGGTCGGTCTGAAGACCGCAGCGGGGGACATCGCCCGGCACGGGGCGGCAGTCCTCAAGGACGGGCGGCGAATCGGCACCGTGACGAGCGGCACGCACTCCTTCTTCCTCGGGTACCCTATCGCGCTCGCGATGGTGGAAGTCGCATCATTGCGAGTCGGGGAAACGGCTGCGGTCGATGTTCGCGGCCGCGAGGCTGCGGCGGAAGTCGTCCAGCTCCCCTTCTACCGGGGTTCGGCGCGATCGGCCGCCACCGCCCCCGCGAAGTCTTGAGCCGAGCCAGCGGCAGGGTTCACGAAGAGGGAGGAAGGGCATGGCGGGCCGGCTGTACACCAAGACCCACGAATGGCTCGTTGTCGATGGCAAGACGGTGACGGTCGGGATCACCGACTTTGCGCAGTCCCAGCTCGGCGATGTCGTCTTCCTCGAGCTGCCTAACCCAGGCCGCAAGCTGGAAGCGGGCGAAAGCTTTGGCGTGGTCGAGTCCATCAAAGCGGCCTCCGACCTTTACGCGCCGGTCTCAGGTCGCGTGGCGGCGGTCAACGACAAGCTGGCCGGCAAGCCTGAGCTGATCAACTCCGACCCTTACGGCGACGGTTGGATTCTCAAGCTGGAGCTGACCGGCGAGCTGCCCAAGGACCCGATGGACGAAGCCGCGTATAAGAAGTTCACGGAGACCGGCGCCTAGTTGCCCTACCTCGTCCATTCACCAGAAGAGCGCGCCGAAATGCTGGCGGCGATCGGCGTTGACTCGATGGAAGGCCTCCTGGTCGACATACCGAAGTCTCTTCGTATACCGCGCCTCGAGCTGACCGACGGCCTTTCTGAGTTCGAGACGATCGCCCAGGTCACGTCGCTGGCATCGCGCAACCGGGTGTTTCCCGACCGCCTGACGTTTCGCGGCGGCGGGGTCTATCGCCGATTCATACCGGCCGCGGTGGCGGCGGTGACCTCGAAGCCTGAGTTCTATACGGCCTACACGCCGTACCAGCCGGAGGCGAGCCAGGGCACCCTGCAGGCGATCTACGAGTTTCAGACGCTGATCGCCGAGCTCACCGCGCTCGACGTCGCCAACGCATCCCTGTACGACGGGGCGACCGCGGTGGCGGAGGCGGCGATGATGGCCTCTGTTCACACCGGGCGTAAGGAAGTCCTCGTCGCCGGATATGTGCACCCGGAATACGTCGACGTTCTGCGCGCGTTTGGCGACGGCCGTGGCATCAAGGTCAAGAAGGGCGCCGAGCCAAACGCCAAGACCGCCGCCGTGATCTTTCAGCAGCCTGATTTCCTTGGCCTCCTGGTCGACGCGCCCGACCTGGTGCGGCGCGCCCACGAGGTCGGAGCGCTTGCCATCGCATGCGTCGATCCGATCAGCCTTGCGCTCCTCGCGCCTCCCGGCCAATACGGCGCCGACATCGCGGTCGGTGAGGGCCAGCAGCTGGGCCTGACCCCCAGCTACGGCGGTCCCCACGTCGGCTTCATGGCGTGCCGGAAGGAGCTCGTGCGCAGGCTGCCCGGCCGGCTGATCGGGACTTCGCATGACGCCGAGGGACGCCGAGGGTTCGTTCTCACCCTGACCGCGCGCGAGCAGCACATCCGCCGTGAGAAGGCCACCTCCAACATCTGCACGAATCACTCGCTCTGCGCGCTGGCGGCGAGCGTCTACATGACCTACATGGGCGCAGCCGGCATGCGTCACGTGGCCGAGGTCAGCTTCAAGCGCGCCCACGCCCTGCAGGAAAGGTTGGCTGCGCTGCCGGGCTGGGAGCCGATCTTCGCGGAGCGGCAGTTCCTCAACGAATTCCCGATCCGGGTCCCGAAGACCGCCGTCGTGAATCGAAAGCTCGCGCGCACGGGCATCCTCGGCGGCCTGGACATGGGCCGCTGGTATCGCGAGCTCAAGGGCGTGCTCACCTTCACGTGCACAGAGGTCAACGACCCCCGCGCGATCGACGAGCTCGTCGAGGCGATCAGCACGTGACCGAGCTGCTCAGCTTCGAGAAGAGCCGGCCGAACGCCCACGCACCCCGCCTGCCCGAGGCGGACGTCAGCGCCCCCGGCCCCTCGGAAGTGCTTCCGCGCAACCTCCTGCGCTCGGAACCGCCGACGCTCCCCACCCTGAGCGAGCCAGAGGTCCTGCGCCACTACAGCAAGCTGGCTTCGATGAACTACTCGATAAGCGAGCAGTTCTACCCCCTGGGCAGCTGCACCATGAAGTACAACCCCGTCGCCAACGAGGCGGCGGCCGCCCTGCCGGGTTTCACAGCGCTGCACCCGTACCAGGACGAGGACACCGTACAGGGGGCCCTCGAGCTCATGTGGCGCCTCGAGCAGGCGCTCTGCGCGGTGGCGGGGGTCGACCGCGTCACGCTGCAACCGGCTGCCGGGGCCCATGGGGAATGGACGGCGCTGCGCATGATCCAGGCCTACCACCGCTCCCGGGGCGAGGCTCGCACCGAGGTCCTCGTGCCGGACTCCGCCCACGGCACCAACCCGGCCAGCGCCGCGCTCAGCGGCTTCCAGGTCGTCGAGGTCGCATCGGCGCCTGACGGCCGCATCAGCCTGCCCGACCTGGAGGCCAAGCTGTCGAGCCGGGTCGCCGCGCTAATGCTCACGAATCCAAACACCTTGGGACTGTTCGAGAGGGACATACTGGATATAGCGGAGCTGGTGCACAATACCGGGGCGAAGCTGTACTACGACGGCGCCAATCTGAACGCCTTCATGGGGGTCTGCCGGCCCGGCGACATGGGCTTCGACGCCGTACACATGAACCTCCACAAGACGTTCACCACGCCACACGGCGGTGGCGGCCCCGGCGCCGGACCGGTAGGGGTCAAGGCCGAGCTGGTGCCATTCCTGCCCACCCCGACCGTGGAGCGCCTCAACGGCCGTCTCAAGCTCGATTTCAAGCGTCCGCAGTCGATCGGCCGGGTGCGCAGCTTCTACGGCAACTTCGGGATGCTCGTGCGTGCCTACACGTACATCGTCGCCATGGGCGGCGACGGCCTCACCCAGGCCTCGCTCGACGCCGTCCTTTCCGCCAACTACCTGCGCAAGCGGGTCGAGGGCCTCCTCGACGTCCCCCACGAGGGCCCCTGCATGCACGAGTTCGTGGCCAGCGCCCACAACCTCGCCCCCGACGGGATCAAGGCCCTCGACGTGGCCAAGGGCCTTCTGGAGCGCGATTTCTACGCCCCCACGATCTACTTCCCACTGGTCGTCCCCGAGGCGATCATGGTCGAGCCGACCGAGACCGAGAGCAAGCCCACTCTGGACGCCTTCGCGGCCGCGATCGCAGAGATCGTCCAACAGGCCAAAGAGGACCCGGAGAAGCTCCACCACGAGCCCCATAGCCTGCCCGTCGGGCGCCTGGATGAGGTGGCCACGGCGAGGAAGATCAACGCCTATCTGCAGGGCCAGGCGGAAGACCCGATCCTGCGTTGGAAACCGCCTGCAAAGTAGCCGCTGTTAAGGGCCTTCCGGCGGGCCATTTTGAACTCGAAATCGGGTAAAATTAGTGTTCTGAAACTCTGCCCAGTTGATCCCCAAGACTTCTCCGGGCTGGGAGGGCTTGAATACCGGTGAGCAATGCCGAAAAGCCGCTTGCCGCGCGTAGTCGTAGGCCCCAGCCCTTAGGCGCCGACGTGGCGTATACCGCCGAGCAGATCCAGGTCCTCGAGGGCCGGGAGCATGTCCGACGGCGCCCGAGCATGTACATCGGGTCGACGACGACGACCGGCCTCCACCACCTCGTCTACGAGGTGGTCGACAACGCCGTCGACGAGGCCCTGGCCGGCTACGCCCAGCGGATCGTGGTGACACTCTTCGCGGACGGCAGCGTGCAGGTCGAGGACGACGGCCGAGGGATCCCGGTCGACATCCACAAGAAGGAAGGCCTTTCCGCCCTCGAGCTGGTTCTCACCCGGCTGAACGCCGGCGGCAAGTTCGGCGGGGGCGGCTACAAGGTCTCCTCCGGCCTGCACGGGGTCGGCGTGTCGGCAGTCAACTTCCTGAGCGAGCGGCTGCAGGTGTGGGTCCACCGCAACGGCAAGATCCACCACCAGGAGTTCGCAAGGGGCGTGCCCAAAGGCGGCGTCAAGGTGGTCGGCAAGACCGACCACACCGGCACCACGGTCCGGTTCTGGCCCGACCCGCAGATCTTCCCCGACACCAAGTTCGACCGCGAGGTCATCCAGCACCGGCTGCGCGAGATGGCGTATCTCAACAAGCGGCTGCAGATCGCGCTGGCTGACGAGAACCTCGGGTTCACGAACACCTTTTATTTCGAGGGCGGCATCGTCTCGTTCGTCCGCGCGCTCAACCGCGACAAGGCGGTCGTCAACCCGACGCCGTTCTATGTCGACCGCGAGGTAGAGGGCACGCAGGTCGAGATCGCGCTGCAGTACAACGACACGTTTGTCGAGAACGTCCTGGCCTTTGCCAACACCATCCACACCATCGAAGGCGGCAGCCACCTCACCGGCTTTCGCTCGGCGCTGACCAACGTGCTCAACCGCTACGCGCGCAAGGCGGGCATCCTCAAGGAGTCCGATCCCAATCTCACGGGCGACGACGTGCGCGAAGGCCTCACCGCCGTCGTCAGCGTCAAGGTGCTCGAGCCGCAGTTCGAAGGCCAGACCAAGGGCAAGCTCGGCAACGCCGAGGTCCAGGGCCACGTGTCGACCGCTCTTACAGAAGGCTTGACCCAATACCTCGAGGAAAACCCTTCTGAAGGCCGCCGCATCGTCGAGAAGTCGCTCACAGCCGCGCGCGCGCGCGAGGCCGCTCGCAAGGCGCGGGACCTCGTGCAGCGCAAGAGCCTCCTCGAGTCGAGCACCCTGCCGGGCAAGCTCGCGGACTGCTCCGAGCGCGATCCCGCGCTGTGCGAGCTCTACATCGTGGAGGGTGACTCGGCCGGCGGCACCGCCAAGGGCGGCCGCGACCGCCGCACGCAGGCGATCCTTCCGCTCCGCGGCAAGATTCTCAACGTCGAGAAGGCACGCCTTGACAAGGTCCTGACCTTCGAGGAGATTCGCAACCTCATCACCGCGATGGGCGCCGGCGTGGGCGACAACTTCAACATTGAAAAGTTGCGCTACCACAAGATCGTGACCATGACGGATGCCGACGTGGATGGCAGCCACATCCGTACTCTGCTGCTCACTTTTTTCTTCCGCTACTTCCCGGACATCATCGAGAAGGGCTACCTCTACATGGCGCAGCCGCCGCTGTTCAAGGTGTCGAAGGGCAAGCAGGTCGTCTGGTGCCACTCAGAGGCCGAGCGTGACAAGGCGATGCGCCAGCTCGGCAAGAACGCGGAGGCCGCGCGCATGAAGGGTCTAGGCGAGATGAACGCCGACGAGCTCTGGGACACGACGATGAATCCGCAGACGCGCGTGCTGCTGCGAGTCCACGTCGAGGACGCGGCCGCCGTCAACGAAGTTTTCGAAAAGCTGATGGGCCCGGACGTAGAGCCGCGCAAGAAGTTCATTCAGGCGCACGCCAAGAGCGTCCGCAACCTCGACATCTAGGGCCCGCGCAGTGCGAATAGCAGTCGACGCCATGGGCGGCGACCACGCGCCCGCTCAAGTGCTGCAGGGCGCTTCGGACGCTGCCGCCGAATACGGAATCGAGATTTCCGTCGTGGGTTCGCCCGCGGTTGTGCAGCCGATGCTCGACCGCCATCCCCGCCTTCGTCTGGTCCCGTCGACGCAGGTCATCGCGATGGACGACCACCCCGCGCAGGCGGTGCGTTCGAAGCCTGACTCGTCGATGGCGGTCTGCGCGCGCCTTTGCAAAGAAGGCAAGGCGGACGGATGGATTTCGGCGGGCAACTCCGGCGCGATCATGGCGGCTGCGCTCTTCATCCAGGGCCGTATCAAGGGCGTGGAGCGGCCCGCGCTGGGTTCGATCATCCCGGTCAAGGCCGGCTTCGCCTACTTTCTCGATGTCGGCGCCAACGTCGATTCGCGGCCCGAGTTCATGGTCCAGTACGCGGCGATGGGCGCCGTTTACGCGCGCGAGATGATGGGGCGCACCGACCCTCGCGTCGCCCTCTTGAGCAATGGCGAAGAAGAAGGCAAGGGCGACGAGCTGGTCAAGGAAACGGCGCGACGGTTGAAAGGTTCTATGCCCGGATTCGTGGGCAACGTCGAGCCCAAGGACCTCTATGCGGGCAAGGCTGACGTGGTCGTGGCGGACGGATTCGTGGGCAACATCGCGATCAAGATGGCCGAGGCGACCGCTGAGTTTCTCTTCAGGAGCATGCGCGAGGAAATCCCGCGCACGCTGAGCGGCAAGCTTGGCGGCGCACTCATCCGTGATGGAGTGCAGCGGCTGCGGAGCGGGATCGACTGGAGAGAGTTCGGCGGCGCGCCCCTGCTGGGCATCGATGGCGTCGCCGTCGTAGCCCACGGGCGCTCTGATGCAAGGGCGATCAAGAACGCCATCCGGGTGACCAAGGAAGCGGTTGAGAATCAACTCGTGGGTAAGATTCGGGCTGAGGTGGGGAAGTGAAAAAGAACGGGCGCGCGCGCGTCGTCGTGACTGGGATGGGGACGGTGAACCCACTCGGCAAGACTCTCGAGGAGTACTGGGACGGATTGATCGAAGGGCGCAGCGGGGCCCGGATGGTCGATGGGTCGTACTCGACGGACAAGCTGGCGACCAAATTTGCCTGCGAGGTGCCCTCGTTCGACCCCACGCAGTACATGGATCGCAAGGCCGCCCAGCGCATGGCGCGGTTCTCGCAGATGGCCGTGGCGGCGTCGGGGATGGCGCTGGCCGATTCAGGCATCGACCTCTCCAAAGAGGACGACTTCCGGGTCGGCGTCGACATGGGGACCGGGATCGGGGGCTTCATCGAGATGACAGGTGGCGCCATCTCTTATGCGACCAAGGGCCGGCTCAACCCGCTGTACGCGCCGATGATCATCCCCAACATGGCGGCGGCATCGGTCGCCATGGCCTTCCACCTTCGCGGCCCGAACACCACCGTGACCACGGCCTGCGCTGCTTCGACGCACACGCTTGGTGACGCGAGCAGGATCATCCAGCACGGCGACGCCGACGTGATGCTCGCCGGCGGCAGCGAGGCTTCGCTGTGCGAGGTCGGCATCTCGTCGTTCAACGCCATCCGCGCCCTCTCGACACGCAACGACGCCCCGGAGAAAGCAAGCCGCCCGTTCGATCGCGATCGCGACGGGTTCGTGCCCGGGGAGGGCGCCGGCACTTTGGTGCTCGAGTCGCTGGAGCATGCGATCAACCGCGGAGCCCGCATCTACGGCGAAGTGCTGGGCTTCGCGCTCACATGCGACGCGTTTCACCAGGTGGCGCCCGACGAGACTGGCGAGGCGCCGGCCCAGGCCATCAAGCTTGCGCTGCGCGACGCAGGTGTTGGGCCCAAGGACGTCGACTACGTCAACGCCCACGGCACCTCGACGCAGTTGAACGACGCCGGTGAGACGAAGGCGCTGAAGCTCGCGCTGGGCGAGGACGCCTACAGGGTGGCCATCAGCAGCACCAAGTCGATGATCGGCCACCTACTCGGCGCTGCCGGCGCGGTCGAGGCGATCGCGACACTTTTGACCATCAACCGCGGCCTCATCCACCCGACCATCAATTACGAGAACCCGGATCCACAATGCGACCTCGACTACGTGCCCAACACCGCCCGCCGCAAGGATGTGCATATCGCCATCTCCAACGGCTTTGGGTTCGGCGGGCACAACGCCGTCGTCGTCCTGAAGAAGTACGAGGAATACCTTGACTGACGAACTCGGCGGCGGAACGGTTCTGATGCGAAGTCTCCAGGAGGAGATGCAGACCTCCTACATGGAGTACGCGATGTCCGTCATCATCTCGCGGGCGCTGCCCGAGGTGCGTGACGGTTTGAAGCCGGTGCAGCGCCGGATCCTCTACGCAATGCATCGCGCTGGGGCCACGTCCGGAAGCCGCCACCGCAAGTGCGCTGCATTCGTGGGCGACGTGCTGAAGCTGTATCACCCGCACAGCAATGACGCGGTCTATGACGCGCTCGTAAGGATGGCGCAGCCATTCTCGCTTCGCTATCCGCTCATCGACGGCCAGGGCAACTTCGGCAGCGTCGACGGCGATCCGCCGGCGGCCATGCGCTACACGGAGGCGAGGCTTTCCGCCATCACCGCCGAGCTCATGGCGGACATCGAGAAGCAGACCGTGGACATGGTCCCCAACTACGACGGGTCTGAGGAGGAGCCGGCGGTGCTGCCGTCGCGCCTACCGAACCTGCTCGTGAACGGCGCGACCGGCATCGCGGTCGGCATGACCACCAACATTCCTCCGCACAACCTGCGCGAGATCGCGGGCGGCATCAAGCACCTGGTCGACAACCCGGAAGCCACCGGCGAAGATCTCCTCGCGTTCATCAAGGGTCCAGACTTCCCCACCGGCGGCCTGATCATGGGCACGGCCGGGATCAAGGCCGCGTATTCGACCGGCCACGGCCGCATCATCGTCCGTGCCCGCCACACCTTCGAGCAGGCGCCCAACGGACGCGAGCGGATCATCATCGACGAGCTTCCCTACGCCGTGAACAAGGCGGCGCTGGTGGCCAAGATCGCCGAGCTCGTCTCGGAGCGAAAGCTCGAGGGGATCGCGGACCTGCGCGACGAATCCGACCGCCAGGGCATGCGCATGGTCATCGAGCTCAAGCGCGAGGCCCAGGTCTTCTCTGTGCTCAACAACCTGTACAAGCACACCGCCCTGCAGCAGACATTCGGCGTGATCATGCTCGCCATCGTCGAGGGTCGCCCGGTCGTGCTGAGCCTGAAGCAGGCCCTGCAGCTCTTCATCGACCACCGGCGCGACGTCATCCTGCGCCGCACTCGTTTCGACCTCGAAAAAGCCCAGGAGCGCGCCCACATCCTCGAGGGTCTCAAGATCAGCCTCGACCACCTGGACGAGGTGATCAAGACCATTCGCGCCGCGAGCGACACCGAGGTCGCCGCGACCCAGCTGCAAAGCAGGTTCGGGCTGTCCGAGCGGCAGGCGAGGGCAGTGCTCGCCCTCACCCTCGGCCGCCTCACCAAGCTCGAGCGCGGCAAGATCGACGAGGAGTACGAGCAGGTCATCAAGACCATCGCCTACCTCGAGAGCATCCTCGCCAGCGACCAGAAGGTTCGCATGCTCATCAAGGAAGAGATGGACGATGTCGTCAAGAAGTACGGCGACGACCGCCGCACCGAGATCACTGACCAGGAGCCGAACGAGCTGTCTGCCGAGGACCTCGTCCCGAAGGAAGAGGTCGTGGTGACCCTCACCCACCGGGGTTACGTGAAGCGCCAGCCGCTGCGCGTCTTCCGCGCCCAGAAGCGCGGTGGCGTGGGCTTGCAGGGTGCGCGTCCGACCGCAGGTAGCGAAGCGCCCAGCGGCACCCGTGAGGAGGATTACGCGGAGCACCTGCTCATCACGCACACCCACGCGTCGATGCTGTTCTTCACACAGAGCGGACGCGTGTTTCAGCTGCGTGTGCACGAAGTGCCTGAGCGCGAGCGGCAGGCGAAGGGCGTGTCGGTCAACAACCTCATCGATATCGGGCCCAACGAGCGCATCAGCGCCGTCTTCGTTCGCCCGGAGTCGGAGACCGAGGCGCACTACATGCTGATGACGACCCGGAACGGATATATAAAGAAGACGGCGCTCGCCGAGTACGCGAACGTGCGCCGCAACGGCCTCATCGCCATCAACCTGCAGGAGGCCGACGAGCTCAACTGGGTGACGCCCACCACTGGCTCCGATGAGATCCTCATCGCCACCGCGCTCGGCAAGGCGATTCGATTCAGCGAAAAGGAAGTCCGCGCGATGGGTCGCGACACGCAAGGCGTGATCGGCATCAAGCTGGGCAAGGGCGATACCGTCGTCGGCGCCGCGACGGCAACGCCCGACGGTGATCTTCTCGTCGTCACTGAGCGCGGTTACGGCAAGCGCACGCCGGTCGCGGAGTACCCCATGCACCACCGCGCCGGCCAGGGCGTGTTCACTCTCAAGGTGACCGACCGGGTCGGTAAGCTGGCCGCGATGCGAGTGGTCAGCGATCCCGAGGAGGAGGTGCTGATCATCAGCGCGAGCGGTATGGTCCTGCGCACGCAGGTCGGAGCCATCTCGCGGATCGGCCGGCAGACGCAGGGCGTGATCGTCATGCGTGTGCCTCCCGACGACCAGGTGGTCGCCATCGCGCCGGTGGCGGCGATCGAAGAGGGCGACAGCAAGGAGTGACCGATGCGACGATCGCGTTGCTCGGCACGATCGGCATGTGGCTGCTCGTGGCGGGCGCGGTCGCCATCGCTATCGAGATGGTGCTCGTCGCCGTCTGGGGCGTGGCGGTGAGCCGGCGCATGCGCGCGCTCACCGCCTCCATTGAAAGCGAGCGGTCCGAGGCTCAGGCTGACCTGGAACGCCTCAAGCTCGCCATCGAGGAGACGAAGCGACTGTGGCGCCCTTACCGGCGGGCCCTGCGCTGGCTGCGCCACCCGCTGGTCCTCGCTTTGCTAGGTTCGTACCGGAGGCGGATGACGACGAGGTGAGTGAGGTGAAGGATGTGAAGGAAGCGCCGAGCACAGCGTCCGAGTCTCCGGCTTCGATGGCCCGCTCCGCCGCCAAGCAGGCAGCGGAGGAGGCGGTCGACCGCGAGCGGTCTCGCATCGCGCGCGAGCTGCATGACGGCATCGCCACAGATCTCGCGGCGGCTATCTCCCTTTTCAAGACGTACATGGAGGCCCATCCAAAGTTCGGCAAGGCGGGCGGCTCCGACGAACTCTTGAGCAACGTGTTCGGCATCCTCGAGCGGATGCTCAAGCAGGTGCGTGAAACCCTGGCCGAGCTGCGCCCGCGACCGATTGGACCCGAAGGCCTGATGGGCGACCTGCGTATGCAGGCCGAGGAGTTCGCGCGCCTGTACTCGATCCGGGTCGAGATCTCGAGCAACGGGAGCGAGGACATGCTCCCGCCGCAGCAGCGCGAAGTCGTCTACCAGGTCGTACGCGAGGCGCTCACGAACGTCAGGCGCCACTCTGGCTCATCGATCTGCCGCGTGAAGATGGCTTTCGCGGCGCGCCCATTCATGATCGAGGTCGCCGACGAGGGTCGTGGTTTCACATCGAACCCGTCGGGCGGTTACGGGCTGGTGGGCATGAGGGAGCGGGCGGCTGGTATCGGCGGCCGGCTCGAGGTCGTCAGCACCGAAGGGCGGGGTACCACGGTGTTTCTGTTCGGCCCGACCTAGGAGCTGCGACTCCTAACAGGTCACAGCCGCAGCTCCCGGGACCTCACAGGCACCTCCGGAAACGACAACCCGGCCTCGATGCTGACTATTCGGAGCTTGCGCGTCACCTTGTCGACGAGCACCCTTGCGCGCCGCTCTGAAACCTTGATCGCCCTCGCGATCTCGGACTCGGACAGGCCGTTGCTGAGCAGTTGCGCGACCTCGTGCTCGGTCTCGTTCAGCCGGCCGAGCGGGCGGCGCAGCGCGGCCACCATCGGGGCGAGCGTCACGCCGAGGCTGCCCGCGTAATGAACGTCCGCGTCGGTGTACCAGTGGTCGCGGCGGCATCCGATCGTGAGCAGTCCGATCGGCCGCTGGCCAAGGTCGCCAACCGGAGCGTAGAGGACGGCGGGCCAGTCGAGCTCCCAGTCGTAGCCGCTCGAGGGATTCGGGTTCTCGATCACCGAGTTCACGACCACCGGCCTCTTCTCGTATAGCGCTCGGCGCGAAAGCGGCGCGAGCGGGCGCCCATGCAGAAAGCGCGGCGAGATTTCAGAAGCCGCGATCGGCTGCAGCGATCCCCCGCGCAGGTATCCGAGCACCCAGCGGTCGTGGCAGAGGGCGTCTAGGGCCAGTCCCAGTCGCCGCCTGGCTTCTTGGAGGTCCTGGAGCTGGCCCATGCCGAGAGTCTGTGGACCCACAGAGGATCGCGCCTCACCTGGGGTTCAGCACTTCCTCAAGAAACCCTGAACTATCGATAATGGCTGCGGGGATGGGCGGGTGACCGCGAAACTGCTTGTCGTGGACGACGAGCCTCGCATGGCGGAGCTGACCGCCGAGGTGCTGCGCCGCGCCGGCTATACGGTCGAGGTGGCCGGCAGCGGAACAGAAGCGCTGGCACGCGCGCTCGTGAACGCGCCCGACCTCATGCTGCTCGACTACGAGATGCCCGACATGCAGGCGCCAGAGGTGCTCGACGTGCTGCGATCGGGCGCAGACCGCGTGGCGTTTCCGGTGATCATCTTCACCGGGGCGCGCCATTCGCCAGGCGACCAGGTGCTGGGCATCGAGCGCGGCGCGACTGATTACATCGCCAAAGGAACGGACCGCCAGGTGCTGCTTGCGCGCGTTCGTGGGGCGCTGCGGGAACGCGCGTCGACGGAACGGGTCATCGTGCGAGGTCGGCTGCGCATCGACACGGCGAAGGGACAGGCGTTTCTGGAGTCGAAGCCGCTGAAGCTTGAACGCCGGCCGCTGCTCATGCTGGAGATGCTTGCGGCGCACGAGGGCGAGGTGGTCACCCGCGCAGAGCTGCTCGAACGTGTATGGGGCAACAGCTACAAAGGTTTCGAGCACAGCGTCGAGCAAGCCGCGTACGAGCTACGCCGCGCACTGAAGGAAGCCGGTTGGATCGAGACCGTACGTGGCATCGGGTATCGGTTCGTCACCCAAGCCTGAGCTGGCGGCGGCGCTCCACCGCCTCCGATCCACTTTGGCCCGACTGAAAGCGGAGATCGAGCTCGCGTTGGCGGACGGTGTCGGGCCCTCGCCGGAGCGGCTTCTCGAGGACGTTCGCGAAGCGCTGTCCTTTCTCGGCGAGGTGGAAGATGCGAGCCATCTTCGCGGCGCCGTGCTGGTGGTCGATGACGACGCGCGACTGGCCGACATCACCGCTCGCGGCCTGCGCCGCATGGGTTTCGACGCGGACTCGGCTGTTGCCCTGCGCGCGATGCGAGCTGGAGAGGTTCTGGTTTTCGATCTCAGCCTTGTCGACGCTCTCGACGGCCCGGCCTATCAGCAGGTGCACGCCACGCGCCCGATCGTCGTCACAGGCGCCACCGACCCAGCGTCGCGGGCGCTGGCTGCGGCCCTTGGTGCCAGCGACTATCTGGTCAAACCGGTCGAGCTGGAGGAGCTGGCCGCGGCCATCACCCGCCGGATGACATAAGGGCGATGCCAGCCCATCGGCAGCGTCAGCATCTCCGCGACGCACAACTACCCAGCCCTCTCCCCTTGTGGGGGAGAGGGGTGGCGGGTAGTTACCACGTCACGGGACTAGAAACGCTGGAAGCCGCCGGATCGGTCCCTAGCTCGATCCAATTCGTCCAGCTTCCCTTGAGGCTCCCGCCGGAGTGAGGCTAGGCTTTTCCCTGGCATGAGCGTGGCGCCGATGTACGAGGGCTGGCAGAAGGTCCAGGCTCACCTGACCCGCCGGCTGCCACACCTCACGTCAGAAGAGCTTCAGCTGAGGGCGTCACCCGATGGGTGGCCGGTCTGGGCGCTGGTGAGCCACATGGCGGGTGCCCGTGTCTATTGGCTGTGCGGTGTCTTCAAGGAGGCTGGCGCCGATGCGACGCCGTTTCCAGATCCACTCGACGGCGACGGTTGGGAGGATCACCTGGATGTCCCTCGCGGTACGGACGAGCTCATGTTTGCGGTCGCAAGCTCCTGGCTGGTCGTCGAGTCGTGCCTGAAGCGTTGGACGCCGGAAATGCTCGGCGAGACGTTCACGCGTGACCGCGCCGGCACGATTCAGCGGCATACACGTCATTCGGTTCTGACGCGCCTAGTGATGCATGACGCATTTCACTGCGGGGAGGTGTCACTCCTTCTAGGCATGCATCGTCAACCGTCGCTAGACCCGTGGATGCCGCTGACGTAGAAGGCTGCGATCAGCCGTTGTATGCGGGAAGAACGACGGTGAACACAGCCCCGCGTCGGTTTCCCTCGAACAGAAGTTGGCCCTGGTGCTCGCGCACGATGCCATAGGACATGAAGAGGCCTAGTCCAGTGCCGCCCTCCTTGGTCGTGAAGTGCGGCTCGAATAAATGGTGGCGCAGGTCGTCCGAAACGCCGGGCCCGTTGTCGGCGATGGTGAAGTAGGGCGATCCACTACTTCGCCTGCCGGTGGTCGCGTCGACTCGGCCGCCCTGGCCGACCGCATCAATAGCGTTGTTCAGCAGGTTGGTGATCACTTCCCGCATGAGAAGCGGGTCGGCGCGCACGCCAACCGGGTCCGGAGTCTCGCGCACCGCCAGCTGGACCTCCTTCGTGCGGGCACGGGGCCGCGCCATGCCGACAGCGCGGGTCACGAGCTCATTGAGATCGACAGGTTCGGTCGCAAAGGTGACCCGGGGCGTCGCGCCCTGCGAAAGATCGCGCAGCACAGTGACGGCATCGTTGGCCGCAGCCGTAGCCGTCTCGAGGCTCTCGCGGTCAACCGGATCGAGCCGGCG
>DASPYG010000007.1:0-2766 GCA_035636885.1 Candidatus Nitrosopolaris sp.
GCACGCTGGATGCCAAATACCTACGTTGTTTTGCGACCACGTTTTTTTGGGACCACGCTCGCGAACGCATCAGAAGGTGAATCCATGAGTCGCCCGCTTCCGAGTGCGGTCGAGCAGCGGTGGCAGGAGGTGCTCCGGAGGGCGGACATCGCCCTCCAGCGCCCGGGGGTGGGCGTGTGGGAGGCCGACCCGCGCGGTCAGCTGCGGCTCCTGGCCGCGAGCGACGCGAAGGGCATCGCCCCCGTCGTCGCCGACGACCTCGAGCCCACGCTGCGCGAGCTGCGCGTGTTACCGGACCGCGCGCCCAGCCGCTGGGTGGCGAGCCGCCTCCAGGGGCGGCGCTGGTGCATCGCGCCGGTCCGACGTGACGCGCCGCGGCCGCCCCCCACCGGCGTCGAGCGGCGCGGCCGGGAACGTCTGACGCTCGAGTTGGCGGGCGTATGCATCGGCTTGATCGACGAGCCGCAGTCCCGCGATGTCGAGAGCGTGGCGCGCCTCGCCCTGATCCTCGATCAGGTCCCCGCGATTCTCTGGACCACTGACGCCGAGTTGCACGTCATCTCACGGGCGGGCGCCGGCCTCAAATCGCAACAGATCTTGCCTGAACGCATCGCCGGCGTGTCGCTCCTCGAGCAGCAGTCCCAACACAAGGTGAGCTCCGAGTCGGTGGCCGCGCACCGGCGGGCGCTCGCCGGCGATTCGGTTTCCTATCAGATCCGGCTCCTCTCCGGGTGCTACGATGCGCATGTGGAGCCGTTGCGGGACGAGGGGGGCGCGATCGTAGGCGTGGTGGGCCTCGCGGTGGACGTGAGCGATCGCGAGCAGGCGCTGGCGCAGGCGCATCGCAGCCAAGCCGAGCTGGAGGAGTTCTTCGAGAGCGCGCCGGTCGGCATTCGTTGGACGGCGCCGGACGGCACGATCCTCCGGGCCAACCGCTCCGAGCTCGACCTGCTGGGCTACCAGCCCGATGAATACCTGGGCCGGAATATCGCGCAGTTCTACGTCAATCCGGAGGTCGCGGTTGACAGCGCGCGGCGCCTGGCGGGCGGCGAGACGCTCCGCAACATCGAGATCCGGATGCGCCACCGCGACGGCTCGATCCGCCACGGCCTCCTTAGCGCGAACGCGCTGTTCGAAGGTGAGCAGTTCATTCATGCCCGGTGTGTCACGCGGGACATCACGGACCGTGTCCAGGCCGAACAGGCGCTGGCGCAGTTCAAGGCGATGGTGGAGTCGGCCGACGACGCCGTCATCGGCAAGACGTTGGAGGGAATCATCACCAGCTGGAACCCGGCGGCGACCCGCCTCTACGGATATGCCGCCGACGAGGTGATCGGCAAGCCGATCGCCGTGCTCGCTCCCGCGGACCGCGTCGATGAGCTCGCCGGGATCCTCGAGCGCCTGCGGCGCGGGGAGCACATCGAGCACTACGACACGACACGAGTGCGCAAGGATGGCACATCCGTGGAAGTGTCGATTACCATCTCGCCAATACTCGACTCCCATGGCCGCCCCATCGGCGCCACCACGATCGCTCGCGACATCACGGCGCGCAAACGGGCCGAGCATCAGCTCCTGCACGAGGCGCTGCACGACGCGCTCACCGACTTGCCGAATCGCGCGTACTTCGTGGAGCGGGTGTCCCAGGCGCTGGCGCGGCTGCGGCGCGATCGCGACTACCGCTTCGCCGTCCTGTTCCTCGACGTGGACGGCTTCAAGGCGGTGAACGACCGCCTCGGCCACGCGGCCGGGGACCGGCTCCTGACGGAGATCGCGGGACGGCTGCGCACCTGCGTTCGGCCCGGCGACGTGGTGGCGCGGCTGGGGGGCGACGAGTTCACGCTGCTGCTCGACGAAATCACCGGACTGGCCGACGGGGAGCGCACCGCGCGGCGTATCCAGGACGCCCTCGCCGTGCCGATTGCACTGGAAGGCCAGGACATCGTCGCGACCGCGAGCATCGGCGTCGTCCTCAGCGGGTCCCACTACACGCAGCCCCAGGACCTGCTGCACGACGCGGACCTCGCCATGTATCACGCCAAGCAGCACGGGCGTGCGCGCTTCCAGGTGTTCGAAGTCGCCCTGCGCGAGTCGGCCCAAGCCCGGCTCGGCATGGAGGCGGACCTGCGGAATGCCCTCGAGCGCAACGAGCTCCGCTTGGTGTTCCAGCCCATCGTGCAGCTCGAGACCGGCAGCGTGCATGCGTTCGAGGCGCTGCTGCGCTGGCATCGCCCAGAGCAGGGTGTGGTCCTCCCGGCCGAGTTCGTGCCACTGGCGGAGCAGACCGGTCTCATTCTGCCGATCGGCGCCTGGGTGCTCCAGGAGGCATGCCGCCACGCGCGACGCTGGCAGGACGCGCTCCCGGCGCCCGCCGCGCTGCGCGTCCACGTGAACCTTTCCGCCAAACAGCTCGGGCACCCGGGCATCGTGGACGAAGTTCGAACGGCCCTCCAGGAGGCGGGACTCGCACCCTCCTGCCTGGCCTTCGAGATCAGCGAGAGCGTACTCATGGCGAGCGTCGAGTCGTCGGCCGCCTTGCTCCTTAAGCTGCGGAAGCTGGGTGTCGAGCTGCACATGGACGACTTCGGTACCGGCTACTCCTCGCTGAGCTACCTGCCGCGCTTACCGCTCCAGGGGATCAAGGTGGACCGCTCCTTCGTGCACCGCATCGGGGGCCGCCGCATCGACCTGGACATCGTGCGCTCGATCGTGGACCTGGCGAGGACGCTCAGCCTGGAGGTGATCGCGGAAGGCGTCGAGACCGTC
>DASPYG010000008.1:0-16452 GCA_035636885.1 Candidatus Nitrosopolaris sp.
GGCACATATTTCGCCGGCGTTGCGGTCATCTTGATCGCCGGGCTGCGGTTCAAGAACCACTACAGCGTGGCCGGTTTGTTCTGGATCCTGGCGACGATCCTCACGTTCCATGTCTGGAACCTCGCCATCATCTCGGCGAGCATCCTGATCGGCTGGTGGTCTGCGCACCAGCCGGGCTGGCACCTTGGCGTCACCGCGGCGATCGGGCTGCTTCCGCTGCTGGTGGCCATCTGGCAGCTCAGGCAGAAGCTCAGGAGAGCGCTTCCTGACTCCCAAAGGCTCACGAGTGGGACTGCGATCAAGGGAGAAGGGATTTGACCACGGCCACGAACCAACCGCCACCGCTCGTCGACTACAACCTGTTCGCCGCCGACCTACCCTTGCGGGAAGCGCTCGAACGAGAAGGCGGCTCGTGGGCCCAGGACATGGTCTCCGAGCTGGGCCGCCTCGCCGGGACGGAGGAGGCCATCGCGTGGGGGTTCCAGGCCAACTCCAACCCGCCCCAGCTGCACACGCACGACCGTTTCGGCAACCGGATCGATGAGGTCGAGTTCCATCCCGCATGGCATCGGCTGATGGAGGTCGCCATCAGCCACGGCCTCCACGCGCTTCCCTGGCGGGAAACCCGGCCCGGCGCCCATGCCGCACGCGCGGCCGCCTTCTACGTGTGGTCGCAGGTCGAGGGCGGTCACGGCTGCCCGGTGTCGATGACCTACGCGGCCCTTCCCGCCCTTCGCAACCAACCCGAGCTGGCGGCGCGGTGGGAGCCGCTGATGACGTCGATCGACTACGACCCCGGCCTGCGGCCGCCGGCCACCAAGCGCGGCGCCCTGTTCGGAATGGCGATGACCGAGAAGCAGGGCGGGTCCGACGTGCGTGCCAACACGACCCGCGCCACACCCGTCGGCGCGGGCGGACCTGGCGGCGAGCACCTGCTCACGGGCCACAAGTGGTTCTGCTCCGCGCCAATGTGCGACGCGTTTCTCGTCCTCGCCCAGGCGCCTGGCGGTCTGTCGTGCTTCCTCCTGCCGCGCGTGCTCGACGACGGCACGCGCAACCAGTTCCACATCCAGCGTTTGAAGGACAAGCTCGGCAACCGGTCCAACGCGTCGTCCGAGATCGAGCTGGATGGCGCGTGGGCGGTGATGATCGGCGAAGAGGGACGCGGGGTGCGAACGATCATCGAAATGGTCAATCACACGCGCCTCGACTGCGTCATCGGTTCGGCGTCGCTTATGCGGCAGGCGGTCGCGCAGGCAACGCACCACACAGCTCACCGCAGCGCGTTCGGCCGGCTGTTGAGCGAGCAGCCGCTGATGGTCAACGTCCTCGCCGACATTGCCGTCGAGTCGGAGGCGACGACCGTGCTCATGATGCGGCTGGCCGGCGCCTTCGACCGCGCATCAGACTCGCGCGAGGTCGCCTTCAAGCGCCTCGCCCTCGCCGTCGCGAAATACTGGACGTGCAAGCGTGCCATCGCCGTGGTCGCCGAGGCTCTCGAATGCCACGGCGGCAACGGCTATGTCGAAGAGTCGATCATGCCGCGCCTCTATCGCGAGGCGCCGCTCAACTCCATCTGGGAAGGCTCTGGCAACGTGAACGCGCTCGACGTGTTGCGAGCAATGGAGCGCGAGCCTGCATCGGTGCTCGCGTTCCTCGACGAGCTCGACGAGGTGCGCGGCATGGACCCGCGGCTCGACGATTCCGTACGGGCCCTGAAAGTGGTGCTTGCCGCGGGCGACATCGAAGAGGCCCGGGCGCGGAGCCTTGTCGAATCGATGGCGGTTGCACTGCAAGCATCATTGCTCGTGCGCCATGGCGATCCCGCGGTCGCCGAAGCCTTCTGCGCCTCGCGCCTTGATTCCAACGGCGGCAGAACGTTCGGAACGCTGCCGCCGAGCTCGAAGCTGCCTGGCATCATCGAGCGCCACACCCCCTCTCCCCTGGGGGGAGAGGGCTAGCAGAGGGGGCGTCGGAAGCTGGCTTCGCCAGGCCGGCGCACTAGGGGGGAGTTCCCCGCAATTGGGAGAGGGGCGTGACAGCCACAGACGCGTGTCCTCTATACATAGGGTGGTGAGGGCAGAGCTCGATGAGATCGCAGAGGTCTGGCGGAGATCGCCGATAGGAACGGTGCCGCCGAACGAGGTCTTGCTCGTGACGGATTTCGACGGCACCCTCGCCGACATCGGTCCGGATCCGGCGCGATCGGCTGCGGTTCCAGAGGCGCTGGATGCCCTGCGGCGACTGTCGCGCCTGCTGAAGCAGGTCGTGGTCCTCAGCAGCCGCACTGGCGTCGAGCTCGAGCGCCTGGTTCCGTTGAGTGGCGTGCGGCGAATAGGCGATAGCGGCCTCGCGCCGCCGACTCCGGAGGAAAGGCGAGCGCTAGAGCGATTCAACGCAGAGGCAGCGAAGCTGCTGGCTTCCGTACCCGGCGCGTGGCTCGAGATCAAGCCCGCGAGCACGACCGTTCATCTCCGTAACGCGCAGATCACGGGAGAGGAGGCGATGGCGCTGCTGCGCCCGCTGATCAAGGACGCCGGCCTCTACGGCGCCCAGGGCCGCAAGGTGATCGAGGTGCACACGCGTTTTGCCGGCAAGGGGACGGCGCTGACAAAGCTGCTCGACGAGGTCGAGCCCGGTGGGGCCGTCTGCATGGGCGACGATGAGAACGACCGCTCGGCCTTCGAGGTCCTGAGCTTGACCGACATTCCCCACATGTGTGTGGGCATCAACTCGCCCGAGGTCCGGCCAGACCTGTTCGACCGCTGCGACGTCCTGCTCGCCAGCCCGCTCCAGGCGACCGCGTTTCTGCAGATGCTGGTGGACTGGGCGCTGTCCTCCCAACAAGGTGAGAGGTGAGCTAGCCGACCGGCGAACGGCCCGTCGCCACCAGCTCGCGGAGATCTTGCACCTGGCGGCTGATCCAGCGCGCGATGTCGTTGGTGCGGACCACCTCACGCGCGCCATGGTTGAGCCGCCGCCGCTCGTCGACGCTCATCGTCAGCCCGATGTGCATCGCGGCCGCCGTCGCCTCGACGTCGAACGGGTTGACCGACAGCACATGGTCGTGCAGCTCTTCGTGCGCGCCCGCGTTCTCCGAGAGGACTATCACTCCGTTGGTCGCGTTGACGAGCGCGCCCTCCTTGACGACGAGATTCAGCCCGTCATACACGGGATTGACCAGCAGCACGTCGAAGTTGCGCAGCGCTGCCATCGCCTTGCGCTCGCTCTCGCCGATCTCCAGGCGGATCGGCATCCAGCCCGCGCTCCCGAACTCGCTGTTGGTGCGCCCGACCGCCTGCCGGATCAGCCGCAGGTAGCGGCTGTACACGGCCACGTCCTGTCTGGACGGCTGCAGGAACGCCCAGAACTGCACCTTGCCGCGCAGCTCGGGGTGATATCGGAGCAGCTTGTCGAATGCGATGAAGCCGCGCACGATGTTCTTTGACGGGTCGGTGCGATCGATGCGGACGATGAGCTTCGGCGGCCGCCACGTGGCGATCTCGCGCTCGATCCTCCTCACCCCTTGTGTGGCCGCCAGCCGCGTCGTCGCGGGCACGTCGACTGAGATCGGGTAGTGACGCGCGTACACAACCCGGCCGCCGAACAGCACCGCACGCTCGTGCTCGTCGACCTGCAGGCCGGCGTTCTCCTCGCACGTCAGCAAGAAGTTGCGGACGTCGAGGCTCGATTGGAATCCGACCACGTCGCAGCCCAGCATTCCCTCGAGGATCGCGTCGCGCATCGGCTTGGGCAGGACCTTCCAGTACTGCGGCGTCGGCCACGGAACGTGGACGAAGTGCTGGATCATCGCCGAGGGCAGCGCCTGCCTCACCAGGCGCGGCACCAGGTACAGCTGGTAGTCGTGCACCAGGATGAGCGGCCGCTTAGGCGCGGCGCGCGCGACGTCGACGACCCGCGCGGCGATCTGGCGGTTGACCTCGACGTAGCCCTCGCGCCAGGCCTGGTGGATGCGCTCGTCGATGATCGGCTCGTTTGCGAGGTCCCAGAGGTAGTGCTGGATGAACCACAGCACGGGGTTCGCGAACACCGAGTAGTACATGTCGTACTGCTCGCGCGTCGGCGAGACGTAGTGAAGGTTGCCGGTGGTCTGCAGGAGCGGCACAGACAACGGTCCGGCATGCCGGGTGGCCAGGCTCCGCTCCTCGTCGGTGCGCGCCACGGCGACCCAATCAGCGCCCATGGCGTCGGCGAGCGTGAGCAGGCCGGTGATGACCCCGCCGGCGCCCCGCCTGAAGCCTCCTTCCGGACGCGGCTCGTGTGGGGCGCGATTGCTGACGACGATCGGCGAGCAATCGGGAAGCGTCCGAGTCACGTACGCGCGGAGCGAGGACGCCGGTGTAGTCCTCGAGATCGAGGTGATGAGGGGCCGTTCGGTGTCGGCGATGCTCATGGGCTTAGCCTCCCATGACGGAGACGATGTCGGCAGACGACATCGAGGAGCGGCTTAAAGCCGCTTAACAACTCTAAACGCATGGCGGGCGGGGGCTACCCGGTGCGGGCGCCCGTTCGCTCCTTGACCAGCGCCGAACGGTCGATCGGGACTTCGCGCACACGGGTCCCGGTGGCCCGAGCCAGCGCGTTGGCAAGGGCGGCGGGCCCGGGGATGGCCGGCGGCTCGCCTACGCCCTTGGCGCCCATCGGGCCCACTGGGGAAGGGATCTCGATCAGGCGCACGTCGATGTCGGGCAGCTGGTCGGCGGTCGGCAGCTCGTAGTCGAGGAAGCTGCCTGTGCGGAGCTGCCCATCGCCGTCGAAGGCGAGCTGCTCGCCCAGAGCGCGCCCGAGCGCTTGCGCCGCCCCGCCGTGGATCTGTCCTTCCACCTCGGGAGGGTTGATCGCCTTGCCCACGTCCTGGATCGCCGCGAAGCCCGTCAACTGGAAGGACCCGGTCTCGGGGTCCGTCCGCACCCGCGCGATCTGCACTGTGAACTGGGGTGACGCGGACAGCACGGCCGAGCGCCCGCTGGCGTGGATCGGCTTGTGCCGGCCCATGAACTCAGTGCTGATCGCCACCAGCCGGGTGATCTCGACAAACCGATCGGGCACGCCCCGCACCGACACGCGGCCGTCGGAGACCTCGAGATCCTCGGGCGCAGCCTCGAGCTCGTCGGTGGCGATCTCGAGCAGCTGGCGGCGCGCCTCCAGCGCAGCCTCCTGCACTGCTCCACCGATGCTGTACGTGGTCTGACTGCCTGCGGCGATGGGTCCATGAGGCGCGATGTCGGTCTCGCCGGTCTGGATGCGAACCCTCTCCGCCGAGACGCCGAACGCCTCGGCCGCGATCATCGCGAGCCCGGTCGTCGCCCCGCTGACATCGGGCGTCCCGATCAGGATCGACAGGGTGCCGTCCGGCTCGACCCGGCATCCCGCGGCGGCGGGCGTGCGCGCGCCGCCCCAGGAGCCGAGCGCGATCCCGACGCCCTCGCCGGCCTCGACCGGCGCGGTGTACAGAGGATGCCGCCGTGCCATCTCGAGGCACTCGATCATCGCGATGCGCGGCCATGGGCTTCTGTCCGCGGAAGGGTCGCCTTCCTTCGAAGCATTGCGAAGGCGCAGCTCGATCGGGTCGGCGTCGAGCTGCAGCGCAAGCTCGTCGATCGCCGACTCGAGGGCAAAGTACGCCTGGGGCGCGCCTGGACCTCGATAGGCGTCCACGGGTGTCTTGTTCGTGGCCACCTCGAACCCGGTCAGCTCGAAGTTCGCGATCTGGTACGTCCCGCCGAGGAACGATCCCGTGATGCCCGCGTGCCAGCCGCTCGTGGCCCCGTTGTCGTAGTGATATCGGACCCTCAGCGCAACCAGCCGGCCGTCTTTCTTGGCGCCGAGCTCGAGGTCGAACGACGCGGCGGGAGCCGGGTGTCCGACGACGAATTCCTGCTGGCGTGTGAGCGACAGGCGCACCGGCCGGCCCACGCGCAGCGCGAGCATCGACAGCAGCACCTCGAGCAGGCTCACCTTGCCCCCGAAACCGCCGCCCACCGGCATCGGCACGACCCGGACCTTGTAGGCGGGAACCTTGAGGACCTTGGCCAGGTCCTCGCGGAGTGCGAACGGCCCTTGCGTCGGCGCCCAGATGGTCACGCCGCCGTCGGACTCGGGGCGCGCGATCGCCACATGTGGCTCCATGGGCGAGTGGTGCACTGCCGCAAGCCGGTAGGTCTGCTTGATGACCACGTCTGCACCGGCCAGCGCCCTGGCGACATTTCCGCGCTTGAAGCTGGCAACCGCAGTCACGTTGGGCGGGCGCTCCGCCGGCTCCGATTCCGATGCTGTCGCCGCCCCGTGCACGGCGGCGTCCTCTTCAGACGTCTCCTCCATGGTATCGAGCACCTGCGGCGCACCCTGCCGCATCGCGACCACGGCGTCAGTCACAGCCTGAATCGCCTCGAGGTCGACCTCGATCAGCGCCGCCGCGTCCGCGGCCGCCGCCTCGCTCGTCGCGACCACGGCGGCCACCGCCTGGCCCGCGTAGTACACGCGATCCACGGCCAGGGGCTTGTCGGGCCCGTTGGCCTCCGAGGGGAGGTCAACCCCCGTGAACACCCCGACCACGCCTGGCGCGGCCGCCGCCGCGGCGGTGTCGATGGACTTGATCCTGGCCGCCGGCAGGGGGCTCAGGACGACCTGGACGTGGAGGAGCCCCGCCATCTCGAGGTCCGCCGTGTACCGGGTCACCCCGGCCACCTTGTCGGCGCCCTCCAGCCTCCGCTGGCCCCGCCCGACCACGCTCATCCCGATCGATCATCGCAGAGCAGGGGATTCGAGGGTGTGGTACTCCCCCACCGGGCCGCTTCGCGGCCGGGCCAGCCTCCCCACGAGTGGGGAGGCAAGTAGACTTTCCAGCCGCTCCCAGCCACAATGGTGGTGGAGTAAGCGGCGGCCCACCGTGGTCCGCCACCCCTCGTCGGCGCGCTCTCGCCCCGGTCACCGCGAAGAGGACACCGGGAAGAAGGCGAGTGGGGGAGGCCGATGCCTCGAGCTTTTCGACCTAGGAGAAAGCTATGACTCCAGCTTCGGTCCGGTATCTCAAAGCCCTATGCGTGGGCGGTGTGGCGATCCTCGCAGCGGTCGCCTGCGGCAACCCGTCGCCGCAGAGCTCGAATCTGGCTTCGAACCAGACGTTGACGTTCCCGATCCTCGCCGACTTCGGCACCCTCGACCCCGCGGTATCGGACGCGGAGACCGACCAGGAAATCCAGCAGAACATGTTCGACGGCCTGGTCAAGTTCGACAACAACCTCAACGTCGTTCCTGACATCGCGGCGTCCATGCCGACCGTGTCTGCGGATGGACTGACCTACACGTTCAAGCTCCGCACGGACGTCACGTTCTCCAACGGCGACAAGGTCACTTCGAAGGACGTCCTGTACTCGTGGAACCGCTCGGCGGCCATGCAGGGTGCTTACGCGACCAACCTCGCCGCCATCGACGGCTACAGCACGGTGGCCAAGAACACGGCAAGCGGCGCTGCCCTCGAGGCTCTGCTCGAGAAGAACGACGCCTCGGTCGTCCTGACCGGGCTCACAGCTCCCGACCCAAGCACCGTTGTCGTCAAGCTGTCTGCCGCCGCCGGCTGGTTCCTGCCCGCCATCGCTCTGTCGGGCTCCACCGGTGAGATCGTCGACATCAACGCGGTCAAGCAGGACTTCGACAACTGGTGGACGAACCCGGCGACCGCGATCGGCACCGGGCCGTTCAAGATGACCTCTCGCGTGCCCAAGCAGTCGGTCGACTTCGCGGCCGTCTCGAACTGGTGGGGTTCGCCGAAGCCAACCCTGACCAAGGTTCACCTCGACGTCTCGGTCACCGACGCGTCGACCGCCATCACCAAGTACGAGCAGGGCGGCTACGACGTCTACGGCTACGGCGGCTACAGCAACATGCCGGTCGCCGACATCAAGCGCATCCAGGCCACGTCAAACGAGGTTTCCCAGCTCCTGCTCCAGCCCAAGGTCCGAAGCTACTGGGTCACCTTCAACATGGTCCACGACTCCAAGCGGACCGCGGGTGGGCCGTTCCTACTCTCGAACGGCCAGGCCGGACACGACCTCCGCATGGCATTCGCGCTGGCGGTCGACAAGGCCAAGCTCGTCACGGTCGTCTGCCAGGACATCGTCTGTACGCAGGCCACCGGAGGCCTGATCGTGAAGGGCCTCACCGGCTACCTCGGCGACGGCCAGGACCCTCTGGCCAAGTTCGACGCCGCGCAGGCCAAGACGCTTCTCAAGAGCGCCGACCCTGACGGCAGCAAGACCAAGGGCCTGACCTACACCTACGACCCCGAGAACTCCCTCAACAAGCCGACCGCTGAGTTCTTGCAGTCGCAGTGGCACGACAACCTGGGGGTCGACGTGGCCATCCAGCCCGTGTCGCACTCACAGTTCATCAAGGCCCGCTTGAAGGGCTCGTACACGCTGTCCCGCGACGGCTGGCAGGCCGACTACAACCACCCCCAAGATTGGTACGACAACATCTGGGGCAAGATAGTCGGCTGCCCAGACTCTGGCTGCAGCAGCGGATATGACACCAAGGCCTACGACGACCTGCTCGTCAAGGCCGACACGGAGAGCGGCGACCAGGCCGCGGCCGACTACAAGGCCCTGGCCCAGATGCTCATAAACGACGTCGTCTACATACCGCTCTATTACTCGAAGGGTGCCTTCCTGTTCAAGCCCTACGTGAAGGGCGCCGGCACCAACAACTTCTCCGACTTCCACTGGAACGAGATCCAGATCCTGTCCCACTAGTCCGACCGTAGGGAGGGCGCTCGCACGGTGCGGGCGCCCTCTTTCTAAATCCCTCTCCCGTGCGGGGCGAGGGGCGTCGAGTGCCGGTTAGCCCCAGAATTGAGATGAATTGCTGACCCGCGGAACCCTGCTCTATATCGGGCAGCGGCTGGTCCTGATCGCCTTCACGGTGGTGGCCGTGTCCTCGATCGTCTTCCTCGGCATCCACCGCCTGCCCGGCGACGCGCTCTTCAACGAGCATCTGCACGGCACCCAATACGAGCTGCTCCTGCACCATTACGGCCTCGACAAGCCGCTCTGGGAGCAGTACACGAGCTTTCTCTCGGGAATGATCCTGCACGGCAATCTCGGCGAGTCGCTCGTGAACCGCGGTGTGCCCATCACCCCGCTCGTCGTCCGTGAGCTGACTGTGAGCGTGGAGGTGGGGCTGTTCGCCCTCATCTTCACGATCGGGCTGGGCATGCTGCTCGGCGTAGTTGCGGCCCTCCGCCAGAACACGTGGGTGGACTACGTGCTCAGCACCACCTCGGTGATCGGATACAGCATGCCGAGCTTCGTCATCGCGACCTTCTTGATTCTCCTGTTCGCGGTCTGGCTCGACAACCTGACCCAGGGCACGTTCTATTTCCAGATTGGCTGGACCGGGACGTACGGCACCATCGGCGAGATCTGGCTGCCGGCGTTCGCCCTCGGTTTCCCGTATGCGAGCATCGTCGCCCGCCTCACGCGGGCCAGCATGCTCGAGGTGATTCGCCAGGACTACATTCGCACCGCGCGAGCCAAAGGACTGAAAGAGACGGTGATCACGATCCGGCATGCCCTGCGCAACGCGCTCATCCCGGTGATCACCATCCTCGGCCCGCTTGTCATCGGCATCATCACCGGCGGCGTCATCGTCGAGAACATCTTCGGCATCCCCGGCCTCGGTAAGGAGTTCGCGAACAGCATCCTCAACCGTGACTACAACATCGTCATCGGAGTCTTCACGATGTATGCCGCTCTGGTCGGACTCGCCAACCTGGGCGTCGACCTGCTGTACGTCGTGATCGATCCCAGGATCCGCTACTGATGGCCGCTACCGCCGCTGCAGTCGTCACGAGACCCATCGCGCCCGAGCAGGCCAGCCTGTGGTCGGATGCATGGCGCCGGTTGCGCCGCAACCGCATGGCCTTGATCAGCGCCTTCTACCTGACGCTTGTCGTGGTGGTCGCTATCGTGGCCATCTTCAAGACTCCGTACTCGTATCGAGAGGTCGGCGTCGCGCTTCCATACTCCGGGCCCAGCGCCGCCAACTGGTTTGGCGCCGACATCCTCGGCCGCGACGTCTTCAGCCGGCTCCTGGTCGGCGCGCAAATTTCGCTCATCGTCGGCGTGGGCACGCAGGTGCTCGTGCTGCTCGTGGGAGTCCCGATCGGCCTGATCGCCGGCTACTACAGGGGCGCGGTGGACTCGGTGGTCACGTTCATCATCAACGTCTTCTACGGGATCCCCGACCTGCTGGTGGCCATGATCCTTTTGCTGCTGCTCGGGCCGAGCCTGAACAACATCATCATCGCGATCGTCGCCACGCGCTGGATGGACATGACAAGGCTCGTGCGCGGCCAGACGCTGGCGCTGCGCGAGCGTGAGTTCATAGAGGCAGCCCGCGCGAGCGGCGCCAGGCCGCTGAAGCTCCTCTTCGGGCACATCCTCCCGAATGCATTGGGGCCGATCATCGTGCAGGCAACGTTCGGCGTGCCCGCGGCCATCCTCTTCGAGGCCTTCCTGAGCTTCCTCGGCATCGGCGTCCAACCGCCGACGCCTTCGTGGGGCTCGATGGCCAGCGATGGCCTCGCCGCGATCCGCATCGCCCCGCACATGGTGATCGCGCCGTCGATCGCGCTGTCGCTGACGCTGATGGCCTTCAACTTCCTGGGCGACGGCCTGCGCGACGCCCTCGACCCGCGCTCGCGGCGTTAGAGAGAGATTTGGCGAACCCGATCCTCCAGGTGCGCGACCTGCGCACGCAGTTCGCCACCGAGGCCGGGATCGTCAAAGCGGTCGACGGCGTTAGCTTCGACCTGTTCCCCGGCGAGAGCCTCGGCATCGTGGGCGAGTCCGGGAGCGGCAAGTCGATGACCGCACTTTCACTGTTGAGACTGGTGCCCGACCCGGGCCGCATCGTGGGCGGGCAGGTTCTGTTCCGCGACCAGGACCTCCTTCAGCTCACGGGCGAGGAGATTCGCGAGATTCGCGGCCGCGACATCGCAATGATCTTTCAGGACCCGCAGAGCTCCCTCAACCCGGTGCTGCGTACTGGGTTCCAGGTCGACGAGGCGATGCTCGCCCACGGCAAGCCGAAGCCGCAGGCACACGCCCGGACCCTCGAGCTGCTGAGGAAAGTGCGGATCCCGGCCGCGGAGAGCCGCTACAAGGACTTTCCGCACCAGCTGAGCGGCGGTATGCGCCAGCGCGCCATGATCGCGATGGGGCTCGCCAACGCGCCGGCGATCCTCATCGCGGACGAGCCCACAACGGCCCTCGATGTGACGGTGCAGGCTCAGATCCTGGAACTGCTCGGCGACCTCAACCGAGAGCTTGGTACCGCGATCATCATGATCACGCACAACATGGGCGTGGTCGCGGGGCTGTGCACCCGCGTGCTCGTCATGTACGCCGGCGAGATCGTCGAGCAGGGACCCGTGGAGCAGATCTTCGCCAACCCGCAGCACCCTTACACGTGGTCCTTGCTGAAGAGCATGCCTCGCGTCGACGCCCTTCGCCACGAGCGCCTGCGTTCCATCGAGGGCATGGCGCCGGACCTCTTGCGGCCGCCGTCGGGGTGCCGCTTCCACCCTCGCTGCCCGTTCCGGATCGACAAGTGCTTCACGGACGAGCCGCGCCTCGAGGAAGTCGGGCCTGGCCAGAAGGCGGCCTGCTGGGTGACGATGGATCGCGCGCGCAAGGAGATGGGCGCGGACGAGCTCAATGACATCCGGCCGGGCGCCGGTTCGGGCGTCCACCCCGGCGAGCAGATCTGATGGCCGAGGCCGCGGTCCAGGGCGCGCCCGCTCCGACGCCCTCCGGCGCGAAATCGCTGGTGCGCGTCGAGAACGTGGTCAAGTTTTTTCCGGCCGGCCTCGGCGCCCACGTGCATGCGGTGGATGGCGTGAGCTTCGACATCCGCGAGGGCGAGACTCTCGGCCTGGTGGGAGAGTCGGGCTGCGGGAAGTCGACGCTCGCGCGTCTGGTCACGCAGCTGATCCCGGCGACCTCGGGCAGAGTGTTCTTCGGCGACGTGGAGATTACGAAGCTGCGTGGCGAGAAGCTGCGCCAGTACCGCCGCCAACTGCAGATGATCTTCCAGGACCCGTTCGCGTCCCTGGACCCGCGCATGACAGTCGGCGACATCATCGCTGAGCCGCTCGACAACTTCCGCATCGCGAGGGGCAAGAAGCGCAACCAGCGCGTGCAAGAGCTGCTGAAGATCGTCGGGCTCAACCCCAACTTCAACAACCGCTACCCCCACGAGTTTTCCGGAGGCCAGCGGCAGCGCATCGGCATCGCCCGCGCGCTCGCGCTCAACCCGAAGTTGGTCGTTTGCGACGAGGCCATCTCCGCCCTCGACGTCTCCATCCAGGCGCAGATCGTCAACCTGCTCGAGGATCTTCAGCGCGAGTTCCGGCTCACATACCTCTTCATCGCGCATGACCTTTCGGTCGTGCGCCACATCAGCGACCGCGTGATGGTGATGTATCTCGGCAAGATCGTCGAGATCGCCGACAGCGTCGAGACCTACGCATCGCCAAAGCACCCGTACACGAAGGCGCTGCTCTCGGCCATCCCGGTGCCGGACCCCAAGGTGCAGCGAGGACGGCGCTTGGTCGAGCTGACCGGCGAGATCCCGTCGCCGATCAATCCGCCGTCAGGCTGCCGCTTTCACACGCGCTGCCCGATCGCCCGACTACCCACGCCATGCGCCGAGACCGAGCCGCCGCTGGAGGAGAAGCGCCGCGACCACCTGGCGGCATGCCACTTCAGCTCGGACGTGTAGCTCGATTTCACCTCCCCACCCGTGGGGAGGTCGGCCGCTCGCGTAGCGAGCCGGCCGGGTGGGGAGTAGCACTAATGCTTGAGGATGCGGGCTAGCCTCCAGTCGAAATCGTAGAGCGCGTTTCCCCCGGCGCCCTTCACGTATGAATGGACGAGGTACTCCTGCTGGCCGTAGACGAGGGCGGCCATGATCGAGTCGTTGAGCAGCAGCTGGCCCGCGGTCCTGTAGTCGATTTCGGCGAGCGGGAGCGGCCTGGCGTCTGCGGCGGCGACCAGCGAATCGAGCGCCGGGTTTGAGTAGCACGATCCGCTCGAGCCGGCCCCGCTGACGAACAGGTAGTCGAACCAGTCCTGCGGATGGTCGTAGTCGGCGCTCCAGCTCTGCCTGAATGCCGTGTACGCGCAACGGCCGTTGCGGTTGCTGAAGAAGTTCACGCTGTCGACCTCCACGCATCCGACGTTCACTCCGAGGTTCTTCTGCCACTGGGTCTGGAGGTTGGTGCAAACCGCCTTGTTGAAGGGGTCTGTGTCATATGTATAGACAAGGTTCTTGACCTTGGCTCCGCTCGGGTCCCAGGCCTGGTACTCGGCCTTGGCGGCGACGGGGTCGAACTTCGTGGCCGGGTCCTGGCCGTCGCCGAGGTAGGCGACCAGCCCTTTGCTGATCAACCCGCCCGTCGCGGGTGTGCACGACGTGCCCTGCGAGCACAGAACCTCCGCTAGCGCTTTGCGGTCGATCGCGGCACTGAACGCATGCCGCCCGGCGCGCCCGGCCTCGATCCCGGCGAACGGGCCGGTCTTGATGTTGAAGCCGACCCAGTAAGTGAGGCCTGCCGGCACCAGCGCGAGCTCGCTGCTGAGCTTGGGGTCGGTCGCGTAATGGACCGCTGCCGCGGGCGCGAGGGACTGGCGGCCGTAGCCGATGAGGCTGTACCCGCCCGCCTCGTATCGGGCGACCTGCGCCTGCTGGTCGGACAGTACGTCGATGTGGATGCGCTGGAGGGCTCCAGTCTTGCCGCCGTACCAGGCGGGAACCGGCTCGAAATCAAGCGACTGGCCGGCCGCGCGCGCGGTCAGGCGGAACGGACCGCTGCCGATGAGCGTCTCCGGCCTTGTGATCCACGTGGTATCGCCGGCCGACGCAATAACCTTGCGATCGACCAGCCAGAACGGCCACAGGCCGACGAGCGACGTCCAGTACCCGGCGCGCTTGCTCAACGTCGAGCTGAAGGTGTAGTCGTCGATCTTGGCCAGTCCGCTCATCGTGCTCGTGCGGCCCGCCGCCACCGCGTTGTACCCCGCGACGACCGAGAACAAGCCGGCGTAATCGCCCTGCTTGGCCGCGGCGCGGTTCCAGCTGTAGATGAAATCGTCGGCGGTGATCGCGTCGCCGTTGGAGAAGACGGCGTCGTGGCGAATGTGGAAGGTGTAGGTGAGCCCATCGGCAGAGAGGTCAGCGGGGCCGACCGCGATGTCGGGAACCTCGTGCAGCGACTGGTCGAATTTGTACAGGCCCGAGAACACGTTGCGAAAGATGTCGACGTCGGTCGGCGAGGAGATGTGGGCAGGGTCGAGGTCGGCCACGTCCTTCGCGATCGGGAAGCTCAGCGTCTGGTCTGCGGCGAGCACCTCGGCGGGAGGTGGGGGAGTGCTCGGATTGCAGACGGCGACGAGAAAGAGGGCGGCGAGGGCGGCGCCGAGCAGTCTCAAATCGTGAGGAGGACCTTGCCGGTGCTCTTTCCGCTCGCGACCGTCTCCAGCGCCTTCGGCGCCTCGGCCAGCGGCATGCGTGCGGAGATCAGCGGCTTGATCTTTCCGGCCGCATACAGGTCCATGAGCTTCGCATTGGCAACGGGGATCAGCTGGGGCGCATGCCTCGAGTAGAGGCCCCAATGCAGTCCGACGACCGAATAGTTCTTGACGAGGACGTGATTGGCAGCCGCCTGCGGGATGCGACCCGACGTGAATCCGACGACCACGATGCGGCCCTCGAATGCGATGCACTTGGTGGACCGGTCGAACACATCGCCCCCGACCGGGTCGAAGACAACGTCGGCACCGCGACCGCCGGTGATCGTCTTGACCTCTTCCGCGAAGTCTTGCGTCTTGTAGTTGATCACGTGATCGGCCCCGAGGCTCGTGCACACTGCGGTCTTTTCGTCCGAGCCGGCGGTGGCGATGACGGTGGCGCCGGCCGCCTTGCCGAGCTGGATCGATGCGCTCCCGACGCCACCAGCCCCGGCATGCACGAGCAGCGTCTCGCCCGGCTGCAGGTTTGCCCGCCGGTGCAGGCCGAACCACGCGGTCTGGTAGATCAGCGTGAAGGCGGCGCCATCGTCGAACGGCATCGCGTCGGGCAGGCGGTGGACGGTCGCCGGCGCGGCGTCGGCGAGCTCGGCGTAGCCGCCCCGCGTGAGGCCGCCGCTGTCGAGGAGCGCGGTCACTCGATCGCCTTTCTTGAAGCCGCTCGTCGCGGGCGCGCTTTCCACTGCGCCGCTGATCTCAACGCCAGGGACGAATGGGAGCGCCGGCTTGACCTGGTACTGTCCGGCGACCATCAGCGCGTCGAAGTAATTGATCGCGGACGCACGTATTGCGATGCGCACGATTCCGTCCGCAGGCGTGCTCGCATCGACGTCTTCGAATTGCATGGTCTCGGGCCCGCCCAGCTGGCGGACGACCCAGGCTTTCACCGGGGGAAGGCTACAGCAGGGGGTAAGTTACGGGCAGTGAACCGATACACGGTCTGGCGGCGCCTGCGCTCGATGCTTGGTGCCACTCTGGCGGGCCTCGGTTGGCGGAGACATCGAGCGTGGGGGCCGGCGTACGCGCCCTTCGTCCGCGTGCCTGAACCATGGTGGCGGCGTTGGCGCTTCGGGCCGGTGACGGCATCGCCACCCCCCAACCTCCGCTATGCCGGCCCGCCTCCGTGGCAGATGCCGCCGGAGGACGAGTTGGGCGTCGCCGTCCCCGTTCGAGCCATCCTGGCGTCCGACTCGAATTACGTGATCGGGTTGATCGATTGCGTCGCTTTCTCGACCGGGTTCGAGTTCTCGATCACGGCCCGGACCAAGCAAGAGATTCGCTCTGAGGACATGGGCTTTGGCCCTCCGCCTCCGTATGGACCTGATCGATCGGACAAGGAATTGAGGATTGGGATCCAATTTGCCACCGGCGCCCCGGCTATGACGGGACGCCACCCAAGTCCGGAATTCATGGCCCAATGGAAGCTGCACGCCGAAGGTGGTGCGCCAGATGCGGCGGAGGGGCCGATCCTCTCGCACCGCAGCGGTGGCGGCGGGGGTAAGCGCTGGGATTTCCGCTACTGGGTGTGGCCGCTGCCGCCCGAGGGCAAGGTGGCATTCATCTGCGAGTGGCCGGCCCTGGGACTGGCACCGACTGTCCACGATGTGGACGCCACACCGATCAGGCGAGCAGGCGCCACCAGCATGAAGGTCTGGACCGACAAGTAGGCGGCGAAGGCTGCGTTCAATTCACAATCGTTACCAGCCGGCGTAGCTCAGCTTGGTTAGAGCAGCGGTCTTTTAAACCGAGGGTCCGGGGTTCGAGTCCCCGCGCCGGCACCAACTGTTTGGGCAAGTTCGGCTGACACGCCCCAAAGGCCTTCGGCTGCTGTGCTACACACCTT
>DASPYG010000009.1:0-25414 GCA_035636885.1 Candidatus Nitrosopolaris sp.
GCTCGATGGCCTTCAAGGAGGCCATGAAGCGCGGCAAGCCGAAGCTGCTCGAGCCCGTCATGGCCGTCGAGGTGATCAGTCCCGAGGACTATCTCGGCGACGTGATGGGGAATCTCAACTCGCGGCGCGGACGCGTCGAGAGCCTCGAGCCCGTCGGCAACGCGCAGGTCATCAGGGCCATCGTCCCGCTCGCGGAGATGTTCGGCTACGCCACCGACCTGCGGTCGATGACGCAGGGCCGCGCCGAGTTCACGATGCAGTTCGAACGTTACGAGGAAGTTCCGCAATCGATCCTGGCCGAGCTGGTCACGAGCGACGCGTAAGTCAAGGAAGGAGAAGCATGGCCAAGCAGAAGTTCGAGCGCACCAAGCCGCATCTCAACGTCGGGACGATCGGTCACATCGACCACGGCAAGACGACGCTGACGGCTGCGATCACGAAGGTGCTCTCGGAGAAGGGACTGGCCGAGTTCACGCCCTTCGACCGGATCGACAAGGCACCCGAAGAGAAGGCCCGCGGCATCACGATCTCGATCACTCATGTGGAGTACGAGACGGAGAAGCGCCACTACGCGCATGTGGACTGCCCCGGCCACCAAGATTACATAAAAAATATGATCACCGGCGCCGCCCAGATGGACGGCGCGATCCTCGTCGTGGCCGCCAACGACGGCGCCATGCCGCAGACCCGCGAGCACATCATCCTGGCCCGCCAGGTGAACGTGCCATCGCTCGTGGTCGCGCTCAACAAGTGCGACATGGTCGATGACAAGGAGTTCATCGAGCTGGTCGAGCTCGACCTCCGCGAGCTCCTCAGCCGGTACGAGTACCCCGGCGACGACATTCCCATCGTCCGCATCTCCGCGCTCAAGGCGCTCGAGGGCGACCCAGAGTGGACGCCCAAGATCCTCGAGCTGATGGACGCGGTCGACACCTACATCCCGGAGCCCGAGCGGCCGGTGGACAAGCCCTTCTTGATGCCGATCGAGGACGTGTTCACGATCGAAGGTCGGGGCACGGTGACCACCGGAAGGGTCGAGCGCGGCAAGCTGAAGAGGAACGAGGACGTCGAGATCGTCGGCATCCACCCGCAGAGCACCAAGACGGTTGCAACCGCCATCGAGATGTTCCACAAGGACATGGAGGAGAGCCAGGCCGGCGACAACGTCGGTGTGCTGCTGCGCGGCATCAAGCGCGAGGACGTTGTGCGCGGACAGGTGCTTGCGAAGCCTGGCTCGATCAAGCCGCACACCCAGTTCAAGGCTCAGGTTTATGTGCTGAGCAAGGAAGAGGGTGGGCGCCACACGCCGTTCCTCACGGGCTACCGCCCGCAGTTCTACATGCGTACCACCGACGTCACGGGCGAGGTCAAGCTGCCCGACGGCGTCGAGATGGTCATGCCCGGCGACAACGTCGAGATGGAGATCACCCTCGGTGAGCCCATCGCGATCGAGCCCGGCCTGCGGTTCGCCATCCGTGAAGGCGGCAAGACCGTGGGCGCCGGCGCCGCCACGGAAGTCATCAAGTAAAGAAGTAGGGGGAGAGGGAGCACACGGTGGCGCAGAAGATTCGGATCCGGCTCAAGGCCTATGACCACAGAGTGCTGGATCAAGCGGCGGACAAGATCATCGACACGGCTCGCCGTGCGAACGCGCGCACCGCCGGCCCGATCCCGCTTCCCACCGAGATCGCCAAGCTCACCGTGATCCGCTCCCCTTTCATCGACAAAGATTCGCGCGAGCAGTTCGAGATGCGCACGCACAAGCGTGTCGTCGACATCCTCGACTTCAACCCGCGGGTGGTCGATGCCCTCCAGCGTCTCAGCCTGCCGGCCGGGGTCAGCATCGAGATAAAAAGTTGAAAGGCTTACTCGCGAGGAAGCTGGGCATGACTCAGCTCTTCAACGCGGATGGCACCACCTCGGCGGTGACGGTGCTCGAGGCCGGCCCCTGCCGGGTGCTCGGGTTGAGGACCACCGAGAAGGATGGCTACGCCGCGGCCCGCATCGCGTTCGAGGCGACTCCTGAGCGCAGGCTCACAAAGCCTATGAACGGCGTGTTCAAGAAGGCCAACGTCGAACCGCATCGTCACGTCGTCGAGATCCGCGGCTACGACGGCCTCGAGACGGGCCAGGAGCTCAAGGCGGAGATCTTCGCCGCCGGCGAGATCGTCGACGTCACCTCGACCTCGAAAGGCAAGGGTTTTCAGGGCCTCATCAAGAGGCACAAGTTCAGCCGCGGCCCCGAGTCGCACGGCTCCATGAACGTCCGCCAGCCTGGCGCGATCGGCGCCACCGACGCCGCCCGGGTTTTCAAGGGGGTGCGAATGTCCGGGCAGATGGGCAACGAGCGCACCACCGCGCGCGCCTACAAGGTCGTGCGCGTCGACCCCGAGCGGAACCTGATCCTCGTCAAGGGCGGCGTGCCCGGCGCGAAGGGGGCGCTCGTGCTCGTGCGCCAGTCGACCAAGAGGGTGAAGGTGAAGGGTCCCTCCGGCAAGCCGACCGGGAGAAAGGTCTGATGCCGGAACGCGAGACCGAGGCGCCGGAGGCGATGGAGACGACCAAGCCGACCGACGGCGCCGCCACCGCCGAGGCCGGCGACGAAGCCACCGAAGCTGCCACGCCCGCCAAGCCCAAGCGCAAGCCGAAGGCGGCCGCCAAGGCCCGGGCCAAAGACGCCGACCCCCTCGACGTGCCCCTCTTCGACTCAGCGGGCGCGCTCCAGGGCGAGGTACGGCTCCCGAAGGTGATCTTCGCCGAGAAGGTGAACACGCCGGTCATGCACCAGGCGTATGTGCGCCAGGCCAACAATGCACGCCAGGGCACCGCCTCGACAAAGACCCGCGCCACCATCTCCGGGGGCGGCGCCAAGCCTTACCGCCAGAAGGGAACCGGCCGCGCGAGGCACGGAAGCACGAGGGAGCCGTCCATGAAGGGCGGAGCCGTGGTCTTCGGTCCGCATCCCCGCAGCTACGCGCAGCGCATGCCCAAGCAGATGCGGCGCCTCGCGCTCCGCTCTGCGCTAACCCAGAAGGCGACCGAGGGAAAGGTAAGAGTCATCGCCGGGTTCGATATCGAAGAGCCGAAGACGAGCGTGGCCGCCGACCTCATGGACGCCATCGGCTTCGACGACACCACGCTGGTCGTCCTCCCGGCCCCGAACTTCGTCGTCACCCGCTCGTTCGAGAACCTCACGGGCACCAAGATCATCCTGGCCCGCAACCTCAACATCCGCGACCTCTTCACGCATACCTATCTACTGCTGGCGAAGGACTGCCTCGAGCTCCTCGAGGAGAACTTCAGCAAACCCGAGCGCCCCAAGGCCGGCGCGGCCAACCACGACCACGGAGGCACCGAGCCCGAATGACAACTCGCGCAGCGTCCGAAGTCGTGATCGGCCCCGTCATCACCGAACGCACCTACGCCCTCTATACACAGGGTCGCTACACGTTCAGGGTCGCGAAGTCGGCGACCAAGAACGACATCAAGAAGGCCCTCGAAGAGCAGTACGAGTCGCAGGGCATCCGGGTCAAGGACGTCAACACCCTGATGATGCGCGGCAAGGCGCGTCGAAACCTGCGCACCCGTGGTTCCGTCGGGCACACCGCCGGTTGGAAGAAGGCCATCGTCACCCTCGGCCCCGGTCAGAAGATCGAAGGCCTGTTCGGGAGCGTCTGATGCCGCTTAGAAAGTTCAAGCCGACCAGCCCCGGACGAAGGTTCATGACCATCTCCGGTTTCGACGAGGTCACGACAGACGAGCCCGAGAAGAGCCTCACCGAATCACTGCCCACGCACGCCGGCCGCAACAACCAGGGCCGCATCACGACGCGGCACCAGGGTGGCGGCTATCGGAAGCTGTATCGCAAGATCGACTTCAAGCGCGACAAGTTCGGCATCGCCGGCAAGGTCGCGACCATCGAGTACGACCCCAACCGGAGCGCCCGCATCGCCCTCATCAACTACAAGGACGGTGAGAAGCGCTACATCCTCGCCCCAGTCGGCCTGAAGGTCGGCGACCCCATCGAAAGCGGGGAAGAGGCGCCCATTCGCATAGGCAACGCGCTCCCGCTGGCAAGAATCCCGGTCGGCTCGACCGTGCACAACATCGAGCTCACGCTGGGCCGAGGCGGCCAGCTGGCAAGGTCGGCCGGCACATCCGCGCAGCTGCTCGCGAAGGAAGGCGACTACGCCGTCATCAGGATGCCGTCGGGCGAGCTGAGGCGTATCCACGTTCGCTGCCAGGCCACAGTCGGCCAGGTCGGTAACATCGAGCATGAGAACCAGTCGGGCGGCAAGGCCGGACGCAGCCGATGGCTCGGAGTCCGGCCGACTGTGAGAGGTTCGACGATGAACCCCGTCGACCACCCACACGGTGGCGGCGAGGGGAAGACCGGCCCCGGCGGCAACCCGAAGACGCCCTGGGGCAAGCCTGCGCTCGGCTACCGCACTCGCAAGCCGAAGAAGGCCTCGAACAAGCTGATCATCCGACGCCGAGAGAAGAAGGGACGCAAATAAGCAATGAGTAGATCGACGAAGAAAGGGCCGTTCATCAGCGAACCGCTGAAGGCCAAGATCGAGAAGTTGAACCAGACACGCGACAAGAAGGTGATCCGCACGTGGGCGCGCGCGTCTGTGATCTATCCCGACATGGTCGGCCACACGATCGGCGTGCACGACGGCCGCAAGCACGTCCCCGTCTTCATCAGCGAGAACATGGTCGGCCATCGCCTCGGTGAGTTCGCGCCGACGCGCCACTTCCGCGGGCACGGCACCCATACGGAAAAGTCGACGGCGTTGAAGTAGAAGTTGGCGACGATGGAAGTTTCCGCAGTCCAGAAGTACGTACGCCGAACGCCGCGCAAAGCGCGGCTCGTGGCCGACTCCGTGAAAGGCATGAAGGTCGCGGATGCGCTGGCGTACCTCGAGTTTTCGCCCAAACACGCCGCGCGTGACGTCGCGAAGGCGATCAAATCTGCCGCGGCCAACGCCGAGCACAACTTCAACCTCAACCGCGACGACCTCGTCCTCAAGCAGCTGCTCATCGACGAGGGCCCGACATACCGGCGGCGCCGGCCGGTCAGCCGCAGCATGGCGCACGAGTTCTTCCACCGCACCTGCCACATCACCGCGGTCGTCGAAGACCGCCCAGAGGAAAAGTAATTGGGTCATAAAGTCCACCCGAACGCATTCCGGCTCGGCGTCTTCCGGCCCTGGGAGGCGAACTGGTTCGCCAACCCCAAGGACTACACGAAGATGCTGCACGAGGATCTCGCCATGAGAACCGCCATCCTCGCGCGCCTTCGCAACGCGGGTATCGCGAAGATCGAGACCGAGCGCTCGTCGAACGCCCAGCTCACCGTCACCATCCACACCGCGAAGCCCGGCATCGTGATCGGCAAGGGCGGCTCGTCGGTCGACCAGCTGCGCGAGGACCTCGAAAAGCGATTCGGGAACCGCGTTCGCATCTCCATCCAGGAGATCAAGCAGCCGGAGCTCGACGCGCAGCTCGTCGCCGAGAACATCGCCTCCCAGATCGAGCGCCGCATCAGCTACAAGCGCGCGATGAAGCAGGCGATCCTGCGCACCATGCGGGCGGGCGCAAAGGGCGTCCGCATCTACTGCGGCGGCCGCCTGCGCGGTGCCGAGATGGCGCGCCGCGAGTGGGACCGCGAGGGCCGCGTGCCGCTGCACACCCTGCGCGCCGACATCGACTTCGGCCGCGCCACCGCCAAAACCACGTTCGGCGCCATCGGCGTCAAGTGCTGGATCTACAAGGACCAGATCACTCCCAAGGCCCGGCTGCCCATCGCCGACGGCGCCGCTGGCGAGGGGATCGCCCCCCAGCCTGAAGCCCCGGTCGACGTCGCTCCGCCGCAGCCCGTCGTCGCTCCGCCGCAGCCCGTCGCCGCCCCGCCGCAGCCTGTCGAGGCTGAAGTGGCAGCGCTTCCAGACTTGGGCGCAATTGAGATCCCTTCGCCGGAGCCGGCGCCCAAACGGCCTCGGGCAACGAGGGCGAAATCCGCCACAGCCACCGCAACGACAGCCGCCAAGCCCAAGCCCGCCGCCAAAGCCAAGACCGCGGAGCCTAAGGCTGAGAAGCCCGCAACCGCGAAGAAGGGCCCCGCAAGCTCCCGCGCTAAGCGCGCGGGGACCCCAAAGGACAAGGCTGAGGCCTGATGCTGATTCCGAAGAGAGTCAAGTACCGCAAGATGCACCGCGGCCGGCGCACGGGCATCGCCACGCGCGGCGCCACGGTTGCCTTCGGCGACTATGGTCTCCAGGCCGTGGAGGCCTGCTGGATGAGCAACAGGCAGATCGAGGCAGCCAGGCGGGCCATGACCCGCCACGTCAAGCGCGGCGGTCAGATCTGGATCCGGGTCTTCCCCGACAAGTCGATCACCAAGAAGCCCGCCGAGACCCGAATGGGCTCCGGCAAGGGCAACCCCGAAGGCTGGGTCGCGGTGGTCAAGCCAGGACGCATCCTCTTCGAGATGGGTGGCGTCACGCACGAGGTCGCCAAGGAGGCGATGAAGCTCGCCGCCTCGAAGCTGCCCGTGAAAACGCGCTTTGTCGTCTCGGAGTCGGTCGCCACGGGAGGTACCCGATGAAGGTCGACGAGCTGAGGGAGCTGGAGGAGGACCAGTTGGGAGACCGCATGCGCGCGGCGCGGCGGGAGCTCTACGAGCTTCGCTTCAAGCACGCGGTCGGACAGCTCGAGAACTCGAGCCAGATCGCCAAGGTCCGGCACGACATCGCCCGGATCATGACCGTGCTCAGCGAGCGGGAGCTCGGGTTTTCCACCTCCCCACCCCATGGGGAGGTCGGCGCGCTGGCGCCGGGTGGGGAGACCCGCTCCGGAACGGTCGTGGACGCGGGCTTCGAGCCCAACGCCCCAGTCCTCGATGAACCCGCAGAGGAACCCAAGCCCAAGCGCGGCCGCAAGGCCAAGACCGAGGACAAGTCGTGATGGCGACCGAGCACAAAGCCGTCGACACGCAGACGAAGGACGATGCGCGCGGCCGGCGCAAGGTCCGGCTGGGCACGGTCATCTCCGACAAGATGAACAAGACCGTCATCGTCCAGGTGGGGGCGTCCAAGGCCCACCGCCTGTACCGCAAGACCGTGCAGCAGCGAGCACGGTTCAAGGTCCACGACGAGAAGAACGAGTGCGGCGTCGGCGACCTGGTTCGCATCACCGAAACGCGCCCCATCTCGAAAGAGAAACGATGGCGCGTACTTGAGATCGTGGAAAAGGCCAAGTAACCAAGTGGTTCAACAGGAAACACGCCTCAAGGTCGCGGACAACTCGGGAGCAAAAGAGCTCCTGTGCATCCGCGTGGCCGGAGGCCACTATCGCAAGTACGCCTCGGTCGGCGACATCATCACCGCCACGGTCAAGTCGGCGCAGCCGGGCGGCCAGGTCAAGAAAGGTGAGGTCGTGAAGGCGGTCGTCGTCCGTGTCAACAAGGAGTACCGGCGCCCCGACGGTTCGCTCATCCGCTTCGACGAGAACGCCGCGGTCCTGCTCGCGCAGGCCAACAACCCAAGAGGCACGCGCATCTTCGGGCCCGTTGCCCGCGAGCTGCGCGAGCGTAATTTCATGAAGATCATCAGTTTGGCTCCGGAGGTCCTCTAAACACCAAATGCTCAGAAACAAACCCGCACCCAAGCGCCGCTGGCTCGACCTTGCTCCCGGCGACCCCGTGGTCGTCGTCGCGGGCAAGGACAAAGGCAAGACCGGCGAAGTCCTGCGCACGCTCCCCGACAAGCACAAGATCGTCGTCAAGGGCGTCAACATCCTCAAGCGCCACACCAAGGCGGGTCGCTCGCGCGGTGGCGTCAGCGTCGCGCAGGGTGGTGTCGTCGACTTCGAGGCGCCGCTCGACTATTCGAACGTCATGCTCGTCTGCCCGGCCTGCTCGCGGCCGACGCGGACCAAGCACATCATCCTCGAGTCCGGCGCCCGCGCCCTTGTGTGCAGGCACTGCGGCGAGCCTTACGAGCGCGTGAGGAAGACGGAGGCGCAGTGACCAAGGCCAAGGTCCAGCAGAAGAAGCAGGACACCAAACCCGCCGCTCCCAAAGCGCCCGGCACGAAGTCGGAGGAGACGCCGCGCATGCTGGTCACCTACCGCGACCGCATCGTGCCGCAGATGACGAAGGAGTTCGAGTACGAGAACGTCATGCAGGTGCCGCGCGTCGCCAAGGTGGTGGTCAACGTCGGCATCGGCGAGGCGAAGGACAACGACAAGGCGCTCGACGCCGCCGTCGGCGACGTGGTCACGATCACCGGCCAGAAGCCGGCGCTGATCAAGGCGCGCAAGTCCGTGGCCGCGTTCAAGCTCCGCGCGGGCCAGACCGTCGGCATCAAGACCACGCTTCGCGGCCGGCGCATGTGGTACTTCCTCGACAAGCTCCTGAACGTCGCGCTGCCGCGCATCCGCGACTTCCGAGGCGTCAACCCCGACGGGTTCGACGGCCGCGGCAACTACACGTTGGGCCTGCGCGAGCAGGTCGTGTTCCCCGAGATCGACTACGACAAGATCGACAAGCTGCGCGGGCTCGAGGTTTCGATCACGACCACCGCCCGCAGCGACGACGAGGCGCGCAGCCTCCTGACTCGTCTCGGCATGCCCTTCAGGAAGAGATAAAGGAGAGAGGTAAGAGAGTTTTGGCGAAGAAGTCTTCACTAGAGCGCTGGAAGCGGGACATGGTCCACCCCAAGTTCAAGGTGAGGTTCCACAACCGCTGCCGGATCTGCGGCCGGCCGCGTGCCTTCCTGCGCAAGTTCGGCATGTGCCGCATCTGCTTCCGGACACTGGCCGCCGAGGGACGCATCCCTGGCGTGACGAAGTCGAGCTGGTGATGGCGACCGCCGCGGCCGCGACCAAGAACCTCCCCAAGAAGGCGCCGGCCGGGATCGTCAGCGATCCCATCGCCGACATGCTCACGCGCGTGCGCAACGCCAACAGCGCCCGCCACCCCGAGGTGCGCGTACCGGCCTCCAAGCTGAAGCTCGAGATCGCCCGTGTGCTGAAGGACGAGGGATACATCGCGGGTTACGAGATCGAATCGGACGGCGTCGCGCAGTCGATGCGTATCATCTTCAAGTCCCGTCCGGATCGCACCCGCGTGATCTCGGGCGTGAAGAGGATCAGCCGCCCCGGACTGCGCGTCTACGCCCGCAAGACCGAGATCCCAAGGGTTCTCGGCGGGCTAGGGATCGTGATCCTGAGCACGGCAGAGGGCGTCATGAGCGGCCGCCAGGCCATGCGCCAGGGCCTCGGTGGCGAGGTGCTCTGCTATGTCTGGTAGGCCAAGCAAGGAAGGATGAGTTGTCGCGCATAGGTAGGTTGCCGATCCCGGTGCCTGGCGCCGTCAAGGTCGCCGTGGAACCGGGCAGCGTGAAGGTCGAGGGCCCAAAGGGCCGGCTCGAGCGCACCCTGCCCGCGGAGATCACGGTGAGGCTGGCGGACGGCCAGATCATCTGCGAGCGACCGAGCGACGACTACAAGCACCGGGCGCTGCATGGTCTCGTGCGCAGCCTCGTCGCGAACATGGTCATCGGCGTCAACGAGGGCTTCACCAAGCACCTCGAGCTCGTCGGTGTCGGCTATCGCGTCGCCAAGCAGGGCGATGAGATCACCCTCAGCCTCGGCTACTCGCACCCGATCAAGTTCAAGCCGCCCGCGGGCGTCACGATCGACGTGCAGGACCAGACCAAGTTCTCGGTGTCCGGCATCGCCAAGGAGGCCGTCGGCCAGGTGGCCGCAGACATCCGCGCGCTGCGCCCACCGGAGCCTTACAAGGGCAAGGGCGTGATGTACCGAGGCGAGAAGATTCGGCGCAAGGCCGGCAAGGCCGGCAAGGGTGCAAAGACAACCGCATGATCAAGCGCACCGATCGGAAGGAAGGACGCACCAAGCGGCACCGCCGCGTGCGCGTGAACGTGAGCGGCACCTCGGAACGGCCGCGCCTGGCGGTATTCCGAAGCCTCAACCACCTGTATGCGCAGGTCATCGACGACGGCGCCGCCAAGACGGTGGCCGCCGCCTCGACGGTGGAGCTGAAGGCCAAGGGCAACGGCATGGCCGAGGCGGCGCAGGTCGGCAAGGAGATCGCTGTGAAGGCCAAGGCCGCCGGCATCAATCGCGTCGTCTTCGATCGCGGAGGCTTCCTCTACCACGGACGGATCAAAGCGCTGGCCGATGCAGCGCGCGAAGCGGGTTTGGAGTTTTAGATGTCTAGAAACATGGGGGGCGGCCGGTATCAATCCAGCGGCGAGCGGTCCGAGCTCGCCGACCGCGTCGTCCGCGTCAACCGCGTGGCCAAGGTGGTCAAAGGCGGCCGCAAGTTCTCGTTCAGCGCGCTGATCGTGGTCGGCGACATGAACGGGCGCGTCGGTGCGGGCATCGGCAAAGCTCGTGAGGTCACCGAGGCCATCCGCAAGGGCATGGAGGTCGCCAAGCGCAACATGATCACCGTCCCGATGGTCGGCACCACGATCCCTCACGAGGTGAGGCTCAAGTGGGGCGCGGCCCGGATCATGCTCAAGCCCGCCGCTCCAGGCACCGGCGTCATCTCCGGCGGCGCGATGCGCGCCGTGATCGAGACCGCCGGCATCAAGGACATCCTCACCAAGTCACACGGCACCAACAACCCCATCAACACCGTGCGGGCGACGCTGGCCGCGCTGCAGCAGCTGCGCACCGCCCAGCAGGTGGCCGAGCTTCGTGGCAAGGAGGTCGACCAGATCGTCGGCCGCCGGCTGGCCAACGCCTACAAGCGCGCCGAAGGCGGCGCCGCCAATGCCCCGGCCGACACGACGAACGGGCAGGAGACGAAGTGACCGCGAAGGCCGCCGAAGCTGCGAAGACCCTCAAAGCGACGTTGAGGAAGAGCCCCATCGGCGCCAAGCCGGAGCTGCGGGCGACGGTGGAGTCGCTCGGCTTCCGCAAGATGAACCAGACGCGCGAGCTGCCGGACAACCCCGCCGTAAGGGGCATGCTCAAGGCGGTGTCGTTCCTGGTGGCGGTCGACGGAGAGCCTTACGTGCGGCCCAAGCGCAGCCGGTATAAGATCTGGCGCTCGCGCTCGGACAAGAAACACCAGAGAGGAAACTAGGAACCAATGCAGCTTCACGACTTGAAGCCCGCCGCCGGGGCGCACCGCAAGGCGCGGCGCATCGGCCGCGGCACCGGCTCCGGACGCGGGAAGACGTCGGGCCGCGGCCAGAAGGGGCAGAACGCGCGCAGCGAAGGCTTCCGCCTTGGGTTCGAAGGCGGCCAGATGCCGCTGTCTCAGCGCCTGCCCAAGCTGCCCGGGTTCAAGAACCCGTTCAAGAAGATCTACTCGGTGGTCAACATCTCTAAGTTGAGCCGGTTCCCCGATGGGTCCAAGGTCGACGCCGCGTCGCTGGCCGAGGCCGGGCTCGTGCGCGCCGGGCTGGACGTCAAGGTCCTCGGCACGGGATCCCTCGACCGCAAGCTCACCGTTGTGGCGCACGCGTTCAGCAACAGCGCGCGGGAGGCGATCGAGGCTCGAGGCGGCACGGTCACGGTTATCGGCGAGCCGCGCAAGATCGGCCCGAGGCGGCTGGCCGCCAAGACCGCGAAGCGCACCCCCAAGGCTGAGGAAGCCGAGGCCTCCCCCGCCTCCCCACCCAGTGGGGAGGCCGCCCCGACTGCGAGGCAGACCGGGCGGGTGGGGAGATCCGAACAACCAGAAGCGCAAGAGAGCACTCCGACAAAGGAAAGCTAGCCGATGAACCTGGTCGAGGCCCTGGTCAACGCGATTCGTCTGCCCGAGCTGCGGAACAAGATCCTTTTCACCGGCGGGATCCTGGTCATCTTCCGGCTCTTCGCGAACGTCGCCATCCCCGGAGCGAGCCAGCAGGCGCTGGCCAACCTGTTCAACGGCCAGGCGCTTCTCGGGCTCCTCGACCTCTTCTCAGGCGGTGGCCTCTCCCGCTTCAGCATCGTGGCGATGGGGATGAATCCCTACATCAACGCCACGATCATCATGCAGCTGATGACCGTGATCTCCGAACGCATCAAGGAGATCCAGAAGGAAGGGGAGAGCGGTCGCCGGCGAATTCAGCGCTGGAGCCGCTACCTCACCGTCGCCCTCGGCGCCGGCCAGGCCTATGGCTTCACGATCCTGTTCCAGAACACGAGCCCAGCCATCCTGCCGCCGCTCGACTGGTTCCAGCGCCTCCAGATCGTCGCGGTGCTCACCGCCGGCACGATCATGCTCATGTGGTTCGGTGAGCTCATCACCGAGTACGGAATCGGCAACGGCGTCTCGCTCATCATCTTCGCCGGCATCATCGGGCGCGGCCCGCAGGGAATCGCGTCGGTGTTCTCGGTTCATTCCACCGGCGGTGGGATTGCCGACTACTTGCCCTTCATCACCTTCGGCCTGATCGCCCTGGTGATGACCGCCGTGATCATCGAGGTGCAGCAGGCGGTGCGCAAAATTCCCATTCAATCCGCGCAGCGTACGGTCGGGCTCAAGCAGGTGCAGAGTCGCGCGAGCTTCTTGCCGCTGCGCGTGAATCACGCAGGCGTCATCCCGATCATCTTCGCGATCTCGGTCATGTTCCTGCCGACGATCGTGTCCAACTATTTCGTCAATGCGGACCCGGCCACCTGGTACTACAAGGCGGCCCATTGGGTCCAGGGCAACTTCACGCCCGACACCGCGAACCTTCCGATGGCGATCACGTACAACGCGCTCTACTTCGCGTTCACGTTTGGATTCACGTATTTCTATACCGCGATCACCTTCGAGGTGACGGAGGTGGCCGACAACCTGAAGCGCTATTCGAGCTTCATCCCCGGCATCCGTCCAGGCGCGCCCACGGCAAACTACCTGGCCGCGGTCATGAACCGGGTCACGTTCGCGGGCGCCACCTTCCTGGGTTTCATCACTGTCATCCTGCCCATCGCCACGGCCAAGATCTCGGGCATCCCACACCAGCAGATGTACCTGGGCGGCACCGCGATCCTCATCGTCGTCGGCGTGGCCCTGGACACAATGAAACAGCTGCAGACCCAGCTCGTCATGCGCCAGTACCGCGGCTTCATCCGCTAGTTCCGATGAATTTGCTTCTATATGGCGCTCCGGGGAGCGGCAAGGGTACGCAGGCGAACATGCTCCGCGACAGGTTCGGCATCCCGCACATCGCGACCGGCGACATGCTGCGAGCTGAGATCCAGGCCAACACACCGCTGGGCCGTGAGGCCCAACCCATCCTGGCCAGGGGCCAGTACGTCCCCGACGAAATCATGATCGGGATGATCCGGAACCGGCTGGGCGAGCCCGACTCCAGCGGCGGCTTCATCATCGACGGGTTCCCGCGCACGATCCCGCAGGCCGAGGCGCTCGACGTTCTCATGCGCGAGCTGGGTCGCGACCTCGACCGCGTGCTCTACCTCAAGGTCGACGTCTCCGAGCTCCTGCAGCGGCTTTCCGGGCGGCTGGTCTGCCCGACCTGCCAACGTACCTACCCTCCGGGCACCGCGGCCTGCGCCAGCGACGGCACCCCGCTCGTGCAGCGCGACGACGACAAGGCCGAGGCGGTGAGGCCCCGCATCGAGATCTACCTGTCGAAGACCGTCCCGGTCCTCGAGCACTACCGCGGGACCGGGATTGTTTCTGAGATCGACGGCCGGGGCACAATCACAGAGATAACCGGGCGAGTTCTGGCCGCTATCGGCGAGAATGGTCGCTTTAATTCCATAAGTTTTTTGCCATGATCAACCTCAAGACAGCGCATGAGATCGACCTGATGGCGCGCGCGGGCAAGCTGCTCGCGTCGGTGCTGCCGCCGCTGCGCGAGGCGTGCGTGCCGGGCGTGCGGACCGACGAGCTCGACAAGATCGCCGATAAGCTCATCCGGGCCGGCGGCGCGACTCCTGGCTTCCTGGGCTATCACGGGTTCCCCAAATCCATCTGTGTCTCGATCAACGACGAGGCGGTGCACGGCATCCCCGGCAGCCGGAAGGTGGTGGCCGGAGACGTGGTCAGCCTCGACCTCGGCTTGGTGCTCGAGGGCTTCTGGGCCGACGCCGGCACCACTGTTGGGGTGGGCAAGATCAGCAAGGAGGCCGACCGCTTGATCAAGGTCACCGAGGAGGCGCTCTACGTCGGCATCGCCAAGGCACAGCCAGGCGGCTACCTGGGCGACATCTCCTCGGCGATCCAGAAGCATGTCGAGAAGGCTGGTTTCTCGGTCATCCGGCAGTTTGTCGGCCACGGGATCGGTCGCCAGATGCACGAGGACCCACAGGTGCCCAACTTCGGCAGCCCGGGCACGCCGCCCCGCCTGAAGCCCGGAATGACCCTGGCGATCGAGCCCATGGTCAACGCCGGCTCGCACGAGGTCTACATGAAGCCCGACGGCTGGACGATCTGCACGGCGGACGGAGCCCTTTCGGCCTACTTCGAGCACACCGTGGCGATCACCGACAAGGGGCCTTTGATTCTCACAGCCCTGGGCTCCCCTGGGCTCCCTGCCATGCGGGGAGCTCCGCTGCGTAGCGGCGGCGAGGGGGGATCAAATGGCAGTGGGCGTTCGAACGGGGCCTCCCACTGAGATCGACCCGAGTTTGGTACAATCGCGGTTCGTGCCCCAGCGCCCCTCACTCGTGAAGGGGGTCGTGGTGGAGCCTCTTCCCAACGGCGTCTACCGGGTTGAGCTCGAGAACGGGGCCAAGATCCTCGCTCACGTCGCCGATCGTGCCGGCACCCACTTCACCCGGCTCCTCGCCGGAGACAAGGTGGGGGTCGAGCTCGCGAGCCGCGACCGGTCGCGGGGACGAATTCGAGAGATTTGGAGATGAAGGTACGGCCGTCGGTCAAGAAGATGTGTCCGAGCTGCAAGGTGATCAAGCGGCACGGAGTGGTTCGCGTGATCTGCTCCAAGACGCCAAAGCACAAGCAGCGTCAAGGATGAGGAGCTAAATGGCGAGGATCGCCGGTGTCGACATACCCCCGCAGAAGCGGGTTGGCATCTCATTGATCTACATCCACGGGATCGGCCGGACGACCGCAGACAAGATCGTGAAGGCAGCCAACCTGAACCCGGAGGCGCGAGTCAAGGACCTCAGCGAGGAGGAGGTCGCACGCCTGCGCCAGATCATCGACCGCATGGCCTCGTCCAAGGAGATCCTCATCGAGGGCGACCTACGGCGCGAGGTGGCGACCAACATCAAGCGCTTGACGGAGATCGGCACCTACCGCGGCATGCGCCACCGCCGAGGCCTTCCGGTCCGCGGCCAGCGCACACGCACCAACGCGCGGAGCCGGCGCGGTCCCAAGCGCGCCGTGGCAGGCAAGAAGAAGGTCAAAGCGGGCAAGTGACAAAAGCGAAGAAGGTCGTCCGGACTCGCCGGCGCGAGCGCAAGAACGTGGTTGCCGGACAGGCCCACATCCAGAGCACGTTCAACAACACGATCATCTCGATCACCGACATCGAGGGCAACGTCATCTCGTGGGGCTCGGCCGGGGCCCAGGGCTTCAAGGGGAGCCGCAAGTCCACGCCGTTCGCCGCGCAGGTCACCGCCGAGGCGACCGCGAAGAAGGCCCTCGAGCACGGCATGCGGTCTATCGAGGTCTTCGTGCGCGGCCCGGGCGCCGGCCGCGAAGCGGCCATCCGCTCGCTCCAGGCCACGGGCCTGGAAGTCAACGCGATCACAGACGTGACGCCGATCCCGCACAACGGCTGCCGGCCCCCGAAGCGGCGGAGGGTGTAGGCCATGGCCAATTACAGCGGTCCGGTCTGCCGCTTCTGCCGCCGCGAGGGCGCCAAGCTCTACCTCAAGGGCGAGCGGTGCTACACGCCGAAGTGCGCCATCGAGCGCCGCGCGTTCGCGCCCGGCATGCACGGCCAGGCGCGCAAGCGCAAGACCTCGGACTACGGCCTGCAGCTGCGCGCGAAGCAGAAGGCGCGCCGCACTTACGGGCTGCTCGAGAAGCAGTTCAGGAATTACTTCGAGCTGGCCGAGCGGGAGCCGGGAGTCACCGGCATCAACCTGCTTCGCCACCTCGAGCTGCGCCTGGACAACATCATCTACAGGCTGGGCCTTGGCGCCTCGCGCAAGCAGGCGCGCCAGCTCGTCACGCACCGGCACTTCGAGGTCAACGGGAAGACGGTCAACGTGCCGTCGTACCAGCTCAAGCCCGGCGATCAGCTCAAGGTCAAGCCGGCGAACGGGGTCATCGATGTGGCCCTGGACGCGTCGAAGGTACGGCCGGTGCCGTCATGGCTTTCATTCAACGGCGACGACAAGACCGCCAAAGTCCTCGCCCGCCCTGACCGTCACGAGATGGAAGCGGGCGTGGAAGAGCAGTTGATCGTCGAGTTCTATTCACGGTAAAGGGAAACGGAGGTAGGGACCCAAATTGGCAATTGACACGCAGATGACCGTTACGCCGCAGGTTCGCAAGCTCGAGACGAGCGCGAACTACGGCAAGTTCGACATCGAGCCGCTCGACCCGGGCTTCGGGACGACGCTCGGCAACACGCTGCGCCGGGTGCTGCTCTCCTCGCTCTGGGGAGCGGCCGTAACGTCGATCCAGATCGACGGCGTGGCTCACGAGTTCACCGCGATCCCGCACGTCAAGGAAGACGTGACCGAGGTCATCCTCAACCTCAAGAAGCTTTGCCTGAAGAGCTTCACCGAGGACCCCGTCACGCTGCTCCTGGATGTCAAAGGCCCGGCCGAGGTGCGCGCGTCGCACATCCAGGCTTCGTCCGACGTAGAGATCGTCAACCCCGACCTGTACATCTGCACGCTGGCGGCCAAGGGCCACCTGCGCATGGAGCTGAATGTGGAACGGGGCAAGGGCTACGTGCCGGCCGAGCGCAACAAGCGCGAGGGCCAGCCGATCGGGGTGATCCCGATCGACGCCATCTTCTCCCCGGTCGAGAAGGCGAACTTCACCGTCGAGAAGACCCGTGTCGGACAGTCGACCGACTACGACCGCCTGCTGATCGAGGTCTGGACGGACGGCACGATGTCGCCCGAGGAGGCGGTCAGCCACGCGGCCTCGCTGTTCACCAAGCACCTGCAGCTGTTCGTCAACTTCCCGGACTCCATCTCGCGCCCAGGGACGCCGGAGAAGAGCGAGCAGAGCCGGCTGATGGACACGCCGATCGAGGAGCTCGACCTTTCGGTGCGCGCATTCAACTGCCTCAAGGCAAACGAGATCCAGACCGTCGGCCAGCTGCTGCAGAAGCGCGAGGAAGAGCTGCTCGCGCTGCGCAACTTCGGGCGCAAGTCACTGGACGAGATCAAGGAAAAGCTGGTGGAGAAGGGCTTCATCAAGCCTGAGGAGATGGGCAGCGTCCTTCGGGGCTAGCCTTTAGATGCGCCACCAGAAGAGCGGCCGCCGTTTCAACCGGGACACCGACGCGCGCAAGGCGCTGATGCGCAACCTGTGCACGTCCCTGCTCGAGAGCGGCCGCATCACCACGACCGAGGCCAAGGCCAAGGAGCTGCGACGGTGGGTCGAGCGGTTGATCACCACCGCCAAGGACCAGGACCTCAGCGCACGGCGCCGGGTCGCCGAGGAGGTCTCGAAACCCGAGGTGGTCGAGCGCCTGTTCTCGAACTTGCTGCCGCGGCTCACTGAGCGTCCCGGCGGCTACACGCGGATCATTCACAAAGGCCCGCGCCTTGGCGACGCGGCGCCGATGGTGATCATCGAACTGGTTGATTAGTTTCTTCCCCGCTCGCGGGGAAGGTGGCGCGAAGCGCCGGATAGGGGTGACGGAACCCCGAGAGTCCATGGAAGTTAAAAAGTGAATATCAAGGTCGTGCTCGAGTACGACGGAAGCGGGTTTGCCGGCTGGCAGCAGCAAGCGCGCGGGCGAACCGTGGAGGCCGAGCTGAAACGGGCGCTGCGCGAGCTGACAGGCAAGGACCACATGGTCTACGCCGCCGGACGCACCGACGCGGGCGCACACGCCGAGGGCCAGGTCGTGAACTTTGGATTCGAAGGCCGCATCGCCCCATCACGGTTGGTCGCCGCGCTCAATGCCCGCCTGCCGGAGGACGTGGCTGCGCTGAGCGCCGAGGTGGTGCCAGACGATTTTCATGCTCGCTACTCCGCCCGATGGCGGCGCTACCGCTACCGCTACCTGGACCGCCAGGCAAGGCCCGCTCTCGAGCGGGGCCGGTGCTGGCATCTGGCCGCGAGGCTCGACGTTGAGGCGATGTCGAAGGCGGCGCGGCCGCTGGTCGGCAAGCACGACTGGACCACCTACTGCTCGGCCTCCGAGCCGGCGCGTTCGCGTGTTCGGGTGATGCGTTCCGTGAAAGTGGAGCGGCGAGGGGACTTCGTCGAGCTGGAGCTGGTGGCCGAAGGATTCCTCCGAGGCCTCGCACGCAGCATCGCCGGCGCGATGGCGGAGGTGGGACGAGAGCGCAAGCCGCCCCAGTGGGTCGGTGAGGTCCTGCGGGCCAAAGACCGGCGCCTGGCGCCGAAGACAGCGCCTCCCGGGGGGCTGACCTTGATGGAAGTGATTTACTGAGCAACCGAAATGAGTAAGCAGAAGACGTGGACGGCGAAAGCCGCGGATCTGAAGGGTGATTGGTTTGTGGTCGATGCCACGGACCAGGTCCTCGGCCGCCTTGCGAGCAGCGTGGCGAAGATCCTGCGCGGCAAGCACAAGCCCACCTTCACCCCGCACCTGAACACCGGCGACCACGTGGTCGTCATCAACGCCGCGAAAGTCAAGGTCAGCGGCGCCAAGCTCGAAGGCAAGGTATACACGCGGTACACGGGATACCCGGGCGGCCTACGAAAGCGCACGCTTCAGCGCGCGAAGGACCTCGATCCGACCTTCCCGGTGACCAACGCCGTCCGCGGCATGCTGCAGCGGAACACGCTGGGCGCCGACATGCTGAAGCGACTTCGCGTGTACGCCGGTCCCGACCACGGCCACGTGGCGCAGAAGCCGAAGGTCGTCACATTCGATTCCAGAGGGGACATCAAGATTGGCTGAGACCTTCAACCGCGGCACCGGCCGTCGCAAGAACGCGGTCGCCAGGGTGCGCATCCAGCCCGGTGAGGGTCGGATCACGTTCAACGAGAAGGACCCGCTGGCTTACCTGGGACGCCGAGTCCTGGAGATGGCGGCGTTGGCGCCGCTTCGCGTGACCAGCACCCAGCGCAAGTTCGACATCAGCGTCAAGGTGATCGGCGGCGGCAGCAGCGGCCAGGCCGGCGCCATCGCCCATGGCATCGCTCGAGCCCTGATCAACTACGACCCAGACTTCCGTCCCGCGTTGAAGAAGGCCGGCCTCCTGACGCGAGACGCGAGGATGAAGGAACGCAAGAAGTACGGCCTGAAGAGGGCGCGGAAGGCACCCCAGTACACGAAACGCTAGAAAGCCGGCGTCTGAGCTGGCCCGACTGTCGCAACACGCGCGACCTCGGCGGGCTGCCGACACGCAACGGGCTCACGCGCAAGGGGGTCCTGGTGCGGTCCGACAACGTCGCGAGCCTGACGCCGGCCGGGCGCCAGGCGATGGTCGATTACGGCATCACGACGGTGATCGACCTGCGCAGCGAAGCCGAAGTGAAGGGCGAACCTGGTCCTCCGTTCTCGGCGTTTCAAAGCACCTCTCCGGTGGCTCCGACGATAGGCGAAACCGACGGCAGCACCTTGGTCCGCCTGCACCTTCCGCTCATCGACGACGCCACCGCCCCGGAGCTCAACCAGGCCCCTGCCATGCAGGGCCGGTACATCCTGATGCTCGAGCGGCGGCAGCGCGCGATGGGCGCCATCTTCGACGCCATCGCGTCAGCCGAGGGGCCCTTGCTGTTCCACTGCTTCGCCGGGAAAGACCGCACCGGTCTGGTCGCCGCGCTGATGCTTTCGGTCACCGGTGTCCAGGCAGAGGCAATCGGGGAGGACTACGCCGAGACCGACCTCCAGCTCGCGAGCCGATATGAGGAGTGGCTTGGGACCGCGGCGCCCGATCGGCTGGAAGCGATGCGTGACGAGCTGCGCTGTCCGCCTGAGTGGATGCACAACACGCTGGCTTACGTAGACCAGAAGTGGGGTGGGGTGGAGGCGTACCTCGAGGGGGCGGGCCTTTCGCCGGCTGCCATCTCCCGCCTGCAAACCAAGCTGCTCAGCTAGGAAGGAGTCCCGCACGGACAGTCCTGGCCCATGATCACGTGGATCTTGCCGTCCGCGAGAAAGATCGTGCCGCCGTACGAAGGATTGCTCTTGCGGTTGAAGATGATCAGCCCGCCGTGGTTGTTGTCGACCGCGCTTTGCAGAACCCAGTCGCCCTTCGCGAGGCCGGCCTTGTAGAAGGCGAAGGTCTTGGCGCCGCTGTCGTCTGTGGCCCATGTGATGTCCTCGAACTCCCGCCGGTCCTTGCTCGTGGCGCCCGGGCTTGGGGGCCGGCCATATCCCTGGAGGGTTGCGACCGCGGCTGGGTAGACGGGGAAATCAGCCGGCACGTCGGCCGGCTGTGGCGTGCCCATGCCAGGGAGCTGGTGGGCGGCGGGGTTGCAGCCGCTTGGCGCGAGCAGGACGACGCTCGCCCCGATCAGGATCGCGATCCGAGTCAGCCTCATGAGACGAGATCCTGGGCCGGCGCCCGCGGGATGTCGTCAGTACCGGTACTGAGACTTTGGGTAACACTACCGGCGTGCAGAGCAGCGAAGGGGAGCTCGTCTTCGCCACCTATCTGGCGCCCTGCCTCAAACCGCTCTACCAGCTGGTCACCGAGGCCGTCGGCGCGGAACTCGGACGCCCGACACGCCTGGTCGACGGCAGGTCGTTCGATCAGGTCCGCCGCCACGACGTGGATTTTGCATTTCTCTGCGGGCTCCCATATGTCCGGCTCCGGCGAGAGGACCCGTCGTTCGTCGATGCCATCGCCGCGCCCGTGGTCAGCGGCGACCGATACGCGGGCCGCCCGATCTACTTCTCGGACGTGATCGTGCCTCGCGACAGCGAGGTCACCTCGTGGCCCGATCTTCGAGGCAGGTCGTGGGCTTACAACGAGCCGGATTCTCACTCCGGCTACCTTGTGACGCTGGCCCGCCTCGCCGTGCTGGCCGAGACGCGGGCCTACTTCAGCCGGTGGGACGCGACAGGCTTCCACGAGCAGTCGATTCGCCAGGTCGCCGAGGGCACGGTGGATGCGACGGCGATCGACTCCCACGTGCTTGCGATCGCGCTGCGCGACCATCCCGAGCACCAGGACAGGGTGAAGGTGATCGACGTTCTCGGCCCCTCCACCATCCAGCCGCTGGTGGCGACGGGCGGTGTGCCCGAATCACTCAAACGCGACGTGCAAAGAATCGTGACCGACCTCGCCACCCGGCCCGAACATCGCGAGCAGCTGACCAGGTCGCTGGTCGATGAGTTCGTTCAGGTCGACGACGGTTCGTACGCCGACATCCGTCGGATGCTCGCGGCGGCTGAGGCGGCAGATCTGTGTTGACAATCGTCCGATAAGGGAGTAGACAGCTCTTCGACGCAGGCCTCGGTTGGGAATGGAGGGGTGGCCTATGAGCATTCAGAATCTCGACGTGTCGCGCTTCCCGTTGAAGCCGCCGGCATCGTTCGGCCATCGGCATTTCTGGGAGCGCGCTCTCTCCCGGCGGGCATTCATCGCCGGCGCCTCGGCCGGCATCGGCGGAGCCGCGCTGGCTGCAGCCGGCGTCCCGCTGCTGGCTGCGGCCCGCGGCACCCCGGGAGCTCCAAAGCCTGTCCCGGGCACGGCCGACATCGGCGGTACCCATTTCCACTTCAACTTTTTCGGCAGTGGCGACGCCTCCACGGTCTTCGACTTCAACGGCGGAATGGCTGCGGCCCACACGATCGGCGCAGGTAAGGGCGAGTTCAGCGATAAGACGTTCGACGTCGATATGAGGATCATGAAGGGCGAGTACATCGACCTCGCCGGTCGCCACCAGAACGCAGCGTTCGGCTTCATCTGACTCGACGTCTTCGAGGGGCAGGCTGCCCCTGACTTTTCGAATCAGCTGCACGACTTCGATCCAGGATTCGGCGCCGGCGGCCTCTTCTGGACCGTCCCCATTCCGGACAGCGCAGCACAAGTCGAAGCAGGCGCTGGCGCGGCCAGCTTCCGCATGGACAACCTGGCAATTACGGATTACGGCGCGATACCCAACGGGCTGTTCCATTTCGCGCCGCCGACGAACGGGCACGTGAGCTTCGACATCGAGTGGTCCGGCGTGACCTCGCGCGAGAAGGTTCGCAACGCCGACCCATCCCAGCGGTTCGGTGGCGAATTCGCCACGACGGGGACACATGCGAGCTGGAAGGGATGGGACTCGACCGGCGCGCTCATCTTCGAGTCCAGCGACGACGGTCAGACCACTTTGTTCGGCCAGGTCGGCCATGAGTTCAACGGCGCGTTCTTTCCAGGCTAGGTAGCGAGGCGGGGGGCCGAAGAGGTCCCCCGCGATTTCCGCTTTACGGGCCGCCGACCTTGGTGAAGAAGGCCATGGCGTATTCGACGCTGGGCACCGTCACCACGTTGTCACGGGCGAACTCGTCGGCTCCAGGCCACGCGCTCCGTCGAAGCCGTTCAGCAGCCGCGTGCCGGTCGTAGTCGGTCCGGCGGAACTGGATATCAGGACCCATCACGGCCCAGAATGCGCCCGGCTCGCCGTAAGGCATTCCCACGCTGCCTGGGTTGATGACGCGTGCGCGGCCGACCATCCGGTCGAACTGCATGTGTGTGTGCCCGCACACTACGACCTCCGCCTCCACATCGGCGAGAAACTCCCGTAGTCGCGATTCTGGTGTCCGCGCCGTCATGATCTCTTCGTCGCTGCGCGGCGACCCATGGCAGAAGAGCACGCGGCCGAGCCCGTCCACCTCGATCGAAATTGTTTCGGCGAAAGTTGCCAGGAAGTCGCGATCCTCGCGGCTCAACTGCGCCGCGCACCAATCTGCGCCAGGTCCCTGCAGCTTCGGCTTCTGGGTGCCGTCGAATCCCGCGACCAGAGATCGGTCCGCGTTGCCACGAACGAACGTCGCGTCGGGCAGCGCGCGCAAGACGTGCAAAGTCTCCACCGGCAGAGGTCCGGAGGCGACATCGCCGCAGACCGCGATGAGATCCACCTTCTCGCGCGCGATGTCCGGCAGCACCGCTTCGAGAGCCGCCACGTTGCCATGGATGTCGGAGATTACGGCGACCCGCATGCTTCGATAAGCGTACCCGTCGAGCGGCGGACGCCCGGAACAAGTCACGATTACGAGCGTGAAGTTCGGCGCGGCCATCTTTCCCACCGACTACGCGATCTCAATGACCGAGCTGGCCCCGGCCGTCGAGCAAGCTGGCTTCGAGTCACTCTGGGTCGCAGAGCATTCGCACATTCCGGTCGGCCGCGAGACGCCCTGGCCAGGCGGCGCCGAGCTGCCCAAGCACTACTGGCACACGCTGGATCCTTTCGTCGCGCTGACCGCCGTGGCGGTCGCCTCGAAGACGCTTAAGGTTGGCACCGGTATCTGCCTGGTCGTTCAGCGCGACCCGATCCATACGGCCAAGCAGGTCGCCAGCGTCGACCATGTGTCGGACGGCCGCTTCCTGTTCGGCATCGGCGGCGGCTGGAACAAGGAGGAGATGAGGGACCACGGCACCGACTCCTCCACGCGGTGGAAGCTGCTCCGCGAGAGGGTGGAGGCGATGAAGTCGATCTGGACACAGGAAGTCTCCGAGTACCACGGCGACATGGTGGATTTCGGTCCCATGTGGTGCTGGCCCAAGCCGGTCCAGAAGCCACACCCGCCGGTGATCCTCGGCGGCAGTGGCCCCAACATCCTGAAGCGGGTCGTCGCCTATGCCGACGGCTGGATGCCGAACCGCGGCGATGTGCTGGCCCGGCTGGGGGAGCTGCGCGAGCTGGCCACGGCGGCGGGCCGCGGCGAGATCCCGGTCACCGTCTACCCCAAGGCAACGCCGCAGGAAATCGAGGAGATGCAGCGCGCCGGCATCGACCGGTGCATCTGGTACCTGCCGCCGGACGGTCGCGACCAGGCGCTCGCCAGGCTCGACGAGCTGGAAAAGCTAACCCGCCCCTACCGCTAGGTGAGATTCCTCCCCACGCGGTGAGGAGGCGGCCCCGGCCGCGCAGCGGCTGCGATGGTGGGAGAGGGTCACTCATGGGGGCGCTGAGGGCGGGCCTCTTAACAGGCTGGGTTGGCGCCCCACCTGAGGCGGCCGAGAATCCTCACCGAAACTTCATCAAGCCACATCAGGAGGATCGCGGTGAACGCTAAAGCGCCGGTCGTCAAGCAGCTCTACAGGCTCAGCATCGAGCCGCGCGTCGTCGCACAGTTGGGCAAGCTCGCGGAGCGACTGCGCGAGCCACGCAGCCGGCTCGCGACCAGGTTGTTCACGGAGGCCGTCATGGGCGCGAAGCTGCCGAGGCGCTGAGCGCGGAAGTGCCGATCAGTCGTCGGTTCGGTGTTTCGGATCGTAGTCGGGATCGACCGCATGGCCGCCGGGGTGCTCCCCATACATGGCCTCGATCTGAGCCTGGTACTTCGATTCGATGACCCGGCGCTTGAGCTTCAAGGTCGGCGTGAGCTCCTCCGATTCGGGCGACCACTCGGTGGGCAGGATGGTAAACCGCTTGAACTGCTCGACACGCGAAAGATGCGTGTTGGCGATCGTCAGCGCCCGCCGGACCTCGGCGATGGTCGCGGGATGCTCAGCGAGCTCGGCCAGCGTCAGAGCCTCGATGCCCTGCGACTTCGCCCACAGTGGCCCGACCTGCGGGTCCAGCACCACCAGCACGGAGATGAACTTGCGGCCGTCGCCGATCGCGACCGCCTGGCCGATGATCGGGCTCGACTTCGCGACCGCCTCCAGGTTGGCCGGCGAGATGTTCTTGCCCGACGAGGTGATGATCAGCTCCTTCTTGCGGTCGAGGATGCGGAAGTGCCCGTCAGGGCCCAGGACGCCGATGTCGCCGCTGTGCACCCAACCGTCCTTGTCGACGGTGTCCGCGGTCTTGCCGGGCTCGCGGTAGTAGCCGACCATGACATTGCCGCCGCGGACCAAGATCTCGCCGTCCTCGGCGAGGCGCACCTCGACACCGGGCAGCGGCCTTCCGATGGATGGTGCCCGGTGGTCCCCCATCGGCACGGCGGTCGCCGGTCCGGTGAGCTCGCTCATGCCCCAAACCTCGTGAAGTGGGACGCCGAGAGCCGCCCAGAACTCGTGCACCTCAGGTCGGCATGGAGCAGTGCTGGTGATTCCGAGCCGCACGCGATCGAGCCCGACCTTCGAGCGCAGCATCGCGAACAGCGGCTGCGCGCGCTCTACGACCGATGCGATCTCGTCCGGCACCGGCTGGCCGTCGCGGCGGAGGCGATAGGCCTGCTGGGCCGCCGCCAGC
>DASPYG010000010.1:0-41391 GCA_035636885.1 Candidatus Nitrosopolaris sp.
CCGATGCTCCGAGTCATGGAGAAGCACCGCCAGGCCGCGCACCAGCTGCCAACATCGCCGGAGTCGGCCGAGGTGGTCGACGCCGCCCGCGAGACGTGGGACGACGCGGTCAAGCTCGGCCGTCAGCACGGCTACCGCAACGCCCAGGCGACGGTCCTCGCCCCCACCGGGACGATCGGGCTGATGATGGATTGCGACACCACCGGCATCGAGCCCGACCTCGCGCTCGTCAAGTACAAAAAGCTGGTCGGCGGTGGGCTGCTGAAGATCGTCAACGGGACCGTGCCCGCCGCGCTGCGCAAGCTCGGGTACGACAGCAAAGAGGTCAAGGACATCGTCGAGTACATCGACGAGAACGACACCATCGAGGGCGCGCCCCTGCTGCAGGAGGAGCACCTCAAGGTGTTCGACTGCGCGTTCAAGCCGGTCAAAGGCATGCGGTCGATCGCGCCGATGGGCCACGTTCGGATGATGGCCGCGGTGCAGCCGTTCATCTCCGGCTCGATGTCCAAGACCGTCAACCTCCCCACCGAGGCCACGATCGAGGACATTCAGCAGACCTACATGGAGTCCTGGAAGCTCGGGCTCAAGTGCATCGCCATCTACCGGGATGGTTGCAAGCGCTCACAGCCGCTGTCGACCTCGCTCAAGGACAAGAAGGAGAAGACCGCGGAGACTGCCGGAGCTGACTACCGGGCCGTGAGGCGCCGGTTGTCCGACGAGCGCAAGTCGATCACGCACAAGTTCGACATCCAGGGCCACGAGGGCTACCTGACGGTCGGCATGTTCGAGGACGGCCAGCCGGGCGAGCTGTTCGTGACCATGGCCAAGGAAGGCTCGACGATCTCGGGCCTCATGGACGCATTCGCGACCCAGACCTCATATGCCCTCCAGTTCGGCGTGCCGTTGAAGTTCATGGTCGACAAGTTCAGCCACATGCGATTCGAGCCCTCCGGGTTCACGAAGAACAAAGAGATCCCGATCGCGAAGTCGATCGTCGACTACATCTTCCGGTGGATGGCCAGCCATTTCCTGCCCGTCGAGGAGCAGGACGAGGCAGGTGTGGTTCGACGCGACGCGCCTGCGCCCGCACCAGCGCCAACCTCTGCCACCACCACGCCGCCGAGCGAGTTGAAGGTGATCGCCACGCCCGCGAACGGGATCCAGAAGATCGCCTTCATCAACACGGACGCCCCTGCGTGCCCGGACTGCGGCGCGATCACCGTGCGCTCGGGCTCCTGCTACAAATGCCTCAACTGCGGAGCGACGACCGGCTGCAGCTGACCGTCAGGCAGCGGCAGACTCGAAATTGACCTCGACCAAGGGGCTGTAGCGGACCATCCGCTCCAGGTCGTCGCGCCCCCACGCGCGCGCGATGTGAGGCAGGATGGTCCGCCGCTCGGCTTCATCCTCGATCACTCGAGCGGTGGCAGGTAGGTCAGCGCGTGCCTTGCCTTTCAGATGAAAGGTGAAGTGCGGGTCTTTCTCGAGGTTGAGCAGCCATCTGCGCTTCCGGGCGTAGGGCGTGCCGCTGATGTAGATCCGGCCGTCGATGTTGTGGAAGACGATCTCGATTCGGCGCGGCTCGCCGCTCCGGCGGCCTGTGGTCGTGATGTCGATGGTGTGCCCGCGCTCCAGAGCGGCGTCAATTGCGTCCTTGGTCGTAGCCATTCCTAGGAAGTCCCTATCCCCCGAGGATGGTTTGTATTCCGCTCAGGCGGTCGCGCAGGTCGCTCAGGATGGGATGTAGCTGGTGGGCGCCTTGCACCCGGGTGGTGTCGATCGCCCATTCGCGCTTGGCGAAGACAAATGGATGGCCCTGCTCGCCCCCGAACGCGCCATGGCCGCCGGCCTGGTTCTCAAAATTCACCTGGATCTTTCCATTGAAGGCGCCGAAGAAGACGAGGTCCCCCGCCTGCTCGAAGGAGTTGAGGCGCGACAGCTGCTCATAGAGGATGTCGGCATCGTCGTAGCCGGCGAGCACGTCCTTGACAGCCACGCCACGATGAACACCTCCGGCGGTGCAGAACACGTCCTCGCGCTGCCCGCGTGCCATGACGAGCGCGATGCGCTGATGCGATGCAAGCTTGGGCACCAGGTCTGGGAAACGCGTGTCGATCTCTTCATAGAGAAGCCTGTGCGGTTCGTCCGCCAGGTAGAGGTGCCCGAGGCCCCCTGAGTAGGTCAGGTGGATTCGCCCCCTTGCGTGCTCGAGATGAGAGCCGAAGGTCTTTCCCTTCATCTCGACCACGTGGAATCCAGGCATCCAGCCGGCGACCAGCCGTCCCAGGCGCACCCCATCCTCGCGATAGAACGGATCGGTCTCGATCTGCCCGTGATCCGACAGAACGACCAGCTCATAGCGACCGCTGCGAATGCGGGCTACTTTCTCGATGGTTCGGTCGACGTGCTTGAGGATGTGGAGCGACTGTGCGTCGTCGGGCCCGAATGCGTGCCCCGTCTCGTCGAACGCATAAAACCCGGCGTAGATGGGCGAGAAGCCCTCCCCCATCGCTTTCTCGACCGCGAAGCGCGTGAGATGGTGAACGAAGATTTCCTGGAGGGCGTCGGTGAGGACGTAGGGTCGCGCTGGGTGCCGCCCGCTTATGCGGGCGCGAACATAGAGCACCACCGTTCGCCAGATGGACATCACCGTGTGCACCACCCAGTCCCCCAGGTGTACGGGATTGGCTAGATAAGGCAACAGGACGCGCCACGCCGAGCGCGACCCTTTTTGCTCCCCGTAGCTGCGCTCCTGGTACGAGATGCCGAAGTCTTCCGCCGCGCCGGCCGGATAGCAGGCGGCGATGCAGGCGCCGCCCTCGGTGAGCGGGCGGCAGCCCTGGAAGTATTTGTCCGCCACTTTCTTGAAGGTGGACCGGGGCCCGAACTGGACGAGGAGCTGGCGCTCTCGATCCCACCATCGGAAGCTGGGTACCTCCGAGTTGTCGCCGTAGAGGATGCCCGCCTGCGCGAATGGCGTCGTCGACGGGACCCCGCAGCGATATCGATGGATCACGTATCCCTCGGCTTCCATCAGATGCCTGGTGAACGGCATCAGCCCTTGCCTGAGCGCCTCTTCGAGAGAGTCGGCCCCCAGGCCATCGATGTGAAGCACGACCATCGCTGAATCCATCGGACCTACTTGGACCCAGGGTTGATTTCGGCGAACACCGGCAGATGGTCCGAGGCAGTCACCTTCAGGGTCCACGCCCGACATGAGACGGGAGCGCTGGACCGCGCGTAGATCGCGTCGAGCTTCTGGCCGGTCCAATGTGTGCGCCGAATCCCGGCGGTGACATTGACCAGGCCGGCGGACCTGGCCGCAGCCGCGAGCCGCCGCCACGCCTGAACGCGTACGGGCCCGAAGGTGTTGAGATCGCCCGCGACGATCTCCAGCGGTACGGGTGCGCGCTCGGCCATATGCGTGACGACGGTCGTGAACTGCTCGAGCTTGTGTGTGAAACCGACCACGTCCAGGTGCAAGACGTAAACGCGCAGCGCCTCGGACTCGACACACAGCGCCATTCGATCCTGTGGCGGCGCCGCCCGCAGGATCGTTCGCTCGGCGCGCCGCACCTGGACCTCGCCCCGGCCCGGTAGGGGGACTACTTCGGGGGTGCGTCCCGGCTCGAACAGGCCGCGCCTCCAGATCAAAGCGTTGGCCTGGCTTCTCCCACCCCGGACCTGCGCGGTGGCCTGGAAAGACTGATACCCGGGGCCGAGCGCCGCGGCGACAGCCTCGGCATCGTTGCGGGCGTCGTGCACCGACGCCTCCTGCAGCGCCATCAGGTCAAGCGTGGCGAAGTCCGGTTGGCTCCGTATCGCGTCGAGAACTCGGTCGAGCCGGCGCCCGAGCTGGATGTTCCAGGTGCATATGCGCATGCCGCCAGGTCACCTCCGCGCTTCTCGGAAGGCGGCGAGCGATCTTCGCTGGCGGCCCTCCGCATCGAAGTTGCCGGCGGCGAGCCAGGCTTCGAATGACGCGCGGATGGCCGGCCATTCACCATCAAGGATCGAGAACCACGCCGTATCACGATTGCGGCCTTTGACGACGAGGTGCTGGCGGAACACACCCTCGAACGTGAAGCCGAAACGGTCCGCCGCACGACGCGAGCGCTCGTTCCGCGCGTCGCATTTCCACTCGAGCCTGCGATAGCCAAGGTCGTCGAACGCGTAGCGGGCCATCAGGTAGATGGCCTCGGTCGCCTGGCGCGAGCGCTGGAGCGAAGGTGCAAACCAGATATGTCCGATCTCGATCACACCGTGCTCAGGAGCCATGCGCATGAAGCTGGCCATGCCTTTCGGCGCGCCGGTTTCCCCGTCCACGATCGCGACGAAAAGCGGATCTTGCGATGAGGCGCACTGCTCGAGCCACGGCGCGAAGTCTTCAAGGCCCGCAAAGGGTCCATACGGCAGATAGCGGAACAGGATCTCGCCACCATCCGTTTCTCGCGCAGCGGCCAACAGCGGGCCAGAGTCGGTGCGAGGATCGATCGGCTCGAGTCGAACCGTCTCGCCGACCAGAAGGATTCTCTGGGGCAGCCTGGCTGCGATCCAGTCGAGGCTCAACTGGCGCCCGAGGTCGAATAAGCGGCCGTCATCGGTTGTTCTCGTCCATGGGCTCGGGAACTTCTAAGGCTAAAGGGAGCGAGACGTGAAAGTCGGGATCATCGGTGCCGGGAACGTGGGCAAGGCATTGGCCACATCGAGCATCCCCGCAGGTCACACCGTGACCATGAGCTCGGCGAACCCTGAGAACGCCTCCAGATTCGCGGCAGCTGGCCGTGGCAGAACGGTTGGAAGCTGGTCGGGCCGCAGGCGTAAGGTCTTGGAGTACAAACCATGAGCACCAAGGCCCCGAGCCAGACCGATTACCAAACCGGAGTTGGTCCTCGCGAGCGCGCGCCGCGCTCGGTTGCTCCAGGGACCAGGATCGGCCACGTCCACCTGAAGACGGCGGACATCGACCGCATCCACGCCTTCTACGTCGGCATCCTGGGCTTCGATGTGGTTTTTCGGATGCCCGACGCCCTGTTCCTCTCCGCCGGCGGGTATCACCACCACGTGGGGTTCAACACCTGGGAGTCGAAGGGCGGCTCGCCCCCGCCCCCGGGCACGACCGGCCTCTATCACGTCGCGATCCTCTACCCGACCCGAGCTGACCTCGGTGACGCCTTGCGGCGCCTGGCCGAAGCCGGCTGGCCGCTGGACGGTGTCAACGACCACGGCACACACGAAGCTCTGTACCTCCGCGACCCGGACGGCAACGGACTCGAGCTGGCATGGGACCGGCCGGAGGACCAGTGGCCCCGGGACAAGGACGGGCATCTCATCTTCGTCGGCCATCGGCTGGATCTCGAAGGCTTGCTCAAGGAAGGGATGGAGGCCGCTCCGAAGTCGGAGTAGCCAGGCCGAGGACGGCTACTTCGCGCCCGACACGCCTCCATCGACGACGAGGCCGGACGCCATCACGAACCTCGACTCATCTGAAGCCAGGTAAAGCGCAGCCGGCGCGATGTCTTCCGGCCGGCCCAGCTCACTCGTCAGCTGGCGCTTGCGGATCGACGCGTATCCCTCTTCGGGATCCTTGTACGACTCCTTGAGGTACCGCTCGACGAACGGCGTGAGGATGGTTCCGGGCAGAAGCGCGTTGACCCGGATGCCGTGCTGGGCGAGGTCGACCTGCATCGATTTGGTCATGGACAGGACCGCGCCCTTCGACGCGGCGTACGACACACGGCGCGCGAGGCCGATCTCGGCGATGCAGGACGACATGTTGATGATCGAGCCCGAGCCCTGCTTGATCATGTAGGGCGCGACGGCCCGGCTCATCAGAAAGACGCCGCGCACGTTCACCCTCATCACGCGGTCGAACAGTTCCGGCTCCGTCTCGATCACGTCCCCGACGCCGCTGATGCCCGCGTTGTTGAAGAGCACGTCGATGCGCTTGAACCGCTTGGCCACCTTCGCCGCAAGCGCCTTGGTTTCCGCCTCATCGGTGACGTCGGCGTGCTCGGCGACGGCATCTCCCCCACTCTTGCGGATGCCGGCGACGGTCGACCTCGCGCCTTTGTCATCGACGTCGGCGACAACGACGCGGGCACCCTCGGACGCAAAAAGTCGAGCGGTGGCCTGGCCGATCCCCGAGCCGGCGCCGGTGATGATGCAGACCTTGTCTTGAAGCCGTCCTTGGCTCACGCGTGATCCACCGGGCCACGGTTTACGTGCCGCCTCACGGGATTCTCGAGCAGACCGATGCCGTCGATCCGGATGGTGACCTCGTCACCTTCCCGCAGGCTGAAGTCAGTCGGGGGAACGATACCGGTGCCTGTGAGAAGAATGCATCCTGTCTCGAAACGCTGGTCGCGCCCCAGGTAGTCAACGAGCTCAGGGATCGAACGCCGCAACGCCGATGTGGACGTGGCAGATCTGAACTCCACGGCGCCGTTCCGGCGTATCTCCAGCTCGACCTTGCGATCCGCCGGCGAAAAGTCCCACGCCAGAGCCACCGCGGGCCCAAGCGCGCAGCATCCGTCGAACACCTTCGCCTGCGGCAAGTAGAGCGGATTCTCGCCTTCGATGCTCCGAGAGCTGATGTCGTTGCCGATCGTGTAGCCGACGACCTCCATGCGACTGTTGCAAATTACGGCCAGCTCCGGCTCGGGGACGTCCCAGGTGGAATCAGAGCGGATGAACACCGCTTCGCCGGGTCCTCTCACCCTCCCGGCGGTGGCTTTAAAGAAGAGCTCAGGGCGCTGGGCCGTATAGACGCGGTCATACGGATCCGAGCTCACCGCTTCGTCCGTCCGTGCTTCGAGACTTCGCTGGTAGGTCACGCCCGCGGCCCAGACCTCCTGACTCTGAATTGGGGCTTCGATGATGACATCCGCTGACGGCGATATCGGCTGTCGGTCCCGCTCCAGGAATTCACGCAGCTCCTCGAGCGAAAGCCCCAGGAGCACGTCCAACGAGGTGCCATCCTCCAGGCGGGTCACCTTGCCTTCACGCTTGAAGACCATCCCCTCATCTACGCGAATCAGGTGCTGCCCGCTCGGGGCCACCGCCGAAAGGACGCCTGCGTTCAAGCAGTCCTCCACGCAGGGCCGGACGGAAATTCGAACTCGCGCAGCGATTCGGGGCGCATCGTGATGCTGAAACCTGGAGCCTGCGGCGCAACATAGCGCCCGTCGCGGATTCGGACAGGGTCGAGGAAATGCTCGTGCAGGTGCTCGACATATTCGAGGACTCGATTGTCGAGCGACCCGCTTACCGCGATGTAGTCGAACAGAGAAATGTGCTGCACGTATTCGCAGAGCCCGACGCCACCTGCGTGAGGACAGACCGGCACCCCGAATTTCGCCGCCATCAAGAGCACTGCGAGGACCTCATTCACGCCTCCCAGGCGGCAAGCGTCCAGCTGGCAGAAGCCGATGGCGTCGGCCTGGAACAGCTGCTTGAAGATGACGCGGTTCTGACAGTGCTCGCCGGTCGCCACCTTGACCGGCGCGATGGCCCGCGCGATGGTGGCGTGCCCGAGCACGTCATCGGGGCTCGTCGGCTCTTCGATCCAGTAAGGATCGAACGCGACGAGCTGCTTGAGGTACGTGATGGCCTGGTCCACGTCCCAGACCTGGTTGGCGTCCATCATCAGGCGACGGTTGGCCCCAATCTCCTCCCGCACGATGCCCGCGCGGCGCACATCGTCCTCGATCTTTTGGCCGACTTTCAACTTCATATGAGTCCAGCCGCCTGCGACCGCCTCGCGACACAGCGCCCTCAGCTTTTCGTCGGAATAGCCGAGCCAACCGGCAGACGTCGTGTAAGCGGGAAAACCGGAGCGCAGCATCTCCGCCTCTCTCTCCGCACGAGTCGGCGCACAGCGTTGGAGGATGGCAACGGCCTCGGCCGGCGTCAGCACATCGCTGATATACCGGAAGTCGATGCAGGCGACCAACTGCTCTGGGCTCATATCGACCAGCAGCTTCCAGAGCGGCTTGCCTTCGACTTTCGCATAGAGATCCCAGACGGCATTCACGATCGCACCCGAGGCCAGATGGATGGCCCCCTTCTCGGGCCCGAGCCAGCGCAGCTGGTGCTCGCCCGTTATCGCGCGCCAGAAGCCACGCATGTCGGCCGTGATCGATTCGAGCGTGCGCCCTATCACGATCGGAGCGAGCGCGTTGACCGCCGCCACGCACACCTCGGTGCCGCGGCCGAGCGTGAACGTGAGTCCATGCCCCTCCAGATGGTCGCCGGCGTCGGTCGTGAGGACGACGTAAGCCGCCGAATAGTCGGGCGCCGTGTGCATGGCGTCGGAACCGGCAAGGGTTCGGGACGTGGGAAAACGCACATCCCTCGCAGTGACGCCGACGATGCGCGCCATCAGCCTTTCACTGCTCCCACCAAGAGGCCGCGGGCGATGAATCGCTCGAGCGCGATGGCCATCGCGATGACCGGCCCGATCATGATCAGGATGAGCACCGACATGTACCACCACTGCGGTCCGCGCGTGGCGTTCTGGGCAGCGACCGTCAGCGGCAGTGTCTGAGCATTCGCGCTGGTCAGGAACAGGGCGATCAGGTACTCATTCCATGCGAACACGAGGACGAACAGGAATGTGGCGACAAGACCGGGTACTGCGAGTGGGACCACGATCGAGCGAAAGATTCGGAACCTCGACGCGCCGTCGATGGCCGCGCTCTCCTCGAGCTCGAGCGGGACGCTGTGGAAGTAGTCGCGCATCAGCCAGACGACGATGGGTAGGTGCGATGCGACGTAGGCGATGATGAGCGCCGCCCACGTATCGAGCAGGTTGACCTGCTGAAAGAAGATATAGATCGGAATGACCACCGCCACGGGCGGCAGCATGCGCTGGGAGATCATCCAGAACGCGATGTCGTCGTTGCCGAGAGCTTTCTTGAATCGCCGCCCCACCGTCTGCAGGAGCAGCAGGAACAGAGCAAAGCCGCCCACCGCCCCGAGCTGCCACGGCCCGCCCGCGGCGACAACGGCAACGCCCGCGGCGAGGCCGGCCACGAATGACGCGATCGCCCCGATGCGTACCTGGTAGCGCATGCGCACGAGGCCGTACGCGGCCATCGAGCCCAGGAGCAATGTGATCGCGGTGCTGGTCAGCCCAACCACCACGGTGTTCAGGTACGGGCGGAAGGTGTCCTCGCCCAGGTCGACAAAGATGTACCGCCAGGATTCCAACGTGGGCTGAAAGTCGCGAAAGGGGAAGTAGAAGGGGCCGCCGTTCACATCGAGGGGAGTCTTGAACGAGGTGACTGCAAGCCAGTACAGAGGGAACAGCACGACCAGCGCCCAGCCGCAGAGAATCAGGTATGAGCCGACCATGCCTACAGGCGACGGGCGATAGATCGAAAAGGACCGGCTCCGCCCGCGTTTGACTGCCATGCCCTATGCCATCGCCGTCACCCGGCGGCGGAAGAGATTGACGTACGTGATTCCGACGAAGGACACGACGAAAAGCAGCATGTAAGCGACAGCGGCCGAGCCCCCGATGTCGAGCGCTCGCCAGATTGTGTACGCATGCAAGGTCAGCGATTCCGTGGCCGTTCCCGGCCCTCCGTTCGTCAGCACGTTGGGCAGGTCGACGATCTTGAAGGCCTCGATCAGCCGGATGAGCACGACGGTGGAGGTCGCCGGCAGTATCTGCGGAAACGTCACCCCCCAGAACAGCTGCCAGCGGTTGGCGCCATCGACGACGGCCGCCTCATTGAGCTCGACGGGCAGGCTCTCGATCGAAGCCAGGAGAACGATGAATATGAAGGGCGTCCACTGCCAGACGTCGCCAATCATCACCGCCAGCCGGGCGCCCCACGGGTTGGTCACCCAGGAAACGTCCGTCAACCCGAAATGCGCCCAGATGGGATATAAAGGCCCCTTGCTGGTGTCTGTGAGCATCCGGAACAGGTACGCCACGCCCACCGGCGTGATCATCATCGGAAGGAGAAACACGATCCTGAAGAAGCGGCGGCCTGGGATGTGCTGCACCACGAGCAGCGCGAGGCCGAGTGCGAGCAGGTACTGGACCGACACGTCGACGCTGACGTAGATGAGCGTGACCACGAGCGTTCCAGGCCGCCCGCTCGTCAGGACCGTATCGACGACAAGCCATACGAGGCTGCCCGCGATGACCGCTGTAACCAAACGGCCCACGAATCCGAGCACCGTGCGGCCGGGGCTCTGCAGGTAGCGCACGAGAAGGAATGCGACTCCTCCGTAGACGACGGCCAGGACGACCGCTGTCAGCGGAGTGAGCGGCACCGTGACCCCAACGAAATGCGAGCTGTCGATGCCGACGAGCAGCTTGGCGTAGTTGCCAAGGCCGACGAAGGTAAGGTGCACGCCGCCTTCCGAGAAGGTGAGTCGTGTGAGCGAGACGTAGAGGGACGCCAGCAGCGGGAAGATGGAGAACGCCAGGATGACCAGCACCGCGGGCAGGATGAAGACCGCTGCCGCCGAGCGGTCGAGGCGGGCAATCAGCGGGCTCCTCGCGGACGCCGCGAAGTGGGCAGCGCGCGTGGACGCTTGGCCGCTCATCGATAAAGGGACCTAATCATGGGCTCCAGGCAGTCGCGGGATTGGCGGCGAGGTGATGCGCACCTCGCCGCCAGGGCTGTCTACTTGGTGACGCTGAGGCTCGACCTGTAGGCGTCGAGCTGCGCCTGTCGACCGATCTCGTCAGTCTTGCTGTTCCATTGGTTGGTGATCTGAGTCATGCACTGGCTGGCCGACAGCTCGCCGGCGAGGAACTGCGCGAGTGCGGTGTCCAGCGCGGTCTGCTGGTAGAACGAGGTCTGCGGGATGCGCATGTCGAGAACCATGTTCGGGCTCTTCAAACTGGCTTCGATGGCGCCCAGGTAATCCTTCGCCGCCGTCTCGCTCATGCCGGAAGTCTCCCACGGCCCCAGGTTGGTGAAGTGCGAGGTGCGATAGGGGTTGAATCCGGTCTTGCCGATGGTCACGTCGACGCTCGACTGCGCCGGCTGCGACATGTACGACAGGAAGGCATAGGCGGCGTCCTTGACCTTCGACGAGGCTGCCTTGTTGATAGCGCCTGACCAGCCGCCGAACGCGGCAAACGGAGAGTGGTTCACGCCGTTGATCGCGTAAGGGCAGATCGTCGAGTTGCAGTCCACGAGTCGACCCGTGGAGCGATCCAGGACCTGCTTCGAGCCGGGCAGGATCACCGCTCCGACCTTGTCCTGGACCTTGGATTGCGTCTTGTCAACCGCCAGCGGCCCGATGTCGCCCCAGTCCAGTGAGAGTGCACAGCGACCCGTCACGAAGAGGCCGCGGGAATCGCCGACGTCGTTGTTGAGCTGGTCCGGGGGGCCCAGCTTGGAGAGCTGCTTGTAGATGTCCAGTGCCGCCGCAGCGCCAGCGTTGTTCATGAGCGGCTGCATGTTGTCGGTGTTAAAGAAGGCGCCCTGCTTGGTTCCCTGGCTCTGCAGGTATGCGGCGGCTATGGAGATGTACATCCAGTACGACTGAGCGCTGCGCTTCATAGCCAAGCAGGACCCGTAGTCGGCCTTGCCATCTCCGTTGAGGTCCTTGCCCTGGAAATGCTTGGCGATGCTGATGTAGTCCTGCCACGTTTCGGGTGCCGTCAGCCCGTCACGCTGCAGAAGGTCCTTCCGGTAATAAACCATCTGGAAGTCGCCATCGAGCGGGACCGTATAGACGTGGCCCTTGAAAGTGGCGCTGAAGTCGCGGAAGAACGGCGCGATGTCGTTCCACTGCAGCGCCGAGTCGTTCTGCACACGAGTGGTGAGGTCCTCGAGGTAGCCGGGTGGCACGTAGTCGCCCATCCATTGCGGGTCGAAGACCGTCGCGTCGTACGAATTGGTCTTCGTCGCGAAGTCGGTCAGAAGCTTCTGATACAGGTCGGAGAACGGAACCGTTATGACCTCGACCTTGGCACCCGTCAGTTTCTCGAAATCGGGCGCCCGCCGCTGAAGCGGCTCAGCGATCTGGGGTCCAGTGAAGGTGACAACCCGGATCGTGGTGCCGCTGAACTGGCCGCCGGATGACGAATTGTTCGAATTGCAGGCCGCCAGCAGGCCCACTCCCATCACCAGAACCACGGCTCTCGCCAGGTATCGGCTCATGTCGCTCTGTCTCCCTCTAATCCGAATCCCGTAGCCGCGTGTAGCGCAGGCCAGGGCTGTCGCCACCGGATTAAGCGGATGTTTACCCCGTCTTCGGGGGTTTGTCAAGCTCAAAATGGCCCAAATCAGCATTTTGAGCCCGGAATCATCGGATGTTTCTGGCAAGACTGAACCTTTCCAGAGCCCGGTGGAATACGCCGGCCAGGATCGCCAAAGGCACAAGCGAAACCACCAGGGCGGCGGCGGCGGTCGGCCAATCCAGCTCGCGCTCGAACGTGAAGAAATCCATCATCGCGACCGGGATCGTCTTGATCTCTCCGGACGTGAGCACGAGGGGGACGAGCAGCAGGTTCCAGTCGAGAACGAACATGACGATGGCTGTCGCCGCCACGCTCGGAGCGGCCAGCGGCAGCACGACCTGGCCGAGAACCCGGAACAGGCCGGCGCCATCCAGCAGTGCAGCCTCCTCCCACTCGGGCGACAGCTGCCGGAGAGCGCCGTACAGGACGTAAACGGCGAGAGGCGCCGTCACCGCCGCCTCTGTCAGCACGATGCCGGCGAAGGTGTCCGCAAGATGGGCTCGGCGCATGAGATCGCTAAGCGGAATCACATAGGCCATCGCCGGCAGGCTTGCCAGCACGAGGAAACCCTGCACCATCAGGCCTTCGCCCGCAAAGCGCGACCGGGCAAGGCCGTACGCCGCGAGAAAGGAGCACGCGATGGTCAGCGCCGCGGCGCACGCGGAAGCGGCCGTGCTCGTCGCCAACTCCTGCCAGAAGGTGGGCTCCGCGATGCCGATCTCGCGGAAATGATCGAGCGTGATCGAACCCGCCCAGGACGGGGGGCGGGTGCTGTTGTCCGGCAGCAGCCCGAACGAGGCCAGCAGGGTCCACGCGAGCGGGGTAAGAAAACCGGTGATAGCAACCACCAACAGGAGGACTCGGACGGCGGCGTACCGGCGGCGATGCGCGTGAAGGCTGCGCATCATGTCGCGGATCGCCTCGCGAGCTTCACATAAACCAGGCCGACGGCGAGCACCGCGGCGGCTATGAGCCAGGCGGATGCTGCGCCGATGGGCCAGTTGTTGGCGACGAAGGCCTGGTTGTAGCTGTAGAGTGCCGGCGTCACGGTGGCCGTACCTGGACCGCCCCCCGTCAGGATCAGCACGCTGTCGAAGCTGCCGAGCGAAAGGCCGACCAGCAGCATCGTGACGGCGAGCAGAAGGGGTCGCAGTGACGGCAGGGCCACGTGAAACACCTGCCGAATCCACGATGCTCCGTCGAGGATCGAATGCTCCCACAGCTCGTTGGGAACGGAAGCCAGACCGGGGAGGAGCAGGAAAGTGACGAACGGCGCCTCCCGCCAGACCTCGATAGCGATGATCGTCGGCAGCGCAAGCCTGACGTCGCCGATTGGAGACGCAACGTTCGACAGCCCGATCCAGCCCGATCCGAAGTCGACGATGCTGGTCGAACCCACCAGCAGGAAGTGCCACATGACGCCGTTGGCGATCGGGCTGACCAGCCATGGCAAGAGCAGAAGTACGCGCCACAGCCCGCGGCCACGGATCGGACGGCGTAGGAGGTAGGCGAGTCCGAACCCGAGCGCCAGCTCGAGCGGGACGGCCACCAGCGTGAAGATGATGATGTTGGTGGTCGCCGCTCCGAACTGCACGTCCCGGAAGACGCTCATGTACTTGCTGATGCCGGAGAAGTGAACCGTCGTTGCGAACGGCGAATAGGTGGTAAACGTCGCGAACAAGCCCAGGAGGGCAGGGAGGCCCAGCCAACCGCTCAACAGGACTGCCAGCGGCGCAAACAGGACGAGCCGATCGCGGCGGGTCAGTCTCACCAGGCAGGCGTCATCATGCAGTGCCAAGGGGTGATGGGAAGGACGCGACAGCAGGTTATGCTAAAGCTCCGATGTTTTCGGGCTCCCGGCGCCCTTGTATGCGGATAACGTGCCTCATCGGCCCGATAACGTCCGATCTCTTCGCATGCAGCATGGCATACCCCAGAATCCACATTCAATGACGGTCCCGCGCCCCCTGCGCACGCGCCGGCGTACTCTGAGCGTCACCGACGAGGCCATCGGCAAGATCCAGGAGCTGATCATCTCCCGCAGTTGGGGTCCCGGCGACCGCCTGCCAAAGGAGTCGGAGCTGGCTGCGCAGCTGGGCCTGTCACGTAACTCCCTGCGCGAAGCGGTGCGAGCGCTGTCGCAGCTGCGGGTGCTCGAAGTGCGTCAGGGAGATGGGACGTACGTCACCAGCCTCGAGCCCGAGCTGCTCCTGGAGAGCACGAGCTTCGTCAGCCATCTACTCGTTGGCGAGTCGGCGCTGGAGCTATTTGAGGTGCGACGTCTTCTGGAAGGCGCGGCGGCGGCTCTGGCCGCGGCCCGGATTGACGCGCCCGGCAAGCAAGAGCTGCGTGGCAAGCTCCAGCAGATGGTGGAGTCCAAGACCGTAGAGGAGCTGGTCGAAGCCGACGTCGACTTTCACGCCGTCATCGCGCGAGCTACGGGCAACACTTTTCTGACGTCCCTGCTGGCGAGCCTGTCGTCGAGAACGCTGCGGGCACGGATATGGCGAGGCCGCGAGGTCGACAACGTGCTCGACGTCACCCGGGACGAGCACCGCCGCATCTTAGAGGCGGTCGTCAACGGCGACCCGGAGCTGGCACGGGCGGCGGCCATGGCGCACATCGCCAGCGGTGAGCGGTGGCTGCGGGCGCAGCTGGCAGTCCCGGCGGCAGAAGCGACGCCGGCCGAGGTCGGCGGTTGAGAAAATCGACACCTCGTTCGGGGGCCCTCCCTTCCCGGTGCGGCCCCTCCCCCGCCGACTCACCGCGGACAAGAATACGAATCACAAAAGCGCGATCCAACCCTGCGTGCTAAGACCATGAAGATCGGCCTGCACACCCAGCTCAAACCCGGCGCTGAGGAGCGCTACGAGGAGTACCACCATGCCGTGTGGCCCGAGGTGCTCGAAGGCATTCGCCGTGTGGGCATCACGAGGTACGTGATCTTTCGCGACGGCCTCGATCTCTTCCACTACATCGAGTGCGAAGACTACGACCGGGCCATCGCCGAGCTCGCGCGCAGTCCCTTGAACCAGCGTTGGGAGGCGGAGATGGCGCCAATGACGACGGTGGCCCACGACTTCAGCGGCAAGGGCAGCGACCGGATGTCACTCATCTTCGATTTGTAGCGCATGACCGCGTCGTGAATCCACGTGAGCGCGTAAAACTCGGCCGCACCTCTCTCACCATTACCCGCTTTGGGCTCGGCACAGCGCCGCTGGCCGGGCTCTTTGAGGAGGTCTCTGAGGCTCAGGGCGTAGGTGTGATCGAGCGCGCATGGGACGACGGCATCCGGTTCTTCGACACCGCGCCGCTCTACGGCCATGGCCTGGCCGAGACGCGTCTGGGCAAGGTGTTGCGACAGAAACCGCGCGACGCGTTTACGCTCGCAAGCAAGGTCGGCCGGCTGCTGCGCGTGGACGCGCCGCCAGAGCCTGGTCAATCTTTTCAGGGCACCCCGCCGGTCAATCCCGTTTTCGACTTCACGTACGACGGGGTGATGCGCTCGTTTCACGAGAGCCTGGAGCGGCTGGGTCTCGACCGCATCGACATCCTCCACATCCACGACCCTGATGATCACTACGACTCTGCTATCGGCGACGCCTACAGAGCGCTCGATCGCCTCCGGGCCGACGGAGTCATCGGAGCTGTGGGCGCGGGGATGAACCAGGCCGAGATGCTCACGCGCTTCGCGCGCGAGGGCCAGTTCGACTGCTTCCTCCTCGCGGGCCGCTACACGCTGCTCGACCAGGTCGCTCTGAAGGAGCTTCTGCCTGAATGCGTCGAGCGCGGCATCTCGATCATCGCCGGCGGCGTGTACAACAGCGGGATCCTGGCCGACCCGAAGCCAGGCGCTCACTACAACTACCAGGCCGCGCCGGCGGAGCTGCTCGAACGCACCCAGCGGATCCAAGCTGTCTGCAGCCGGCACGCCGTCCCGCTCAAAGCGGCGGCGGTGCAGTTTCCACTCGGACATCCCGCTGTCGATTGCGTTGTGGTCGGCTGCCGCTCCGCGGCCCAGCTCGACGAAAGCATGAAGATGTTCGAGGTCGAGATTCCTCCAGCGCTATGGGAGGAGCTGAAGGCCGAGAGGCTGCTGCCCGCCGAGGTCCCGACACCCTAAGCCGATGGTCGTCGACGCCCATCACCACTTCTGGGATCCAGCCCATCGTGCCTATCCCTGGATGGGCGAGGCGCTGGCGCCCATCCGCCGTGCGTTCGGACCTCAGGAGCTCCGGCCCCTGCTGGAGGCGAACGGTGTCGGCCGCACGGTGCTCGTCCAGACGGTCTCCAGCGTCGACGAAACCCGTGAGTTCCTGGCCGCCGCGGCGGTCACCGACTTCATCGCGGGGGTTGTCGGCTGGGTCGACCTCACCGACCCGTCTGTCGAGGACGCCATCGCCCAGCTGCGCGCCGGTGCGGGCGGAAACCTGCTTGTCGCCATCCGTCACCAGGTCCATGACGAACCGGACCCAGGTTGGCTGCTGCGCGACGACGTGCAGCGCGGGATCCGCGCCGTCGGCAAGGCCGGTCTGGTATACGACGTGCTCGTCAGGACGCGCGAGCTGCCCGCCGCCCTCCAGCTCGCGCGCCGCCTTCCCGACATGCGCTTCGTAATCGATCACCTGGCCAAACCGAGAATCGCCGCCGGGCGCCGCGACCCCGAATGGGAGCGCGCCCTCGCTCCCTTCGCGCCGTATGCGAACGTCCACTGCAAGCTCTCAGGGATGGTGACCGAGGCCGACTGGGCGCGCTGGACGCCTCAAGACCTGGCGCCTTACGTCGAGCGCGCACTCGAATGGTTCGGTGCCGAGCGGTGCATTTTCGGATCGGACTGGCCCGTCTGCCTGATGGCAGCCGGGTACGACAAGGTGCTCAATGCCCTGAACGTCGCCATCGCGGGCCTGGATCGAGCTTCGAAAGACCGCGTGCTCGGCGGCAATGCGTATCGCGTGTACCGCCTGAGTCGCTGACCGCTACGCGACCTCGTCCACTTCCGGGGTCGCGGCGAATTCGTCAGGCCTGGGAGTCACCAGAGCGGCCCAGCGCTCGTCGATCCGCCGCACCTTGTAGATCGCAAAGGCGCCGGCCCAGGCGATGACGAAGGCGACGACGATCACATATCCCGCCTTGCCGATGAAGTCGAAGCCGGCGATGGCGTCGAAAACAGGCCCGCGCAGGTGGAGCAGCTGGATCAGCACCTGCGCGAGCTCGACCACACCTACGAACAAAGCCACGAAAACAGAGAGCGATGTCACGGTGAGGTTGTAGAAGACCTTGCGGACCGGGCTCGCGAATGCCCACGAGTAAGCCTTCGACATGAAGGCGCCATCGGTCGTGTCCATCAAGGACATCCCCGCGGCAAATATCAGCGGCAGCGAGATGACCGCCGTGAACGGGAGACCCTGCGCTGCCGCGCCGGCGGAGATTGCCAGCAGCGCGACCTCCGACGCGGTGTCGAATCCGAGTCCGAAGAGAAAACCGATCGGATACATGTGCCAGCTGTGGTCGACGAGCCGGAACATGCGGCCGAACACTCGCGTCATGAACCCACCCGCGACCAGCTCCGTCTCCAGTCCGTCCTGGTCGTACTCGCCGCGGTGCATCTTCCGATAGACGCGAACGATGTCGAGGAGGATCAGGAGGTTCATGATCCCGATCAGGATCAGGAAGGTCCCGGACACCAGCGTGCCGACCGCGCCGCCCACGCTCTTGAGCTCACCGTTGCCGCCGACCACGCCCTGCACGATGAATTTCACGGCAAGGCCCAGGGCCACCGCGATCACCAGCACGACCGTGGAGTGACCGAGCGAGAAGAAGAAGCCCACCCCGACCGGCTTGCGGCCCTGCTGGAGGAGCTTTCGCGTGGTGTTGTCGATGGCCGAGATGTGGTCGGCGTCGAAGGCATGACGAAGCCCGAAGGTGTAGGCCAGGCCGCCGAGGGCCAGGAAGCCAGGATGCTGCAGGCCGTAGGCGAGGAGCAGTCCCCAGCCGGCCAGGTGCAAGAAGCCGACCGCCCCGAAGAAAGCGCCCAGCCGCGCACGCTCGCCCGAATCGAAGGAGCGCCCGATCAAAGCCCAGGGTAAGGCCACCGTCGAAGCCTAACTGCTATCGCGACTTAGTCGCAGCTTGGTATTCAGATGAGCTCCATGCAACTGCGAACTCCTCTCACTTTCGACTTTCAGCCCAAAGCCGCGGTACGCTTCGAGCAGTGGACTTCGAGCGGCTCCCGCCCCAGGTGCAGGTCGTGCTCCGCAGCCTGGCTCGCGCCGTCAGGAGCCGCGAGCCGGCCGTGCAGGCCCGCGTGCACTTGCTCAGGGCGAGGCACCCCCACCACACCAATGACCAACTGGCTCTGGAGCTCATACGTTCCACGCGCCGGCGAGTTGCCGGCACCGGAGCGCTGAGCGGAGCGGCCGCGATCGCTCCCGGGCTCGGCACCGTGCTGGCCGTCGGCACGGTCACCAGCCAGGCGCTCTATGCGCTCGAGCAGGAGGTCGAGCTGGTCCTTTCCATCGCGATGATCTACGGCCACGAGCTGGCTTCCTCCGACGACCGCGTGCTCGAAGCATTGGTCGTGGTCGGCATCACCAGCGGGGCGTTGAAGCTGCGCGAGGACGTGCTCGTCACCGGTGGTGAGAGGCTTGCAGTAGCTGCGTTTCGCCGTGTGCCGGCCACATTGCTCGCACACGGTGGCAGCCGCATCCTGACCCGGATCCTCGCCCGCGTGGCGACCACCGGCGCGGCCAGAACCGCCGCGCGCCTCGTCCCCATCGGAGTCGGTGTCGCCGCCGGCGCCGGCTTCGACTGGCTGACCGTCACCGCCCTCGGCCGCGCGGCGGTGAAGTACTACGGTCCTGGCGGCCCCGCCGCACGCCCGCTGCTACTTGCCGGCGAAGATCCCTCGCACATCGAACTGCGCCGCTGACGCGATCTGATCAAAGCCGCACTTCTTGGGCGGCTTGTCAAGGCGCCAGCGCAGGAATCGCGTGGCGTGACGAAACCGCTCGCCTGCTTCCAGCTTGTCGTACGCAACCTCGCAGACCAGCTCGGGCCGCACGGTGACCCACTCCAGGTCCTTTCCCCGGGACCAGCGGCTGAGCCCGCCGGGCATGCGCCCCGAGCTGTAGGAATCCCACTCGCTCTCGGGCACGTCAACCTGCAGCGGTTTCAGCTTGGCGATGAGCTCCTTGCGCTCGGCCGCGCTGAAGGAAGACGTATGGCCCACGTAGTGGAGCGTGCCTTTGCGGTCATACAGGCCAAGCAGCAGCGAGCCTAGCGACTTGCCATCGGCAGACTTGCGCCAGCCGATCACCACGCAGTCGGCCGTGCGCTGGTGCTTGACCTTCACCCAGTTACGCTTGCCGGGGACGTAGGCGCCGGTCCATGACTTCGCCATCACGCCATCGAGTCCCGCGCCCTCGAACTGTTCGAACCACTTCTCCGCCGTCGTGTAGTCGCGCGTATAGGGCGTCAGAAAGATCGGCTGCTTGGCGCCCTTGAGAAGCGCCTCGAGCCGCTTCCGCCTCTTGCCGAGCGCTTCGGAGCGGAGGTCGGAGTCACCTTCGGCGAGAATGTCGAACGCGACATACCAGGCCGGCGTCGCCTCGCTCAGCATCCGCACTCGAGACTCGGCGGGGTGGATGCGCTGCTGGAGGGCGCCGAAATCCAGGCCGTTCTCACCGACGACGATCAGCTCACCGTCCAGGACGACCCTGTCGAGGCGCAGCTTTCGGAACGCCGGCAGCACCTCGGGGAAGTAGCGGGTCATCGGACGCGCCCCCCGGCTGACGAGCTCGACCTTGTCGCCGTCGCGGAACACCAGCGTCCGGAATCCATCCCACTTCGGTTCGTATGTCCAGCTGTCGCCTTTGGGGATGCCCTCGCCCGGCGCGGAGAGCATCGGCTCCATATCCAGTGGTATCGGAAGCTTCGTAGAAGGCATTTGTCCCCAGTCTGTCTATATCTTGTGGATACCTGGACCCTGTGCTACCATATCGCTGGTCGGTAAGTCCGGCCGATTTATCTCGACTCCACGCCCCCACCCCAGCCTTGGGAAGCTCGCGCAAGCGGGCTTCCCGCTTTTCTGGCTAGCCACCAAATCGCTGAATGAGCTCGGCGACCGTCATCTTTCCGTAGTCCTTGCCCAGGACGTTCTCGGCGGTGTGCCACACCATCTGCGCCTGCGCCGGACCGCGCTCTGCCAGTTGGTCCAGCGTGATCGTGCCGAACAGCTGGATCTGAGGAATCTGCTTGAGCTGCTGGGCCATCCACTTCGCCCACTGCGCGGCGTTGCCCTCACTCGGTCCTGTGCCTGCTGCCGGCGCCCCTGGCTTGGTTTGCGCGACCTCGGCCCACGATTGGGCTGCGCCCGCCACCCTTTCGGCCGGAGTGTCCGCTTTCGCAGGGGTAGCCGTTTTCTGAGCGCCGGCCGCCTTCACAGCCCCAGCGACTGCCGTGGCCTTCGCAGCCTCCTCGGCGGCCTTCTGACCTTCTGCGGCGGCCTTCGCCTGAGCCTCGTGCGCAGCTGCCTCTGCCTTCGCCGCCGCCTCTGCCCTTGCCGCTTTGAGCGTGGACAGTCCCTCGCCCGCGATCTCGCTGATCCGGTTCGCCGCGCTCCCCACGTCGCTGCCGGCGTCACCGTCACCGGTGCGCAGCCGCTCGCCAAAGCCCCGCCCAAGGGCACCCCCGATGAGGTTCGGCACGTCCAGGCCCGTCAGACCCTTGATCGCGGTCGTCGACTCCACCATCGCGCGCGTGGCGTTGCGGACGATGTCCGATGCGCCGTCTGCGCTCATCACAGTCAGCGAGTCGATGTGACTCATCGGCTCGGCGGCTGCTCGGACTATGTCGGGCAGCGCCGCCAGCACCGTCTGGATGATGGCCGCTTCGTTGAACTGCTTGTAGGCGTCGGCTCGCATGGCGAGGGCCTTGGCCTCCGCCTCGCCTTTGGTGAGCACGATCTGCGCCTCGGCCCCACCTTCCAACCTAGTGGTCTCTGCATCAGCCTCGGCCGACGCGATGCGGGCGCGCTTCTCGCCCTCGGCGCGAGCAATCACCGCCTGCGCCTCGGCGGCGGCAGGCTTGACCGTCGACGAGAGCAGCTCCTTCTCCTTACGGTCGGCCTCCAGCTGTGCCAGCTCCGTCTGCCGGCGCACGACCTCCTGCTGCGCCTCCGCCTGCGCCAGCGGTCCCGCCTGGTCGGCTCTTGCCTGCGCAGCGGCCACCTGCGTCTTGGTCTCGGCCTGGCGCAGCGATACGTCCCGTCCGGCGTTGATCTTCACCTGCTGGGCTTCCGCCTCTCGCACGGCGGCGGTCTGGTCGGCCGACGCCCGCGCCATGCGAGCGTCGCGCTCGACGGTGGCCAGGTTCTGCTGGCCCAGGAGGCCGATGTAGTTCGACTCGTCCGAGAAGCTCTGAATGGTGAACGCGTCGATCTGCAGGCCGCTCGTGGCCAGGTCGCCCTTGGCCGCGTCCTGCACCTGCTGCAGCAGCTTCTGGCGATCGCGGATGAGCTCTTCGATGGTCAGCGTGCCCACGATCGATCGCAGCGAGCCTTCGAGCACGTTCTTGACGATCGAGTCGACCTGCTCGGGTTTGGCGTCGAGGAATCGCTCGGCGGCGTTCCGCAATGACTCGACGTCACGGCCGATCTTGAAAGTGGCCACGCCCTGCACCTGCACCTTGATGCCCTGGCTGGTCACCGCATCGCCGAGCTGGACGTTGATCTGGCGCGCGGTCAGCTTCAGCTTGCCGACTCGGTCGAGCAGCGGGCGCACGAAAGTGCCGCCACCGACCACGACCTTGACACCTTTGTCGCCCGAGATCGCCATCGCCTGCCCGCGCTCGTTGCGCACCTTGGCCCCGCGAGAGCCGGCGATGATGAGGGCCTCGTTGGCGCCCGCGACCTTGTAGCGGCTGGCGACGAACGCGATCAGCAGGACGAGGATGATCACCCCCGTCACCGCCAGGAACGGTATGGACGTCACGAAACTAGGCATCGGACCTTGCTCCTTCTTTGGTCGTCGCGGGGGTGGCTTCTACAACGAGGTTGGTGCCGGCGATGGCAACCACTCTCACCTCTCGCCCGGCGGCGATCTCGGTGTTGGCGGTAGCCGTCATGTTGTGAGACGCGCCGGCAAAGCTGATCAGGACGGTGCCGAAATGGTTGGCGGGTATCCCTACGGACACGCGACCGGTTGATCCGACCATGTCCTGGAGACTGAATGTCTCGGACGACTCAGCCGAGCGGAGGGCCTTGAACGAACCGAACACGACGCCGGCGCCCAGGAGGCCGGCGATCACGCCCGTCAGCGTCGCCACGCCCGGCCCTGCGTTGAGGCCGTGAAGGCCGAACAGGCCGCCCACGCCGAACATGGCGATGAAGCCGAGCAGCATCGGCGTCGGCGATACGCCGGCGACGTCGAACCCGAGGTGGACGGCGCCGAGCAGGCCGCCGAAGATGTCGTCGACGATCAGGGTGAGCAGGAGGAGGCCGCCCCCCAGGAGGAGGCAGGCGCCGAATACGAGGTCGGCAGCGTTCACACCCTTGCCACCAGCGATTGCAGTTTAGGACGGCGGCCTCCCCGGGCGGCATAACCCGCGCCGTGGCGACCCCCAGGCTCCCCGGGGGCAATGGGCTGTGACTACCGAACCGCTGCCCGTCCAGTTAGCCTTTTGCGAAAGTGGGTCACGCCTTTCACATCAGCGATGGATCTGATGAGCACCTCGCGGTAGAGGTTCTGGCGCGCGAGCATCCTGACAAGTCGGACTACTGGGACGGCAACTGGCTGACCGCGAAGGTGGACGTCGCCAGCGGGCCCTTCCGTGGCAGCTACCAGGCCGCGTTACGGGCAGAGGAGTTCGTTCACTTTCGCGATCAGCTCGAGAGACTGGTCGAGGACCACGAAGCGCCACCCGCGGAATTCGAATCCATGGAGCCATGGCTTCGGTTCAGCGTCCACCGCTCGGATCGCCACGGGCACATGCGCGTCACCGGCCGCGCCCAGACCGAGCCGTTCTTCGACAGCCACAACATCTTCTATTTCGTGCTCGAGCTGGAGCAGAGCTTTCTGCCGGTGACGCTGGAGGAGCTCGGCAAGGTCATCGGGGAGTTTCCGATCGTCGGCTCACGGTAGACGTCGAGATTCGACACGTCACGACCCGCGAGTGCCGGCAACCAGCAGGTTTCGAGAGCGGTTCAAACCCCCAGTGAATGCACCGGCGGCAAATAATGACAACCTCAAAATTAACGCCTATCCGGCGCATAATCCGACACACGGCCGGAGCGCACGAGCGGTAAAGCATGACCGTTGAGGAGGGCGATAGTGCCGAGGCGATTTCTGCTCATCTTGGGGTTGGCGCTGACTGTTCCGTTAATCATGCCAGCGTCTGCTGCGAGCGCCTCGACAACTCCGCAGCGCGATACCGAGGCGTCCCTAATCGGTCTTGCTTTTCCCTCGGCCGACCCTTGCATCGTGTATGACGTACGCGTAGATGTCCTGAGGTTTGTCCTTCCCAATGACCCGTCTTTGTTGGTCTACAGCGTCGCTACCCAGAACGCCTGCACGGGACAGTTCTTGCAGCTCATCAGCGGTCTCGTGGAACCTGCCGTAATCGACAAGTCGGCCTTCGTCGTTTCTCCGGCCAACACTGGGGCAGACCTAAACGTGACCGTCCCGGGATTCGATGCAGTGGATCAGAGTGAGTCCCCGCTCACGCTCAGCTTGCACTGGTCGCAACCTGACGGGAGTCACCTCACCGATGGCTTGGCCGCGGTCACGGGGACTCTCACCAGGGGCAGCCTCGTCATTGTGTTCGACAACTCCATCACGTGGAACAAGTGGGGCTCGGGGTCCTTTCCCTGGGCCGGCCTGTGGCTTTGCCGGTTCGCAGCGGGTAGCCATCCAGCCTGCCTCGGCCAGGTCTGACGTAGCAATCGGATAGGTCTAACCGAACCCGAACCGCACGTTTCACGGCGCCCATATTGCCTCCCTTGTAATGGGTAGGCCAGCGTCAAAGTCTCTTAACTCGGCATGTTCCAGGCGTTTTCCACAGCGGTTCCAACCCCGCGCCCAACGCCTTCCCAAACGGCCGGAACCAGATCGAAATCGGCCATTTCTCGAGCGCTAAAACGTGATGGTCGGGCGGGCGAGATTTGAACTCGCGGTCTCCTGGTCCCAAACCGGACCTGTCGGCCTACCGTATTTGGCTCGATCTTAGCGCTAGATGCGTAATCCGCAGCAAGTCTCTTAATTCGTTAGACCTCGTACGAGGAGGCCAAATCGGGACGCCCGTTATGCTCCCAGACCGACAACCACAGCCAGCGCGCGATCGACCTCACGAAGCTCTCCAAACGCGAGTAGCCCGTGGGATTCACCAAGCCTGCTTGGATCGACTGCCCCGAGCTGCTCGACCAGGACCCGAGTCAGCTGGCCATCGATTTCCACCTCGGGCCTGAATGAGGCCGCATGGGCACGCGTAGAGGTAGGCGCGATGATCACCGTGGACAAGCTGAGCAGTTCATCTGCCTGAAGGACGACACCGTAGCGGTGCCCGGCCTGTTCGTGACCCCTGGTTCCTCGGGGCGCCCGCAGTCGAAAGACCTCACCTCGCTGCACGAAGAGATTCCATCAAACGGGCCACGCGAGCTTTCTCCGTGCGATCCTCGCGGTCAACGCTCAGGCGCTTCGCCTCAGCGACAAGGTCACCGCGCTGCCCCCGGCGTGCCAGCTCGACGATCGCCTCTCGGACGGCATCGGATTGGTTTCGACCCGACTCGGTGAGTTTGCGGAGCGCTTCTTGAGCCTCCTCATCTAGCCTGATTGAAATCGCCTTCTCCATTTGCACGATTGTATCACAATTGTATGACGTTTCCAGTTCTGGAAACCACGACCGGATTTCGAACCGCAGCTCTTCCCTACCAACGATGCGCTCCTGCCAGGAAGGCAGATTTCGGCCGGTGTTGCTCTCGTTGGGATCGTTTCCTTGCAGAAAACTGGTGCTCAAGAATATTTTCTTCCGCAATGCGAATTTCTACGCAATCTGCCGCTAATTTCGCGCAAGGGCCCGCCTTTCATAGAAGAACCGCGTCAGAGACGCAGCTCTATGCGCACCGTCAGTAAAGACGCCAGTCCTGGGCTTTCGCGGCAAGTCAGCTTAACGGTTCGCAGAGGGCACAATCGACCACGACGCACCGTTCGACTGCTCGGCCAGGGTCTGAAAGAAGCCGTCGGGGCCGTCGTAGTGACCGATGGCCAAGCAGCGTGAGGTGTTGGGGCAGGCCACGGCCTCGAGCCCATTGTTGACTCCGGGGCTCGGGCTGCCGTTCGGCGAACGCACGATCGTCCAGGACGTGCCGCTCCAGCGCTCAACCAGCGTTTGGGAATGTATCGTCCCTGGCGGCGTCCAACGGTGCCAACCGACCGAGAAACAGAGTGACCTGCTGGCACAGCTCACGCTGATGAGGCGGTCGTCAATCTGGGCAGGGTCCACCTGCTCAGAAGGCTGGGGAGCAATGAGGATGGCCCAAGTCGATCCGTCCCACGCTTCGATCATCGGCGCGTCGGGGTGTTGACCATTACCGAGGTAGCCGCTTGCGAAGCAATGGGAGGTGCTGATGCATGTCAGACCTTCGAGCTGGGAGGGGCTCTTGGGATCGGGAGATTCGACAACCTTCCATAACGCGCCGTCCCATCGTTCGGTGAGCGTGTGATCTACCTCGCCGGATCCCCCGAAGACGTAGTAATCGCCCACTGCGAAACACAGCGTGCGTGTCGCGCAGCCGACCGCGAAGAGAACGCCCTCATGGACGTCCGGCATGACGGTCCACGATGATCCATCCCAGCGCTCTATCAGGCCTCCACCATTTCCGGCTGGAGGCACGTACTGGCCAACCGCGAAGCAGAATGAGGAGCTCACGCATGCGATGTCACGCAGGAGGCTGTTGGCGGCACCACTGATCTTCGGTGTGTCGACGATGGACCAAATAGAACCATTCCACCGCTCGATTAAGACGTGGCCGTTGGGTGTATAGGGGCCGTCGTAACCGACCGCGAAGCAGAGGGAGGATGTCGGGCAACTGACTTTGGCGAGATGACTGTCTTGCTTGGCGCCATCGGGCGAATTGACGATGAACCAAGACGACCCGTTCCAACGCTCGATCAGGGTCCGGTAGTTGGCATACCCAGAGGCGCCGTTCTCGTAAGTGTTGCCGACCGCAAAGCAGAACGAGATGCTCGGGCAAGCCATCCCGGTTAGGTCATTGTGGATACGGCTCCCTGTCGACGTACCGAGCGTGCCAGCTGGCGTTGAACAGGCAGTCAGGAGGAACGAAACCAGCACCAGAAAGGTCCTTGAGGCGCTGCAACCCGACACGAGCCAACACAAGATAGAGCAACCGGTCAGGCGAGCTTCGACCTGAGTACGGAGCCCACGCCCGGATTCGAACCGGGGACCTTTCCTTACCAAGTGGTCTTCAGTCCCTGGCGAATTCGATCCGATCTTAGAGCCGAACCCGGTTTTCGTCGAGACCATTTAACTCAGCCACATAATCCGTGGGAATGCCAGAAGACCAGGTCGGTGTACTGCGACGATGGGCTCACGGCGATTTCTATCCGCTGAGTCCTGAAGAACTGGGCCCGAATGCCTTGGACAAGCTCGCCGAGGAGATGGGCCATGAGCCGATTGTCTGGTGGCGATCCTTGTATGCCTTACTGCTCGAGCTGGATGAGGAAGCTGTGCACGCTCTCAACATGCCGTTGGCGGCGCTCCTGGATGTGGGAGGCGAGCAGCTGGTTAACGAAGTCGCCAGCATCGCCCACCGCGATCCCAAGGTCGCCAGCGCGTTCTGGGATGCAATGCACTTCCTACAAAGATCGAGCGAGGCGTACCGACTGCTAGGTCGCCGACAAACGATCGAGGCATTCGTCCGACATGTACCAAGGATCCCCAGGTCATGGAAACAGCCCATCGAGGTTTGGGAAGACGGATGGGCGGACGACGTCTTCATCTTTCTCAATGAAGAGGATCCTGACGAGGTCTGGGCTCTGGCCCTTGACCTTCTGAAGGTTTCGGCTGAGCCGGCCTGGAGCACCACGATTGGAGCCTTCATCGTTGAGGAGCTGCTGCGAGATCACGGAGACGCCTTCATCGAGCGAATAGAAGCCGAAGCCGCCACGAACGACCGGCTAAAGAGATCGCTTCCAATCACCCGGTGGGCCGTGCCCGAACATCTCCTGCCTCGCGTCGAAGCCGCCGCCGGCAGATATTGGGATGACCGACCCAACCCCTGATATCCGCACGTCGCTGGCACCACCACCGTCCACCCCGCTTCCAACGCTCGCATCTTGCCCGCCGCAATCATCGGCAACCTCGCCCTGCTGATGTTTAATCGCGCCGCGACCTCAGGCACGCACAAAGACTGCCGGGGTCGGCACGATAATTCAGGCCGAGATGAAGCTCTACTTCGATAGCTTTATCTATCACCTGATTCAGAGGCGCGACGAGGCCGTGAAGGTGCGCGAGTGGTGCAAAACTCACGGTCACAAGATCGGGATTTCGATCAACGCCAACATAGGCGAGGCACTACGCAACCCCGACCAGGCTGATCGGGACGCTCGACTCCAGACCATCCTCCGCGTCGGCTCCCCAATTCATCCGCCTTATGACTACCGGCATTACCGGGAGATCGCAGACGAGGTGTGGCGCTTGCGCCCAGAGTGGTTCCGCCAAGCACCCGACCGTCGCCGGATCGAGGCATATCTGCGCCAACGGAAGCGCGAATGGCTGAAGCTGAAGGACCCGTCCCGTCTACCGGACCTCACGAAAGAATTACTACGCATCAACGCTTTGGTCGGTCGAGAAATGGGACGCCAGAAGCAACATCGACGGCGGCCTAACTTCGGCTTGGATTGGCGACCTCGGCACAGCAGCGCTGAAGTCCAACGCTGCATGGATGAACGAACCCAAGCCGATGAGCATTGGCGCTACGTCAGCGCCGAGGAGACTCGGCCCGCACTGGATGAAGAACGTCGCGCTAACGGGCATTTGTCCTGGCTCGTTGACTTCAAATGGCCGCAAGGGATCGATGAGTGGCAACGGTTTTGGATGTGCGATGCGGACGCAAGCCGCGTACCGCTGTGCCGAGTCGTGGGCCTTACCGAATTCTTCCAGCGCCGGCGGCAGGTTACGCCGGGGAACTCAGTCGACCGTCTTCACGCCCCCCACCTCTGGGGATTCGACTGGCTCGTGACTACGGATCGGCCCTTCTCCCACGTCTTGGAGGACGTGCGTGCTGAAATGCCGGATGTCCCGCTGGCCCGCATAGCCCTGATCGACAGTGAGGCGGTGTCGGCGCTCGCTGCGATAGAGGCTGTTCTCGCCACCACGCCAGGTTCCAGGCCCTAACCCTTCCAACCGATCCTGGTCGCCGTCGCGCGACCTGATCACGCCTCCACCGGGTATCTCAATCGGCCCTAGGCCACGGCCTGCCTGCGAGGTACGCGATGACGGCACTCACGATTCCGCACAGGCCCCAGAGGAGCGCCCAGCCGTACGACTGCCTCCAAACCCCGGCGAGCAGGATTAAGCCAACGGGAGTAAGCAGCATGCCGAAGAGCAGAAACCAGAAGCGATACGAGACTCCTGCCCACGCCCACTTACGCGCCTCGGCCCGAGGCGCGATCGGGTGCATATACGTGATGATGATGATGCTCTGGAACATGACGAGCATGCTGCCAAGAGCAACCACAATCTCTAAGAAGAGCCATGGCTGTGGCCATATGCCCGTGACGTCGTTGAGGCCGAGCAGTGCAAACAGGAATCCGCCGGCACCAAATGCCATGAACAAGACCTTGCGAGAACGTCCTTGCGAAGACATCAATGGCGCCCACCAGGGCTAGGGCACCACAGCAGCGCCAAAAGGCGGCAGCGGTAACAGCTCACGAACGCAGGGCAGTCCACACGATAAATGCGATCAGGCCAACTACCACCGTACCGACAATTGACAACGCGAATATCTGCTGTGGATTTGCGACTACGTGGCGAGTGGAACCCGGATATCGTCGGTTGATCTCACGAAGCGTCAGCACATCATCGAAGCTGCCGCTTAACGGCACCGAGAGAGATCCTGCAATTGCGGCTGCATCATATGCGCCGCCTAGTGTGAACAAGCCCCTGTCTGCAGCATCCAATCCGATTACGGCTTGTCTTGGAGGTCCTTCGAATGGTCTGACTGCGAGTCGGACCAGTCTGCTGACGTCGCCACGAGCAATGACAGTTGTCGAGCCGCGCCAGTCTGTGATCAGCAGGTGGGACGCAGTCAGAGCAATTGAGGAGTTAGCAAGGTAGAGCCAAACCCATCCCACCAAAGCTCCACCGAGAACCGCAACCAGAAGCAGGCCCACTGGGAGCGCCCATGACGACGTAACAAGACGGGTCAGCACAACAAGGAGGAGCGCGATCTGCGCTCCGATTAACAGCACCCTGCGAGCTCGTTCGCGGTCCAGACCGAGCACCGTGGTTACCCCAGGGCGGAAGCTAGTCACGATGGAGCCGAACTCGTTTACTTTCCGAAACAACCTACTCCCCTCGACCGCCCTAGGCGGGCCTGAGGCTGGGTAAACACTAAGCCGGCCACGGCGAGATCACGATGCCGTAGAGGCCGAGCCAAAGGCTGTATGCAAGACCAGCCAGACTCAAAGAGAACGTGATTATGTTGAAGGTCAGAACCGTGATTGTGAAGTTGTCGTCGAGATCTCGACGCGCCGCCCTGATTGCGAGAACTGTTGCGACGACGGAGATGACGACGCCAATGATCGGAAAGCAGATCATGACGAAAGCTACGATCCCAAGGCTCAAGGCTGTAGCTGCCGCGCCCCACGATCCGCGCGTGGCCGTGTGGCTTGTCCATGCGCCGTTCCACCAACGAAGCTGACTTGGTACGAACGGATCCGGATACCATCCTGGACCCACGGTCACGACCTGTTTAACGGCGATTGCGCCAAATGGTTGTGGCCGTGACGCCGACTGTGTTCAGCCGTCCAGCCTCACGAGCCCTGCTAGGTCTTGGCCGAGGGGTTGAGGAGTATCCAGATGGCACCAACCATGAGCCGTACCAGCACGAGCATTGTGGCCATCCACGCTGCCCAAGTTCTTTTGGAGAGTCGGCCGGTGCTCGAGCACGAGCGGCAGTTCAGACGGCCGATCGATCGCATCAAAACGTGAGCTTCGCGGCTGTCTGGCCGGCAGCACTCACGGATCGTTCCTCAAAGGCAATCACAGCCTCGAGGGACACGCCGAGGCATTGGCACAACGCGCGAAGGGTTCCGAAGGTCGGGCGGCGTCGACCCGCAAACAGGTCGCACAACGTTCCCTCGTCAACGTGAGCCTGCCGAGCCAGGTCCCGACGCGTCCAGCCCCGCAGGACTCGCGCACGATCGATCACGGCCGCGTCGACGGTCCATTCAAAGATCCCCTGCTGATTCAAACTAAGCGCTCGCGCTTGGCCAGAACTCGAGGCTCGCTATGTGGTCGTGGCGCCCTGGAAGGCACGGTGTTACGCGTTCCGCGCCTTCCGTCCAGCCGGCTTCTTGGCTTTTGGCGGTCCTCTGTTAGGGGACCGGGACCGCCAGCATCGAACCACAGCGCCGCCCGCTCGCGCCGGCCGCCGTGCCGGGCGCGCCGCGCCGAAACGGCCGCCTCCGCGCGTCCGCAACAGGTGGAGGCCTTCGCGCTTCGCGACACGCGCATGAATGCGCGCACGCGCTGCGGGCTGCTCGTTGCGTAACGCACGGCGAGCCAACGCGTCGCGGCGGCCCGGCCCGTCGGCGACGCTGCTCGCGCGCCTTCTCCCATCCCAGCGTCGATCCCGGCTGTCAACGTCATACCTGTCGATGACACCATCGAAAGAAGGGACGTCTCAACGACTTCTAGGGACGACTTGGGACGGCTGAAGACGTCCCGGGCGTCCCACTCCGGGGTTCACTTGCGACTCCCTTTGTGTCTCATCTGACCAAGCAGACAAGGAGCAGCGGGACGTTTCAACGGCGTCTTCGGACGTTTTACCGGCCTTTCGAAAACGTCCCCAAACGTCCCAAGATGTCCTTGTGTCCAGAAGGAAGCCTCACAAGAACGACCCCGCCGGGCGCACCTGGATTGACCACTTCCCACCGGCCTTCCGCACTCGGCGCGGCTTTGCCGCTCTACTCGGCGGCGTCGGCTTTATCGGTTTCACCACTTACCACCTCGCGACGGGTGACGGCCCTGTCTCAATCCTCGGTGGACTTGCGTCCGGAGTCACCGTTTTCGTGCTCTGTTGGTATGTGTTTGGCGCCATGACCGGCTTTGGCCCTTAGCGCTGAGAGTCAGGACCACTCGGTAGCTGGGTTGCTCGCGATCAACTCCAGCCAGTCGCCCCGGGATCCCAAGTCGCGCTCCGTAGCCAGGCGGACGTAGCGCTGCAGCATTCCGTAGTCCGAGTGGCCCATCGCGGCTCGAAGGTGCTCGAAGTTCCAGCCCATCTTCGCTGCCACCGTCGCAAACGTATGCCGGAACGCATGGGCGTGTATCCGAAAGCCAGTCCGCTCGGTGAGCCGGTCCATCATCGACTTGATCCCCGGTCCCTGGTACGGCGCTCCGTGCTCGTTAATGAGCAACTGACCCAGCTCGGTCTCCGGCCGCAGCCGAGCCTCGTACCGCTTGATCCCCGCCGCCAGCTTGGGCGTGATGGGCACCCGGCGCGACTTACGGCCCTTGGCGCCGGCGTTCCAACGGACGCGGAGCTCGACCCGCCCGCGGCTCAAGGAGTCGGTCATGACGTCGGACAATCCGTCCGGTCCTACAACCGCCAGGCCACAGAGCTCCTCGCGGCGTAGGCCGGACCCGACCAAGATCCGAACCACGAGGTCCTCGGTCGGCACGGCTGGATTGCAGGCGGCGAGAATCTTCTTCACCTGGGCGATGTGAAACACGGTGGGCTCACGCGGTGGCGTCAGCTCGAGGATCCGCGGGTCGACGGCGTAGCCCTCGCGCTTAGCCCAGCGGAGGAAGCAGAGGATCGCCCGGTGATACTCAAGGATCGTTTTCGGCGCCAGCGGGCGCCCGTACTTCCCCATCCGAGTCGCGAGCTGCGCTCGGAACGCACGAACGCGGGCGACGTCGCAATCCTCGAAGCGACGCACGCCCTCAGCCTCCAGCCAGCGCAGAAACGGTAGAACCGTTTCGTCGTAGTAGATCAGCGTCTTGGGCGAGAGCAGCTGGCCCTGTCGATCCAGGCGGAAGTGCTCATAGCCCACGACGAGCGGCGGCTGCCGGCGCACCGGCACCGCATATCCAACACCCTCGACGACCCGAACCGGATGTTTCACGGCGCCCATCTTGGCCTCCCTTGTAACGGGTAGACCATTTCCAAGTCTCTTAACTCGGCATGTTCCAGGCGCCTTCCACCGCCGCTCCAACGCCGCGCCCAAAGTCTTCCAAAACGGTCAAGACGAGTTCAAAACGGACCGTTTCGGAGGCTACGGAACAACGTTGGTCGGGCGGGCGAGATTCGAACTCGCGGTCTCCTGGTCCCAAACCAGGCGCTTTGCCGAGCTAAGCTACCGCCCGCGCCGAACGCAAAACCCACATCGCTGTCGCAGGACCTTGAAAGGCTAGTACACGCGGCCTGGGACCGTGAAGAACAGCACCCAGCCCATGAAGCCGGCGGCCAACGCGATCGCGAGCACGCTCGACAAGAGGATCGATGTCGGCGACCCCCAGCCCCAACCGGTGCTCGGCACCTTTGCTCGATCCGACCTGATGGTGCGGATGCTGCGGAGGAGGCCGAAGTAGAAAGTCCGGAATGATTCCGGCGCGATCAGGCCCCAGATGCCGCCAGTGATCATCAGCAGGGCAATGAACGCGGCGTACCAGAAGCCGAAGGTGGGAGTGCCGTCGGGGTACCACCACATCATGGCGAGGAACATCGCCGACACCTCAGGCGGGCAGGCGGTCGAGCGCGCCTGAGGCGATCATCGCCCTCACCGCCCGAGCGCGGTGGCTGTACATGGCCTTCTCCTCCGGATCCATCTCGCCGAACGTCTTCCCAGCTTCGGGGACGAGAAACACGGGGTCGTAGCCGAACCCCGCGTGACCTCGCCACTCCGGGACGATCTCGCCCCGGCAGTCGCCCTCGAAGAACTCTGTCGCCTGGCCGGGCACGGCCAGGGCGATCGTGCACGCGAAGCGCGCGAGCCACGGTCGCGGATGGCCCTGCAGCCGATCCAGCAGCACTTGCGTCCGTTCCTTCTGGGTGGGGCCGATGCGGGCCGAATGAATGCCCGGGTAGCCCTTCAGCACCTCGACCTCGACCCCCGAGTCGTCTCCTATGGCCGGCAACCCCATCGCCACGCTTGCGGCCTCCGCCTTCAGCTGCGCGTTCTCCGCGTACGTCGATCCCACCTCAGCGACGCCAGGGTCGACCGCCATGAGAGTCAGCCCGGTGTCGGCGAGCAATCCACTGTATTCGCCGAGCTTCCCTGCATTGCCAGTGGCAACGACGAGCCGGCGCTCAGCCAAGCGCGGCTATGGCTCTTTTCTGAGAGACGATCAGCTCCTTGATGCCTTTGCCCGCGAGCGCCAGCATGGCGTCGAGCTCCGACCGCTGATACGGAGCGCCTTCCGCCGTCGCCTGGAGCTCGACCAGGCGCCCATCCTCGACCATGACGCAGTTGAGATCGGTCGAGGCCTGGAAGTCCTCCGTGTAGTCGAGGTCCAGCATCGGCGTGCCCTCGACGATGCCGCAGCTCACGGCCGCGAGGTACTGCCGGACGGGCAGCTCGCTCACCATGCGCGCGTCCTTCATGCGCTTGACTGCCATGTACAGCGCGCAGAAGGCGCCGGTGATGGATGCGGTCCGCGTGCCTCCGTCAGCTTGCAGCACGTCGCAGTCGAGCGTGATCGTGCGCTCGCCGATCTTGCCCATGTCGACGGCCGCGCGCAGTGATCGACCGATCAATCGCTGGATCTCGTGCGTCCTGCCACCGATGCGGCCCTGGATGGCCTCGCGCATGCCGCGGTCGTGGGTGGAGCGGGGCAGCATGGAGTACTCGGCCGTGATCCAGCCCTGGCCGCTGCCGCGACGATGGGCCGGCACGCGGTCCTCGACGCTCGCGGTGATCCATACCCGCGTCCTCCCCATCTCGATCAGGCACGAACCCTCGGCGTGGACGTTGACGCCCAGCTCGATCTTCAACGGGCGCAGCTGGTCGGGCTGGCGCCCGTCCGGTCGCGATTTCACGGGCGTGATCGCGCTCATCGACCGCTTAGTTTGAGGATCAGCGCGCTCAATTCAAAAAAGATATAGAGCGGCACGAACATGAGCAGCGGCGTCAGGGGATCAACGCCCGGGGTCAGGAAGTTGGCGACCAGGGCGAGGCCCACGAACCACCAGATGCGGTTCTTGTAAAGCCATCGCGAGCTGATGATGCCCAGGAGTCCGAGCACGACGAGCACGACCGGCAGCTCGAACACGACCCCGAAGCCGATGACCATGAGAAGGATGAATCCGACGAGCTGCGCCACGTCCGCCAGGTACGTGACGTTGGTCGGAGCAAAGGAGTTGAGAACGCGGATGTAGAGAGGCAGCGCATACAGTGCCGCGGCCACGCCCAGACCGAAGAAGAAGATGGTGGCCATGATCAGCGGCAGCGTCAGCCTCCGCTCGTTCCGGTGAAGACCCGGGCTCACAAACCACCAGATCTGCTGGATCACTACCGGCGCCGCAATGATGAAACCGATGTAAATGGCGACCTGGAGGCGGGTAAGCACGAAGCTGCCCGGACCCAAGTAAACCGCATGCCCGAGCCCGGCTCTGCTGACAAGCCATTCGACCACCTGACCCGATATGACAAACCCGGCAATCGTCGTGATCGTCCACGCGACGAGGACCACGATGAGCATCCGCCGAAGCGCCTCGAGGTGCTCGATGACGGACATGCGCTGGTCCTCGACCGGAACATCGGGTCGGGGCGCGCGCCTGAGGACTCGGTCTAGGATCGCCACGGGACGAGCCTCAGCGGTTGGACGGAGAGGCTGACTCCGAGCTCTGCGAGGAGGAGCTCTCGGTTGGCGCCGGCGCGGCGGGAGGCGTCGCGACGGGCTGCTGTGGCGGTGCGGGCTGGGTCGAGTGAGTCACCTCGCTCGTCAACTCCGAGGTCGCCTTGCGGAACTCGCGCATGGCCTTGCCGATCGCGCCCCCGAGCTCGGGCAAGCGGCCTGGCCCGAAAACGATGAGCACGACGACCACAATCGCGATGATCCAGAACGGGTGTATGGGCATCAACCGGATTATAGTCCGCCGCCTGTAAAGGGACGATCAGGCTTGTCTCAGGTCACCGCAATCGTGATCGAGTTGATCTTGTCCGTCGAGGTGATCGCCTGGAGCTTGTCTATACCGGCTATCACTGTGCCAAACCGGTTGTAGGTGGCCGTCGGCCCGCTCCCGGGCCAGGCGCCCTTCTCGATGAAGAACTGGCTGCCGTTGATAGGTCCGCCCGGGATCCGCGCCATGCCCACGGCGCCGGCACTCCATTTCAGGAACGACGCCGGCTCTTCGGGCAGGGTGTAGCCGGGGCCGCCGGTCCCGTTACCGTTCGGGTCGCCGGTTTGAACCACCCAGTCCTCGCTGTCCCAGAACGAGCTGCCGTTGTAGTACCCGTTCAGCGCCAGCACGATGAAGTTGTTGACCGTCACCGGCGCGGTGTCTGGCAGCAGCTCGATCACGATCTTGCCCTGCGTCGTGTTGAGGGTGGCCGTGTACTTGTGATTGGGCACGATGCAGATGGGCTGCGCCGCGATGAACGCGTGCACTCCTAAGGCGGTCGACGTCTTGCAGTTGGCGAGGGCCCGAACGCGTGGTTGGGTGACCGCCTGCTGCAGCGCCAGGCCCGACCCGAGGACGGCCGCCACCACGACAGCCATGATCAGGTAAGGCACCCACGGCCGCTTCTTCCAGGCTTCCGGGACCTCGACCGCTTCGGCGTCGGGCCTAGGGATGGCGTCGGCGGCGCGGCGTTCGATGCGTCGCTTCGACTTGCTCACCGTCTCGCCGCTGCCTCGACGATCGCTTGCACGAGGCCGTGCGTCGTGTACTCACGGGCAACGATGTCGACCCGCAGGCCCAGCTTGCGCGCCGTGTCCGCCGTCACTGGACCCATGCAGGCAACCTCGGCCTCCCCCAGCACCGCGGGCAGCTTGTCGTCTGGGAACGCACGCACGAAGTTGGCGACGGTGGATGAACTCGTGAAGCTGATCACATCCACGCCCTCGGCTGCGAACAGGCGCATGAGGGACGGCCCGGCCGCGGCTGGGCAGACCGCCTGGTACACCGGCAGGATCTCGACTTCAGCCCCGCGCATTGCGAGCAGCGATGGTAAAGCGTCACGCGCGACCTCTGCCCGAGGCACGAGCACCCGCATGCCCTCCATCTCCCACCCTTCCAGCGCCTTGGCCAGTCCCTCGGCCGTGTATTCCGAAGTGACGAGCTCGGGGCGGAGGCCGTGGTTCTCGAGCATCTCGGCCGTTTCCTGGCCGATGGCGCACAGCTTGGAGGCATGCAGGGCGCGCGCGTCGGCGCCCGTCTCCAGCAGCATCTTGAAGAAGATGTCGACCGCGTTGGCCGAGGCGAAGATGACGAGCGCGGTGCGGCCCAGGCTCGTGATCGCCTTGCGAACGCGATCGTCGGTGGGCATGGGGCGGACCTCGATCGTCGGGATCTCGACGACTGCGGCGCCCATGTCGACGAGCTCGCGCCGAAACGGGTCGACCTGGTGCTGCGCGCGCGTGATCAGGATTCGGCGGCCGTGCAGCGGGCGCTTCGCCATGGTGTCGAACTGCTCGGCCATCTCCACGCCTGGCCCGAGCACGAGCAGGGCATCTCCGCGCAAGCCGTACGTGGCGGCCTTGCGCGCAAGCTCGCCCAGGGGCGCGCCCACGCGGTGCTGGCCTGGCTGGCCGGGGTTGAGAATCAGAGCCGCGGGGGTCTCGGGCGTCCTGCCGTCTGACAGAAGCGCGGTGATGCCAGACTCCCACCAGCCCGAGGCGAGCCGCAGCACAACCGTCTCTGCGCCCTTCACCAGCCCGAAGCCGATCGACGCCGACCGGCCCTCGATGGTGAGCGGGATGCCGCTCATCACCGGCGCAGCAAGCTCGAGCACCAGACCGGGCACGGCTTCGAAGTCGACACCCGCGCGATACAGGCGCTCAGCAATCTCGCTGCCGTTTGAAAATGCGTAAGGATTCCCCGGGAACAGAACCGTGACGCTGCGCCCCGTCCGAGCCAGGCGCACCACCTCGTCGGCGGAGTCGAGGGGACCGACATCGGCGCCGGGACGCGCGTGATGCAGCAGCCCCACACCACAGCCTTCGCTGTGGCGGACGATGTCGGCTTCTTTGATTGCTTCGACCGCTTGCACCGTCGCCAGGCCTGGGTGTCCGGGCCCGACACCCACGAGCCTGACCCTCCGGAGGGGACCCACGGAGAAGAGGTTAGAGCTTTCGGGTTACCACGTAGGTGGCCAGCACCGACAGCGTTTTTGCAGCCTCGCCGCCATCGATCGCCTCGAGCTCGCGCCGCGCTTCGGCGGCCAGTGAACGCGCGCGTTCGAGCGCGAGTTGAGGTCCTTTCGATTCGCGCACGAGCCCCACTACTTCCGCGGCATGCTCCGGGTCCAGCTCCTGTCCGGCGCGAAGGAGAGGTGACAGGCGGCCTGCCACGGATGGATCCTCGATCGCGAGCATGAGCGGGAGAGTCGCGAATCCTTCCGCGATGTCATGACCGATCGGCTTGCCGACCTCGTCCTCGCTTCCGGTGTAGTCGAGCACGTCGTCCGCGATCTGAAAGGCAAGACCGAGCAGGCGACCGTAAGCGCGAAGGTGCGCACGCGTGCTCGCGTCGAGGCCGCCCAGCAGGGCGCCGATGTCGCAGCAGGCGGCGAGCAGCGTCGCCGTCTTCGCTTCGATGCGGGGCATGTACTCGTCGAGCGTCGTGACGTACCGATGCCGCATCGACTGTTGCCGCACCTCGCCGGCGCAGATCTTCATCACCGCGTCGGCGAGGATGGTGACCACCTCGGGCGAGTTTGTGTTTGCGGCCTGATCGTAGGCCTTCGCGAAATAAAAATCGCCGACCACGATCGCCGGTTCGTCGCCGAGGCGCGCAGCGACGGTTGGACGCCCGCGCCTCACGGTCGCGCGGTCGATGACATCGTCGTGTACAAGCGTGGCAGCATGGGTGAGCTCGACCGCCATGGCGGCGGGAGTGAGCCGCGCCAGGTCGTAGATGTCGATCCTCGCCGCGAGCAGGACGAGAGCAGGACGGATCCGCTTGCCACCCGCGGCGAAGAGATCGGACATCGGAGCCGAGACCACGTCGGGATCCGCTGCGATCAGCGCGCGAAGGTTCGACTCGATGCCGGCGAGGTCGGCGGCGACGGGTCCAAAGAGATTGGACGCGTCCTCTATGTCGTCTGCTTCTCCCACAGCTGAACCTCCTGCGCGCCGACGCGGTCACCGAAGATGTTGGCGGCGACCTGGTCGAAGTGCTGGGGCACCGACGTCACCAATATCTCGTGGCGCGGCGCGGACCCGTTGGCGCGGAGGCGCGAGTGGTCGAGGTGTCGCTCCACCTTGGCGGCGGTGGTCGTGGCCGAGTCGACGAGCTCGAAGCGCGCCGGATATACACGGTTGATGGCGGGTTTCAGCAGCGGGTAGTGAGTGCATCCGAGCACGAGCGTGTCTGCGCCCAGGCGGACGATGTCCTCCAGGTCGCGCCGCAGCACCTCCTCAGCCCGTGGCGAGTCAGCTTCGCCTGCCTCGACGATGTCGACCAGCTCTGGGCACGCCTTCTGGTACACGCCGACCATCGGGTCGATCTCCTTGATTGCATGCAGGTACTCCTGGCTACGCATCGTGCCCTCGGTCGAGATCACGCCGACCCGGTTGTTCTTCGTGGTCTCCACTGCCGCCTGCGCGCCGGGGCTGATCACGCCGACGATCGGAACTTCGAAGACCTCGCGCGCGTGGTTGAGCGCGGCGGCGGTTGCGGTGTTGCACGCGATCACGACGAGCTTGACGTCACGGCTTTCGAGGTAGCGGATGATGTCGATCGCGAAGCCGCGAACCTCGTCCTGGAAGCGCGGGCCGTATGGAAAATGCAGCAGGTCGGCGACGTAGATGGTGGGCTCCAGCGGCAGGCGCTCGCGGATCGCCCTGAGCACAGTGAGCCCGCCCACGCCGGAATCGAAGATCCCGATGGGCCGCGGGTCGCCTTCCGCCCTTCTCCGATCCACCTAGTCTGAAACGGGCCGGACCGACAGACGGTAACCCAGGCCCGGGACGGCCTCGAGGGTGACCCCGGTGTTGGTGTAATCCGAGAGCTTGCGGCGTAGGCGCTGCACGTGAGGGTCGACCGAGTGGTCGTCGAGGTCGTGCGGGTAGCCCCACACCTTGTCCCGCAGCTGCGCTCGCGTCAGGACCCGTTCCGGGTTGGCGGCCAGCACGGCGAGCAGGTTGAACTCGGTCATGGTCAGGGGGATCTCGTCCTCACCAAGCTTGAGCCGGCGGGCCGCGTTGTCGATCTGCAGAGCACCGACGGTGAGCAGTCCCTCGCGCCCGCCACCGGATTCAGCGAGCGCCGCACGCCGAAGGTGGGCGTTGATGCGGGCCGCGAGGATTCGCGAATCGAACGGCTTGGTGATGTAGTCGTCGGCGCCAACCTCGAGCCCGACGACCTCGTCCATCTTGGCCGAACGTGCGGTCAGCATCACCACGGGGCCGGTGAGGCCTTGCCTCCGCAGCTCGAGGATCACCTCTGTGCCGCTGATGTCCGGCAGGACCCAGTCGACCAGGACGAGGTCGGGCTGGCCGCTCGACGCCAGGTCGATCGCCTGCGCGCCGTTGGCGGCTTCGAGCACCTCATGGCCCTGGAGCCGGACCACCTCTGCGACGAGCGTGCGTATCGGAGCATCGTCCTCGACAACCAGCACGCGCCGCTTACGACGCGGCGCCGGCCCGGTCAGTTGTGCGTGGGAGGTGCGAATCCGACGCGTCTCGCCTCTTGTGACGAACGCTTCGGTCTCCTCATCAGGAGCACGCGCTTCTCCCCCCCGTCGACCACGTCAGCCAGCTCCCAGCCATCCGCTCCCGCTTCTTTGAGAGCCTTCACCAGACTGGAGCCATCGACGACCTGCGCCACAGTCAAGACGCGGGTCGCGTATTCCCACTCGCGACTGGGCATACCCACCGACGGGATGGGGCTGGTCGAGACTTGCCCGTCGCCCGGCGTTCCGGGCTGGTCGGGTTCGTCAGGCTCGTCCGGGTCCTCTTCGAGGTGGAGCGGCACTCAACAGATTTTAGTGGGCCAGTAGGGGTCCCCGCGAGCTCAAGGCGAAGCCTCTCAGTTCGTGGCGTCATGTACCCCCGGCGGGGGTCGAACCCGCGCTGGACCGGGTTTAAGCCGGCTGCCTCTGCCATTGGGCTACGGGGGCAGCCTTATTTTGCCCCCGCGCCTATTTCTCGTATTCGAAGAAACCCTTGCCCGTTTTGCGACCCAGGTTGCCCGCCTCGACCAGCTTGCGCAGCACCTCGGGCGCGTCCCCGCCCTCACCCTGGCGATGTCGGTCCTTCATCGCCCCATAGAAGATGTCGAGGCCGCTGAAGTCGAGCAGGTGGAACGGGCCCATCGGCCAGTTGAGCCCTTTCTGCACGGCGATGTCGATGTCCTCTGCGCTTGCATAGCCGCCTTCCAGGAGGTGCATTGCCTCCTCCGAGGCCGCGAACAGGATGCGGTTGACGATGAAGCCCCATATCTCCTTCTTCAGGAGCACGGGGGTGCGACCGATGCTGCGCACGAACTCCATCGCGGCGTTGATGGTCTCGTCTGAGGTTCTGGGGCCGCGCACCACCTCGCACAGCTGCATAACCGTGACCGGGTGGAAGAAGTGCATGTTGCAGCACAGCGCAGGCCGTCCGCTGATGTCAGCCAGCCGGCTGATCGCGATGGTGCTCGAATTGCTGGCGAGGATCGCGTCCTCCTTGGCGTGCCGGCCAAGTGCTTCGAATACGTTCTTCTTGGCGTCGAAGTCTTCGATGACCGCTTCGATTACGAGGTCGGCGGTGGCGGCCGCGGTGGT
>DASPYG010000011.1:0-54625 GCA_035636885.1 Candidatus Nitrosopolaris sp.
GGGGTCTCGCTTCCGGAGCACAGCCTGTGGCTCGACCCGCTGGTCGTTCGCTCGTTCGCGTTCATCTCGCATGCCCACACCGATCACGCTCGGCGTCACAAGGAGGCGCTGCTGACTCCGCAGACGCTGGCACTCATCCCCGAAGCGCGGCGTCCGCGTGGCTGGCGAATGCTGGGCTACGACGAGCCGATGCGGCGCGGGCCGGCATCGGTCACACTCCACTCCGCCGGCCACATGCTCGGTTCAGCGCAGCTGCGGTTCGAGCACGATGGCACGAGTCTCCTCTACACCGGCGACATCAAGCTGCGGCAGCCCGGCGGCAGCGTCACGCGGGTGCCTCGGGCGCATGTGCTCGTTATGGAGAGCACCTATGGAAGGCCCCACTTCAGGTTTGGCGATCCTGACTCGACGGTGGAATCGATCGCCCGCTGGTGCCGCCTGGCGCTGGACAGCCACGTGACGCCGGTGCTGCTGTGTCACGCTCTCGGCAAGACCGAGGAGGTGATGCTGGCGCTCGCCCCGTACGGCTTCGCGTTTGCGCTCGAAAGCCGCTGCGTGCCCTGCGCGCGATGCTATGAGAGCGCCGGCAGCCCCCTGCCGGATTGGATCGAGCTCAACGGGGACACGCCTCCTGGCCGGGTGGTCATCGCGCCACCAGCCGGCAAGGACGAGGTCCGCCGCCTCGGCCGCTACCGGACCGCCCTCGTCTCAGGCTGGGCCAAGGACGCCGAGTTCGCGAGGCTCTTCGGCGCGGACGCGACCTTCGACCTCTCCGACCACTGTGACTTCGATGAGCTGATGGAGGTCGTGGAGCTTTCCGGCGCAGACCAGGTCTACACGGTGCATGGATACACAGAGGACTTCGCGCGGCATTTGCGCAAGCGCGGCGTACGTGCGTCTGCGTTGGAAGCTACCGAGCAGCTGGCGCTGGCGCTCTAGCCGGACGCTTAGCGGAGGGCCCACCCTGAACGCAGCACGGCACGGCGCAGGTCGGCGTCGGCGCCGGCTGCATCACTGAGCCCGCTGAGCAACAGGTCAAGCCAGGCGGTGAGCATGACCGGGGGTTGGAACTCCAGGTTCTCCTTATCCCAACGCGCTCGGTAGGTGCGGCCGCCGACGTCGACGGTCAGCTCGCTGATCGGGCCTCGCTTGAGATGACCGCGCCTGACCTTCGCCGTCGGAATCCGTTCGACCAGGTAGTCGAGCAGCTCGAAGGGCTCGTCCTCCTTGTCCAGCGGCGCATGGCAGAAGACGCACATCCCGTCCAGCGGCAGCGCCGGCGCCCCGCATATGGCGCATGTCAGGCCGGCGCCGCGTTGCCGAGCCTCGAGCGCGCTCAATCCGTGTACCGAGTGATAGTGGAATCCTCCCGCCGCTTCTCGGCCTGATAGAGAGGGCAGTCTTCGAAGTTGCGGACGCAGATGGGCGGGCTGTCGCTCAGAGCGTACTTGCGCTTCGACAGGTGATCGACGTGGCAGTCGAAACGGTAGACGCGCAGAAACGTCCGGCGTTCCTTGACGAGCTCCTCCAGATAAGGGCACCGACGCACGCGACTTACGATAGGCCACCGTACCCAGACATGCTCGATTTCGCGCGCGCCGGAGCTGCTGTCGGCGGAACGTCCGCAACCCTCGGGAAAACGCGGCATCTGGCCGCCTACTTCCGGTCCCTGGACGACGATGATCTGCGGAGGGCGGCCGTCTTCATGAGCGGCCGCCCGTTTGGACCGTCAAAGCGAAGGACGCTCGGCCTCGGCTGGTCGTCGGTGAGCAAGGCGATCGGCGCCATCTCTCGCCGCAACGACGAGGAGCTGCAGGGCATTTTCCGGAAGCACTCCGACCTCGGCGACTGGGCCGGCGAGGCGCTGGCCGGCAGTACCGCCAACGAGGACGTGTCACTGGCGGAGGTCGAGAAGACGCTGGAAGCCATCCGCGTTGCGCGCGGCGCGGCAAAGGCGGCGCCGCTCGAAGAGCTGCTGCGCCGCGTTCACCCGGAGGCGGCGCGCTTTGTGGTCAAGATCATCTCCACCGAGATGCGCATCGGCCTGTCTGAAGGCCTGGTGGAGGCGGCGATCGCCGAGGCGTTCGGGGTGCCCGTGACGCAGGTGAAGCGCGTCCACCTGATCACCGGAGACATCGGCGAGACCGCCGTGCGCGTGAAGCACGGCCAAATCGAGACCAGCACCGTGACGCTGTTTCAACCGGTGCGTTTCATGCTCGCGAGCCCGGTGGAAACAGCGGCCGAAGCTTTCGAGCGGATGGGCGCGGACAAGGTGTGGACCGAGGAGAAGTACGACGGCGTCCGCTGCCAGCTCCACCACGATGACGGGCACGTCGAGCTCTTCTCGCGCGACTTGAAGGAAACCACAAGCGCGTTTCCGGAGCTGGCCGAGAGCGCGCCTCGCATCGGCCACGCCGTCCTCTTCGACGGCGAGGTGCTTGCCCATCGTGATGGACGCGTGCTGAGGTTCTTCGACCTCCAGCGACGCCTCGGCCGCAAGGTCGTCTCGGACGAGATGCGGCGCGAGGTGCCGGTGGTGCTGGTCATCTTCGATCTGCTCTATCTCGACGGCCGGCCGGTACTCGATGAGCCGCTCGACGAGCGCCGCCGTCTTCTCGAAGGGCTGGGCCTGGAGCATCCGTTCCTCCTGGCCCGGCTCGAAGAGGCGACCAGCCCGGACGACCTCGACCGGATCTTTGCCGACACGCGCGAGCGCGGAAACGAGGGCCTCATGGTCAAGGACCCGAAGAGCCCGTACACGCCCGGCCGGCGTGGGCTCGCATGGTTGAAGCTCAAACGGCCCCTGGCGACGCTCGACGTGGTCGTGACCGCGGTCGAGTGGGGACACGGGAAGCGGAAGGGCGTGCTTTCCGACTACACCTTCGCGGTCACGGACACCTCGACCGGGCGCCTCGTCAACGTGGGCAAGGCTTACACCGGGCTCACTGATGCCGAGATCGCGGAGATGACGAAGCGCTTCCTCGCCATCACGCTCGAGGATCGCGGCTGGGCACGCGTCGTCAAGCCAGAGGTCGTGCTCGAGGTCGCCTTCGATTCCATCCAGCACTCCGGCCGCCATGCCAGCGGGTACGCGCTGCGCTTTCCGCGCATCGTCCGGATCCGGGACGACAAGCCCGTGGACGAGATCGACACGCTAGATCGCGTGGCCGGGCTGTACGAGCGGTACTTCGGCAAGAAGACCGAGACATCTCTGACCGAGGTCGCCGAAGTGGGACCCCCCACCCGGCACGGCCCGCAAAGCGGGCCGCGCCGACCTCCCCACGGGGTGGGGAGGTGAAGCTCACTTTCATGGGGACGGCGGGGGCGCGGTTCATGGTCGCGAAGCAGCTCGCGGCCTCGGGCGGCCTCTACCTGGAGGAAGAGGGCGCGCGCCTGAGCCTCGACCCTGGACCCGGAGCCGTTGTCCAGTACGCCAAGCGCAAGGTCGATCTCACCAAGCTCGATGCCATCGTCATCAGCCACCGCCACCTCGACCACTGCGGCGACGTCAACGTGATGGTCGAGGCGATGACGGACGGCGGCTTCCGTCATCGCGGGCGGCTGTTCTGTCCCTCCGATGCGCTCGACGACGATCCTGTGGTCCTGCGCTACCTGCGCCAGTTTCCCGAAGAGGTCGTGCGTTTACAGCCGGAGACGACGTACACGGTCAACGGCCTCTCCTTCACGACCACGCCGCTGCACAGGCACCAGGTCGAGACGTTCGGCTTTCGATTCGGGGATCGCCTCGGCTGGGTGACCGATTCCGAGTACTACGACGGCATCGCCGAACAGCACAAGGCCGAGGTCATGATCATCCACCTCGTCTTGATGCAGTGCCGCTCGGGGCTCCCCCACCTGTGCCTGGACGACGCCGAGCGAATCATCCGCGAGGCCAAGCCGCGCCTCGCCGTCCTCACGCACTTCGGGATGACTGTGTGGCGCGCGCACCCGTGGGAGCTCGCTGCCGACCTTACGCAGAAGCTGGGGACCGAGGTCAAGGCGGCGCGCGACGGCATGGTCCTCGAGATCTAGTGTCGCCTCAGCAGCGGTTCCTGCTGCTGCTCATCCTCGTCGGCGCGCTCGCCACCTTGCTCGGACTCGTATCCAGGCGCGCGCGTGTGCTGCCGTACCCGGTCGTGCTGGCCGGCGCCGGGGTTGTGGTCGGGTTGCTGCCCGGCGAGCCGCTCCCCCATATTGGCGCCGACGTCATTCTGCTGGCCTTCGTACCTGGGCTGGTGTTCGAGGCGGCGCTGACGCTGGACCTGCCCGAGCTGCGGAGGCGCCTTATTCCGGTGAGCCTGCTTGCGACTGTCGGCGTCGTCGTGACTGTCCTCCTCATCGGAACGCTGACGCACATCGCGCTTGGGCTCAGCTGGGCGAGCGGTTTTCTGCTCGGCTCGATCCTGGCCGCGACCGACCCGATCGCGGTGGTCACCCTGCTCCGGCAGGTGAAGGCGCCGGGCGGGCTCGCCGCGATCCTCGAAGGCGAGAGTCTCTTCAACGACGGCACGGGCGTCGCCGTGTTCAGTGCCGTGCTGGCGACCATCGTGGCCGGCCATCCGTCGTTCGGCGACGCGACTGTGCGCTTTTTCGCGATCACGATCGGCGGCGCCGTGGTGGGGATCGCGGTCGGCTTCCTGGGCGTGGCCCTGGTGCGTGTCGCCGAAGACGCTTCGCTCGAGATCCTCGCCACGCTGGTGATCGCGTACGGCAGCTACCTGGCCGCCGATCTCGTCCACGCGTCCGGCATCGTGGCCGTCGTTTCGGCGGGCGTCGTCATCGCACGCTACGGATCGTCCACCGGCAAGCTCCACGGAACGCAGCTGCTCGGCTTCTGGAACCTGCTCGCGTTCGTCCTCAACGCGATTCTCTTCATCCTTGTCGGCGCCGCCCTGCCCGCCTGGAAATTGCTTCCCGTCGCCGGACTGGTATTCGAGACCTTCGCGATCATGCTGCTGACGCGCGCCGTGCCCGTGTACGGATTGCTGGCGGCGTCGGCATTGAGGTCCCAGGCGATCCCGTGGGCGTGGCGTCACCTCACGTTCTGGGCTGGATTACGTGGCGCGCTGTCGGTTGCGCTTGCGCTCTCCGTAGCCGGTGTTGCTGGTGTCGACAGCCGCGTCTCCGCGGTCGCCTATGGCGTCGTGCTGCTTTCGCTGCTCGTCCAGGGCGGCCTGATCGTGCCCGCCACCCGCATGTTGAAGATCGAACGAGAGGCGTGACGCCTTCGCGCTGGCAGTGGCGTGCGTCGGTTGGCCTTCTCGGCGTCGCGGTCGCATTCGTCATCTATCCGATCATCGAGGGGCCGAACGACATCATCGACTCGGACTGGCCGGCGTTTGCGACGGGCGCCCGCCTGGTCGTTGAAAACCCGGGGCACCTCTACGACCTCAAGCAGCAGAAGCGCGTCGAATTCGAGGTCACCGGCGGGCGCACGTTGGTGACGCTTGGGATTAACGGAATCCTTCCGTTCCTCGCGCCGGCGTGGGTCGCCCTCCTCGCGGTTCCTTTCGAGCTTCTCGGCACCGACCTCGGCGGCCGGGTGTGGATCATGTTCGGGCTCGCGTGCCTGGCATTGGGCGCTTACCTCGCGACACGGCCTCGCCCGCCCTCGGCGATGCTCCCCGTCTTCGCCTCGGTTCCGACCGCCATCATGCTGCTCAACGCCCAGCTCGACGGTGTCGTCGCGCTTGGCGTCGGCGCGGCGATCGCGCTGTGGTCGCGGCCCTACCTCGCCGGATTGGCGCTCGGCCTCACCCTTATGAAGCCGCAGCTCGTACTGCCCCTCGGGGCCGCTCTGCTCGTGGCGCGCCGGTGGCGGGTGCTGGCCGGCTGGGCAGGGGCGGGCCTGCTCCTGTGGGCGTCGGTGGCGGTGCTCAATCCGCGCTGGGTCCTCGACTGGCTCGCCCCCACGGGCACGACGATCACGCCGGGCAGCCGCGAGGTCGACCTCCCACACCTGGGCACACTGCTGCCGGCGCCATGGCAGCTGTACGCGGTGGCTGCGCTGACCGCGCTCACGATCGCGGGAGTGGTGCTCCTGGCGCGGCGGTGCAGAAACGGGCTCCGCGGCCAGGCGGCAATGCTGGTCGCGGGGGGTGTCCTCGCCGCCCCTCATGCCCTGCCGGCCGATCTCGTCCTCGTGGGCCTCGCACTGTCGATCTGGGGCCAAGCGACCTGGCTGGACTGGTTGCTGCTTTCGGTGGGCGCGTTGACCACCGCATTCGTTCCGGCGCCATGGCCGGCGGTCGTCGGCGTCCTGCTGGTGGGCTGGTTGACCTTTCGAATCAGCGGGTGGACGCCAGCACGGGCACCGGCGTCTGCTGGATGAGCCCGTCGATCAAGCCGTACTCGACCGCCTCTTCGGGGTTGAGGAAGAAGTCGCGGTCGGTGTCGCGCTCGACTCGCTCCAGCGCCTGGCCGGTGTGCTTCGCGATCAGCTCGTTGAGAACCGTGCGGATGCGGACGATCTCACGAGCGTGGATGTCGAGGTCGCTGGCCTGGCCCTGCAGGCCCTTGCCGCCAATCAGGGGCTGGTGCATGTGGATGGTCGCGCTCGGCAGTGAGAAGCGGCGTCCCTTGGCGCCGGCCATCAGGACCACGGTGCCGAAGCTCGCAGCTCGGCCGATGCAGACCGTCGAGATCGGGGCCTGCACGTACTGCATGGTGTCGTAAATCGCAAAGCCGGCACTCACGGCACCGCCGGGGGAGTTGACGTAGATCTGGATCTCCTTCTCCGGGTCGTCGGCGGCGAGGTAGATGAGCTGCGCCACGACCAGGTTGGCGACGACATCATCGATCGGCCGGCCGATCAGGATGATGCGGTCCTTCAGGAGGCGCGAATAGATGTCGAACGAGCGCTCGCGGTTGCCGCCTTCGTTCTCGGTGACCGTGGGGATATACGCCACTTCCGAGACTGTACGAGATTTATATTCGAGCGGTTGGCACGCGCGGCCCCCATGGCTCCGACCGACTTCTTCTCCGGGCTGCGCAAGGGCGTGAAGTCGAAGCTTCCCCAGGACCTGAAGGCATTCGAGACGACCCGCGGCCACAGCCGGCTGCTCAAGCTCCACTACGGCCACCCTGAGCTCCACTTCGAAGCCTGGCACCACACAGGTGACGGCCGGCTGGAGATCGGACTGCATTTCGAGGGCCCGGCGGACGCCAACGAGCGCGCCTTCGACTTCTTCCGCGAGCGCATGGTCGAGGTCAAGGCACGACTGCCGCGCGCGGAGCTCGAGCCATGGGATCGCGGCTGGTCGCGGCTGTACGAGACGCTGCCCGCGCTGCAGCTTGACGAGATGGTGCTGACCGCAGCTGTCGAGCGAATGGACGCATACATCACCACCCTTCAGCCGATGCTGGCGGTGTTTTTGGAGCGACGATAGAGACTATGGATCCGCTCGAGGCCCGCAGCCTGATTCCGCTGACCGCGAGCTACATCCACATGAACCACGCCGGCGTGTCGCCGATGTCGCTGCGGGCGGCGGCCGCGGTCGAGCAGGTCGTCGAGGCATCGCTCAATCGCAAGTACCGGGATCGCTGGGCACAGGACGAGGCCGATCGAGTCCGCAGCCTGGTCGGACGGCTCATCAATGGACCGTCCGACTCGATCGCCCTCACCCGCAGCACCGCGCACGGGATCTCCCTGCTCGCGCAGGGGTTGGATTGGAAGCAAGGTGACAACGTGGTCGGGGCCCATGGCGAGTACCCGGCCAACGTCTATCCCTGGATGGCGCTGGCGGCGAAAGGCGTACAGCTTCGCCAGGTGCAGCCGCGAGGCGGCCGAATCTCACACGACCAGGTGTTCTCGCTCGTGGATCCGAGAACGCGCGTGGTCGCGCTTTCGCATGTCGAGTTCTGGAACGGGTTCCGCCTCGACATCGAGGCCATCGGCGCCGAATGCCGCAGACGCGGCATCGTGTTTGCGGTCGACGTGATGCAGAGCGCCGGTGCGCTGCGCGTGGACGTGGGCCGGATGCCCATCGATTTCTGTGCGGCCGGCGCTGGGAAATGGCTGATGGGACCGCCTGGAATCGGGTTTTGCTTTTGCGTGCCCGAGCTGCTCGAGCGTCTGCAGCCCCCGATCGTCGGCGTCTGCTCGGTGGTCGGCTACGACCGCTATTTCGAATACGACCTGACGCTGGCACCGACCGCGCGCCGCTTCGAAGAGTCGGTCATCTCCCTGCTGGACACCGCCGCGTTCGGCGCCGCCCTGGAGCTGCTGTTGGAGGTCGGCCAGGACGCCATCGAAGCCCGTGTTCTCAACCTCTCGGCGAGGCTTGCGGAGGGCCTCGCGGAACGTGGTTACGAGGTAGTCGAACCATGGCCAAGGGGCCGGGCCGAATCGTCGGGCATAGTTTCGTTTCGGAAGGGCGGCGCGCGGCCACAGGAAGTGCTGAGAGACCTCGAGGCGGCGCATGTCATCGCGCGCACACACCGTGACTTCGTGCGGCTCTCGCCGCACTTCTACAACACTGAAGAGGAGATCGATCGCGTGCTCGAAGTACTCGCACCGGAGATAGTGGCCACATGAATACCGTCCAGGTCAGCGACGAGCTGCAGGAATACCTCGACAGCCTCGTCCCGACGCGGGATCCCGTGCTCGCGCGGATGGAGGAGGAAGCCCATCGCGAGAACATCCCGATCATCGACGCTCACGAGGGCGCATTCCTCAGCCTGCTGGTACGGATCGCGAACTCAAAGCGTCTCCTGGAGCTCGGCACGGCCATCGGCTACAGCGGCATCTGGCTGCTGCAGGCGACATCCGGCGGCACCCTGACCACATTCGAGACCAACCACGAGCGGGCGGTGAGGGCTCGCTCCAACTTCGCGGCTGCGGGCCTGGCGAAGCAAGCGCTGGTGCTCGAGCAGGATGCGGTCACCGGCCTCGAGAAGCTGACCGCCCGCTTCGATGCGTGTTTCATCGACCTCCTCAACTCGTTCCCCTCGGAGGACGTGACGCGCAAGGTGTTCGACCTCTGCATGCAGCGCCTCGATGGAGGCGGTCTGCTGATCGCAGACAACGCCCTGCGGCAGGGAGAGGTCGTCAAGCCGAAGAGCCAGCAGGCGCGCAATGTCGTGTTCTACAACCAGCTCGTTGCGAAGGACCAGCGCCTGGAGAGCGTGGTCGTGCCGATCAGGGACGGAGTGTCGGTGGCTCGGGTGCGGGATTAGGGCTATGCACGCCCCTCTCCCCGCAGGGGAGAGGGGTTCGAGTCGTCGCCTTCGATCCAGAACGTGCCGTCGTCGGCGTGCTCCTTCTTCCAGATCGGCACCGACTCCTTCAGGCGGTCGATCCCCCACCTGCAGGCGTCGATGGCTTCAGCCCGGTGGGGGCACGAAACCGAGACCACCACCGACGCCTCGCCGATCTCGAGCCTGCCGGTGCGATGCGCCATCGCCACGCGCGATTCGGGCCATCGCTCCGCAATCTCGCCCGCGATCTTCTGCATCTCGGCCTTGGCCATCTCGCCGTAGGCCTCGTATTCGAGGTGCGTTACCGAGCGGCCTCGAGAGTTGTCGCGAACGATGCCTGTGAAGGTGCAGATGGCGCCGGCGCCTTTGTGGCTTACAGCCGCCTCGATGCGCCGGGCGTCCAGCGGGTCGGTGGTGAGCTCGAACAGGACGCCGACGGCATGCGGCGTCCCGCCGCTCACCGGCGGGATGAAGGCCACCTCGTCGCCGTTGGCGACCAGGGCGTCCCAATCGGCGAACTCCTGGTTGACAGCGGCGCGGACCGACTCGCGACTGGGCTCGAGGCTGGGGTGCAGCTTCCTGAGCGCGTCGTAGACGTCGGCTACGGTCGACCCGGCGCGGAGCTCGACCCTCTCGGCATCCGTGCCGGCCAGCTCGCGGAGGCGGGCGAAGAGCCGCGTCCGCACGGCGATCGCGACGGCCATGACCACATGTTAGTGAGCGACGAAGATGTGGACTTCCTTGCCAGAATCGAGCGCGCGATCTACGGTGGTACGAGTTCCTTTGGACGAGCCGTCCCAGAACGCCACCAGGACGTCGCACGCATCGATCAGCCGCTGATTGCGCCCCGCCGACTTGCTTGCGTCGCCCAGCTCGTCGAATGACGCCGGCATGACCTGCACAGGAATGCCCTTGGCCCGGGCGGCCTTCGTTGCGGCCGCGTCGACTCCGCTCGCGCTGCCGGTGATGATGGAGGCGCGCGGCGGGAGCGAGTTCACGTACTCGGTGACGCGGTTCGGGTCTGAGAAGCGCCTGCTGCCGACTATGGCAACCTTCAAAAACTAGCCGGCGGTCGAGGCGTTCTTGCCGATGGCGTGAATGTTCTCCTCGAACAGGCGCCGGAGCTTGAGGGCCTGGCGGTCGTACGCGTCGGGATCGGCCCAGCTCCCGCGGGGGTCGAGCACCTCCGCCGGCACCGCGGGCACGCGATCCGGGATGTGCAGGCCGAAGATCGGATCGACATGGGTGGGAACCTCGCGGAGCCTGCCTTCGACCACCGCGCTCACGATCGCGCGCGTGTGCGCAATCGACATTCGCTGGCCGACCCCATAAGGCCCGCCGACCCAACCGGTGTTCAGCATCCACACCTGGGCTTGGTGACGGTTGACGCGGTCGATGAGCATGTCGGCGTATGTCTCGGGTGGGAGCACGAGGAACGGTGCGGCGAAACAGGTGCTGAAGATCGGCTCCGGCTCGGTCACGCCACGCTCGGTGCCGGCCACCTTGGCGGTGTAGCCGGACAGGAAGTAGAAGCGGATCTGGTCGTCATCGAGACGAGCCACAGGCGGCAGCACACCGTACGCATCGGCGGAGAGGAAGATGACGTTGCGTGGATGGCCGCCTACGCCTGCCAGCACCGCGTTCGGAATCAGGTCCACCGGGTAGGCGGCTCGTGTGTTCTCGGTCTTCTCGTCTGAGTCGTAGTCGGGCACGCGCGTAAGCGGGTGGTAGGCGACGTTTTCCAGGATCGTGCCGAAGCTCTCGACGGCGGCGTAGATCTCGGGCTCGGATTCCTTGTGGATCCTGATCGTCTTCGCATAACAGCCGCCCTCGAAGTTGAAGACTCCCGAGTCGCTCCAACCGTGCTCGTCGTCGCCGATCAGGCGCCGCTTGGGATCCGCCGACAGGGTGGTCTTGCCGGTGCCGCTCAACCCGAAGAAGATCGCCTCGTCGCCCCCATCCTCGTCGACGTTGGCCGAGCAGTGCATCGGGAAGACGCCCTTGGCCGGGAGCAGATAGTTGAGCGCGGTGAAGATCGACTTCTTGATCTCGCCCGCGTACTCGGTGCCTCCGATGAGGACGATGCCGCGACCGAGGTGGACCAGGATGAAGGTCTCGCTGTGCGTCCCGTCTTGTGCCGGATCGGCTTTGACGGACGGCAGCGCCATCACAGTGAAGTCCGGCTCGAAACCGCGCTGGTCATCGGCACCAGGCCGGATAAAAAGGTTATGCGCGAAGAGGCTGTGCCAGGCGAACTCAGAGACCACACGCACGCGAAGACGGTGACGCGGGTCGGCACAGGCGAACACGTCTTTGGTGTAGACGGGGTTGGCGCGGGCGTACTCCTGCATGCGGGCGAGGAGCCGGTCGAAGCTCGTCGTAGAGATGGGCTGGTTGCCGGGGTGCCACCAGATGGCGTCGCGGCTGGTCGGCTCCTTGACGAAGAACTTGTCCTTGGGCGAACGGCCGGTGTGCTTGCCGGTCTCAGCCGTGAGCGCTCCGGTGGACACGATAACCGCCTCGTTCCGCCGGATCGCATGCTCGTAGAGCGCGGCGGGACTCAGGTTGCGGCGCTCAGGAGAATCTCCCGGAGCCCCTCCCAGGTCGGGCCGGCTGGGGGCGGCTTTCACGTTTTGGACTGCCTGGCGGGCACGTCCCGATCATAAGCATCTGGCCCGCCCGGACGCCTATCCCAACTGGATGATTTCTGGGTGAATCAGGCGATGCGTGACGATCGGCGGCTGCTGGCCCGCCGCCGCTGCTTGCCGCTGACGTAGTCGACCAGGATGTACTCGCCCAGCCGGTCGGGCGAGACGAAGAACGCCCGGCCCTTGTTGATTCGTGTCATCTGGTTGATGAACTCGGTGAGGTAGGGACCGCGCTCGAGCATGAAGGTGTTGATGACGATCCGGTCGCGGGTGCAGCGCCGCACCTCGCGCAGCGTCTGCTGGATCGTCTTGAACGATGGCGGGTAGGCGAAATACGGACGCCCGTTGTCCTCGTCGATGTGGGCGGTCGGCTCGCCGTCGGTGATCATGATGATCTGGCGATTGCCACGATGCTTTGCGAGCAATGAGCGCGCGAGCTGGAAACCGTGCTGCATGTTGGTGCCGTACACGTAATCGTTGAGCGCCAGCTGCGGAAGGGTCTGCGGCTTGAGCTCGACCGCATAGTTCGAGAATCCGACCACATACAGCGAGTCGCGCGGGTACTGGCTGCGGATGAGCGAATCCAGCGCTATGGCCACCTTCTTGGCCGCGAGGAAGCAGCCGCGCAGGAACATCGAGCGGCTCATGTCGATCATGAGGACGGTCGATGCTTGCGTCACGTGCTCGGTGCGGTGCACGACGAAATCCTTGGCGTCGAGCCGCACCGGCAGCTTCGGTCCCTCGCGGACCAACGAGTTGAAAAGCGTCTCCTTCAGGTCGAGCAGGAACGGGTCGCCGTACTCGTAGTCCTTCAGCTCCTCTGACGAGTCGTTCCCGATGCCACCGCGAAACAGCTGGTGCTGCCCCATTCGGGTCTTCTTGAGCTGGTCGAAGATGTCGCGCAAGGCCGACTGGCCGATGCGGCGCATGCCACGCGGCGTCAGCTCCATCCGCCGGCCCTTGCGCTCCACGTAGCCGGCCTTCTCGAGAATCTCGGTGAGCTTGCGGAGCTGGTCGAGCGCTTGCCTGGCCTCGTTCCCGAGCAGCTCCTGGGCGAGCGAGCGGTCGACATCATCTGGGCGGAAGCTGCCACGCTCGAGCTGAGACTCGAGGCGGTCCATCTGCTGCAGCCGCTCCATGAGACCCATCGCCTCGCCCATCGAAAGAGGGTCCTCGCCGAAGAACGGATAGCGCTCGGCCATCTCCGACGGCGGCATCATCGCCTGCATGAACCCTGACAGCCGGGCGAGCTCGAGCCGCAGCGAGTCGTCCTGCAGCAGCGCGTCCATCATCTGCCGCAGCTCCTCGCGCGCCTCGGGGCTCAAGCTCTGGAGCAGCGACTGCATCTGAGCCATCTGGCGCTGCAGGTGCTCTAGCAATTCGTCGAGGCTGTTGATGCCGGGCGGGAACATGTCGCCGAAGCGCTCCATGAACCCGTTGAAATCGGGCGTCCGGCCTTCCATCCGGTCTTCGAGCATCTTGTTGAGCTCGCGGACCATGTCGCGCACACGTGAAAGGTCCTGGCCCTGCATGGATTGGATCGAACCCTTCAGGCCCTGGAACATCTGGTCGACCATCTGCTTCTGCAGGCGCTGCATCAGCTCTTCGAACTTCTGGCGCGCCGCGTCGTCGACGAACTCGTAATCCCGAAGCGACTTCACGCGACCGCCAAGATCGTCGGGTAGGCGGTCGAGCTGATCTCGGCGCTGCCTGGCGATACGCTCCATCAGCTTCTTGGCTTCGGGGGTCGCGGCCTCGTTGACGCGCCTCTCGATGCCGCCACGCTCGGTGTCGACGACGTCCTGCACCTCCTGGCGCAGCTGCTCGACGGTGGAGTCGAGGTTGTAGCGGCCCAGCTCTCGTTCTCGCGCTTCCCGCAGCTGCTTGAGCAGCTGCTCCAGCCCGGGCATGTTCGGCGCGCCCCAACGCAGCAGGCGCTGCAGCGCGGCGTTGAGGTCGCCGTAGTTCATGAGGTCGTCGGACAGCGCGTCGAGGACGTCGCCGGCGTCGAGGTCGTCGAGGCGTTGGGTGCCGTCCCACCGGGAGTACCGGAACTTCACCCAGACCACGCTAGCAGGAGCGCGGCGCCATAGCTGTTGTTAGATTGTGTCGCCCGGCTTGATGTCGAGGACCTCGACCGCGGAGCCGACCAGGTCCTGAAGCTCGGAGGGTTTGCCGGCCAGGATCGGGAAGGTGCCGAAGTGCATCGGAACCACCGTCTTCACCCCCAGCAGCGAGACCGCCTTGGCCGCACGCTCTGGACCCATCGTGTAGAAGCCTCCGATGGGCAGGAAGGCGACGTCGAACTTGCTCAGCTCGGCGATCAAGGCCATGTCGCCGAAAACATCCGTGTCGCCGGCGAAGTAGATCGTGAAGCCGTTCTCGAACTCGATCACCAGTCCGCACGCAGTTCCGCCGTAGAGGATCTGGTCGCCGTCGGAGATACCGCATGAGTGGTCGGCATGCACGAGCGTGACTTTGATGCCGTCCATGTCGACGGTGCCGCCCTGGTTGCATGCGGTGATGCTCCCGGCGCTGACCCCCTTCGATATCAGCCACGCGCCGATCTCGTGGATCGTCACGATCTTCGGAGTCGTGGCTCGGGCGATCTCGAGCGCGTCATGGACGTGGTCGAAGTGACCGTGAGTGATGAGCATCAGGTCACAGCGCTCAACCGTTTTCAGCTTTTCGGGCGCAACTGGGTTGTTCATGACCCAGGGATCGATGAGGATCTCCTTGCGCCTGGCGCTTCGGACCTTCCAGGTGCCGTGCCCAACCCAGGTGAAGCTGACGTCAGCGTTGAGCGGCATTCGCGATCCTCCTGATGATCAAATCCCCCGCGAAGCAGCGCGGAAAATCTGATTCTCCCACACGCCCAAAACGAACACGGCGATCGCGGCCAGCGTCCACAGGTTGGGGAAGAACAATTCGCACGGCTGCCGCACGAAGCCCAACAGGAAGACCGCGAGCAGCATCAGCGTCAGGGCTCGCCGACGCTCGATAGCGCGAACCGTCAGCAGAAGCACGAGCGGCAGCAGCGGAAGCCACTGGTAGGGCCAAACCTCATTGGGGATCAGGGCGCCGAGCGCGAAGCCCAGCGCCATGCCGTAGGGCGGATTCCATCCGCTCCGCCACGCGGCCCACACCGCGCCCGCCGCGAAGAGGATGGCGCTGAGATACGAAATGGCGAGCGCCACCGCCGGCAGATGAATCGGCGACGTCACGGCGACGTAGCCGCTCCCGGATGGTCGCAGGTATGGCTCGCCGCCGATGGTTCTCGTGAACAGCGTGCGCACCGAGTCATATGCGCAGTCGGAGTTGTGCGAGGCCAGCGATGGGATCAGCACATGCTGGTAGTAGTGCAGCGCTCCGCCGAGTCCGAGTGGAATGAAGCTGACCGCCGTGACGGCGACCACTACCGTCCCGAGGCCCAGCGCATACCGAGCTCGGTGGGCGGGCCGAGGACCGATGACCATCGCGACCGGGAAGTATTTGAGCGATGCGACCAACCCGCCGACTGCGCCGCCGAGGGACGGCCGGCCGGCCTCGAGCCAGATCGACGCCGCGGCGCCGAGCATCAAGATGCCGCCGCGCTGGCCGGCCTCGACGTCCGCATAAAGCGGCGGGAAGTACGCGGCGACGAGCCAGAAGATCGGTGCGGCCAGCCGGTGCCGCGGGGCCAGCACCATGTAGAGAATCAGGACGCTGGCGGCCATCGCCGCGGCGTCGATGACCGTCCATGCCGGCACCGCGAGGTTCTTGGGCAGGAGCGCGACGGGGAGGGCAAGGATCGCGACCGGGGGCGGGCTCACGAACGCGTCCAGGCCGCCGGGCGGGGCGATGATGTGGTTGCGCGCCAGATAGGCGGCGGCTGCGTCGTACATGTGCGAGGGGTCGGTGAGATAGGCATGCGCGCCCTCCCACATCCCTTCGGCGTCTGGCCGGCGCGGCGTGAGCGCGGTCAGCAATACCACCCGCACCCAGAACACCGCGGCCAGGGCCCAGTAGAAAACCGGCCGGGTGAAGAGGTCGGCCGCTGCTCCCCTCAGGCTCGCCGGCCTCAACTAATCGGTCGGAGGTAGGGAGCGGCCGCGCCTGCCGTCGCGGGCCAGCCAGACCGGGTCCTTCAGGAAAGCGATGAACGACTGCACCGAGGCCGGCAGCTTGCGGCGGCGCAGGTGGACGATATGCCAGTCGCGGCGGATTGGAAACCCGCGCACGTCCAGCTCCACCAGGCGTCCGCTGGACACCTCCAGCAGGCATGCGTAACGCGAGAGCACAGCGAGACCAAGGCCCGATTCGACCGCGTGCTTGATGGCGCCATTGGAGCCGAGCTCCATGGCGACCTGCAGCTTGACGCCAGCTTTTCGCGCCGCCTTCTCCAGCGACCAACGGCTGCCCGACGCCGGCTCACGCATCACAAACGGCTCCGCGGACAGGTCCTTGAGGCTGAGGCCGCGCTTCCGCGCCAGCCGATGGCCGGCAGGTGCGACGACCACGAGCTCGTCGGTGACGAACGGGATGATGGCCAGGTCCGAGTCCTTGAGCGCGGGACCGACCACGGCCAGGTCGAGCTCGTTGCGCAAGACCTGCTCCTGCACGCGAGCCCGCGTCCCGATCTCCAACGAGATGACCAGGCCGGGGTGCAGCTTCTTGAAGGCGCCAAGAGCCGCAGGCAGCAGATAGATGCCGACGGTCGTGCTCGCGCCTACGCGGAGGTTGCCGCGCTTGATGCCGCGTATCTCCTCGAGCGCCAGCGCCGCCTCGTCGAGAACATCGAGCGTGCGTCGCGCGTATCCGTAGAGGATCGAGCCGGCTTCGGTGAGCTGGATGCGCTTGCTCAGGCGGTCGAGAAGGGGCAGGCCGAGCGCCTCCTCCAGCTCTTTGACCTGGTACGAAACCGACGGCTGACTCAGTCGCAGCTGTTGCGCCGCCTGGCTGAAACTGCCCAGGTCGGCCACCGCTTTGAAGGTACGCAATTGACGCAGCGTCATCGCGCGGTCGAGGTCGAGCGGAGGGCCGTATTCGGGCACGGCGCCTACGATATGCGGTATGGCCGCCCCCAAACCAAAGAGCATGTCCCCCGTTCGGCGCACGACCCCGACGATCGAAGGCGTCGCTGCTCCCGAGCGCGCTCCGGCCTCGGTCTCTGAGCAAAAGATCAACCAGTACCGCAAGCGCAGGTACCAGGCGCTTCACTCCGAAAACGAGGCCGCCAACAAGCGCCGAGCCAAAGGCCTGTCGACCGCGCGGGAACGCGTCGAGATGCTCCTCGACGAGGGCACATTCGTCGAGCTCGACCTCTTCGCGACCCACCGCGCGCAGGGCTTTGGAATGGAGGAGCGCAAAATCGCCGGCGACGGCGTGGTCGCGGGCTTCGGCGAGGTCGATCGCCGCCCTGTCGGCGTGTACGCCTATGACGCAACCGTGTTCGGCGGGTCGCTCGGCGAGGTGACCGCTGAAAAGATCGTCAAGGTGCAGGAGCTCGCGCTGCGCAACCGAGTGCCGATCATCGGAATCAACGACTCCGGTGGAGCGCGAATCCAGGAAGGGGTCGTCGCCCTCGCCGGCTACGCCGACATCTTCTACCGCAACGTGCAGTCGTCCGGCGTGATCCCGCAGATCAGCGTGATCGCCGGCCCATGCACCGGTGGAGCGGTCTACTCGCCGGCCATCACCGACTTCATCTTCATCGTGGCCGGCCAGGGGTACATGTTCATCACCGGTCCCGAGGTGATCCGCGTCGTCACGGGCGAGCACGTCAACTTCGAAGAGCTCGGCGGCGGCGACGTGCACAACGTCACCTCCGGCGTCGCGCACTTCCTACCGAAGACCGAAGAGGAGTGCGTGGCGGGCGTTCGCCGCCTGCTGTCGTACCTGCCTTCAAGCAACGGCGAGCGGCCGCCGTTTGTGCCCACCACCGACGACCCCGAGCGCGCCGACCCCGAGCTGCAGTCGATCGTGCCTGAGGCGCCCAACAAGCCTTACGACATGCGCGAGGTCGTCGCCCGCGTCCTCGACGACCGCGAGTTCTTCGAGGTGCAGCCCTTCTTCGCGCCGAACATCATCGTCGGCTTTGGCCGGATGGGCGGCCACGTCGTTGGCATCGTGGGCAACCAGCCCAAGGTGCTGGCCGGCGCCATCGATATCAACGCCTCGGTCAAGGCAGCCCGATTCATCCGCTTGTGCGACGCATTCGGCATCGCCATCGTCTCCTTCGTCGACGTCCCCGGCTACCTCCCCGGCCGCGACCAGGAGCACGGCGGCATCATCCGGCACGGCGCCAAGCTTCTGTATGCGTACGCCGAGGCCACAGTGCCCAAGCTCGCGGTGATCACACGCAAGGACTACGGCGGCGCCTACACCGTAATGTCGCCGAAGCAGATGGGCGCCGACCTGAATCTTGCGTGGCCGACGGCGGAGATCGCCGTCATGGGCCCCGATGCCGCCGTCAACATCATCTACAAGCGCGAGCTCGCATCGGCGCCCGATCCCGCCGCGCGGCGCAAGGAGCTCGTCGCCGAGTACACGGCGCGGTTTGCCAACCCGTACGTCGCCGCCGAGCGTGGCTACATCGACGATGTGATCGAGCCCAGCGAGACCCGGCGCGCGTTGATCAGGGGCCTGGAGATCGGGCAGCGGAAGACCGTGGAGCGGCCCTCCCGCAAGCACGGCAACATACCGTTGTAGACAGTTGTAGCACCCCCACCCCTGGCCCTCCCCGCGAGCGGGGAGGGCGTCTGGTCGACGTACTTCCTAGGAGCTGGGTTGTTGGGTCCCCCCACCCCGGGCCCTCCCCGCGAGCGGGGAGGGCGTCTGGTTGATCTGCTTCCTAGGACCTCGGTTGCGGGGGCGCCGTTGACGAGATCGATGAGCGCCTCACCCGCTCCGACTTGCGACAAAAATCGTCGACTGTGGCGATGAATTCCGCATGCGACCACGTTAGGGGCGATACCGAAAGCGGCGCGCCGGTATTCGGGTCGAGCTGCTCGGAAAGCAATCCGCCAGGTATCTGGTGGGCAACCGCCCAGTTGATGATGTCGCGCGCGGGCTTGAGATCGTGTGTGGTCTTGGCGATGGCTATGTACCACTGGGCCAGCCACAGCGTGCAGATGAACCACGGGTTGCCAGGCACCTTTCGGGTGTCGGGCTCCACCCTGAAGTAGTAGTCGTCCTTGTAGCGCGCGATGCCTCCGGCGGCCGCATTGTTGGTCAGCTGGTCGCGGATGGCCGTCATCGTCTCCGCAACGCGCGCGTCGTCGGGCGCGTACATGCCGAACCGCCACAGGCCCGTGATGGCGCTGTCGATGACCATGTCGACGGTCATCGTGCCGTCGTCCTCGACCGCGATTCGCCGCGCGAAACGGCCCAGCTCTGGCGTGTAGAGGTGCGTGTCCGCGGCCTCTTTGAGGCGCTCGGCCGCGTCGCGATAGCGAGCCGCCGAGGGCCCGTCGCCGAAGAGCTCGGCAAAGCTGCGGGCCGCCTCGAGCCCACCCCACACCGACCCCACTGAGAACGCATGCACGCCCCACCGCTCCTCCCACAGATCCCACGAGGGCTGGATCAAGCCATTGCGCTGGTCGGTGTACGAGACCATCCAGTCGGCGGCGGGGAGCACGAGCGATGTGTACAGGCCGACAACGAAGTCGAGGTTGCGGTGGATCCGGTAGTGCTGCCAGAGCGCCCACAGAACCAGGCCCGTCTCGTCCTCCTGGATCGGCAGCGTACGCGCGCCTCGAGCGTCGATCCACGGCAGCCACGAGCTGCCCGGGTTGCCATAGGGCGTGTACTTGTGCAGGAAGAAACCCTCTTCGACAAGCGAGTCCTGGCAGAACGTGAAGAACTGCCTGGTGATGTCCTCGTGGCCTGACCGGTCGAGTGCGTTGGCGACCAGCGCGCCATCGCGAGGCCATGCATATGCATAGGTATCTCGCGCGAACTTCGTGATGTCGAAGTCGGTCGCCGCGATGATTGCGCCGTGGTTGTCCGCGTGCGTTCGCGCCGTGAGGATGCTCCGCCGATAGAGCTGGGTGACGTCGGCGCCGAGCTCCTCGTCGATGTGCCGGTGATCCTTCTCCGACCACACCTGCCAGTAGGTCTTCGTGCGTCCGAGGTAGATGTTCGGTCCGCGGCCGAGGATGAGGTCCTGCCCGTAGGCGGAAACCTCGCTGAGTCGGGCGCCCATGCACACCCAGTGCGTCAGCGTGCGCGGCTCGCCGGGCGCGGCCGGACCGAAGTCGAAGCCGACCGTGCAATCAACTGAGCCCTGCTCGATCGGGTTGCGGCCCAGCACGCCGTCCTCTGCATCGACCCACGTCCCCGCCAGCCCGTTGCCCTTCTTGCCGTTGGCCCACGTGTCGATCCCGAACTCTGGCCCCGATTGACCGCCGATGAGGAAGTAGCGATTGCCCTTGTAGGCGATGACGCCGCGATGCCGAGGGTCGTAGGCGACGGTGTTGCCGATGTCCGAACCCTCGATGTACCAGTCGTAATGGAAGAAGACGCGCCCGACCTGGAAACCCACCGGGCTCGTCACCTCGACCTTGCGAATGAACCAGTTGCGGGCAAGATCCACATAATCGGCAAACTTGACGGTGATCCCCAGCCTTGGGTGCTTCAGCGTGACGTCGGTGACCAGCGAATCTGTCACATAGCCCAGCTTTCGTTCCCAGGCGTCGTCGAGGAGCCAGGCGAACTTCCCATCGATGAAGAATCCTGTCCGGCACAGGTTGCCCATGGTCTGGTTGGCGTCGCCGACACGCGGAAAGTAGATGTCGCGAACTGAGTAGTTCGCATCGAAGCCGATGCAAACGTTGCCGTTTCCGATGATGAGGCTTCTGGGCACGGTTTGGTGGCAATGCTAGTGGGGCGTACCGAAAAGCGCGCTTAACAGGCAGGGTCGTCGACAGGGGCGCTGGCACGTAATATCCGCTGCAACCCGTCGTCGCAACATCGGAGCACAACGCCCTTGAACAGTCCCGCAAACGCAATGCCGCCACCAATTCGCATCGTCGCCACCCGGCGCCGGCGCCGCACCGTCGCGGCGCGGCTCCGCGCGGGAGTCCTGGAGCTGCTGGTGCCCGACTGGATGTCCCAGGCCGAGCGGCAACGGTGGGCTGAGGTCATGAGCCGCCGCCTGCAGCGGCGTGCCGAGAGGTCGTGGCCGAGTGACGAGCGGCTCGCCGGACGGGCCAGGGCCCTGAACGAAAAGCATTTTGGCGGCCGGCTGCGCTGGACGTCGATCGCGTTCGCGGAGATGTCACACCTGTGGGGCAGCTGCACGTTCACGTCCGGCGCCATCCGCATCGCCAGGCGCGCCGCCTCGCTACCTGATTGGGTCCTCGACTACCTGCTCGTGCATGAGATGTCGCACCTCGAGCACAGCGACCACGGGCTCGCCTTTCACGAGATGGAGAACCGCTACGCGCTCACTGAGCGTGCGCGCGGGTACCTGATGGCGGTGGATCATGCGGCCGGGAGCGGCGCCGTCGACTAGGGAGTAAGGACGATCTTCGTCGCTTCGCGAGCGTCGAACATGCGGTACGCCTGAGCAGCGTCGTCGAGCTTCATGCGGTGGCTGATGATCGCGTCAGGCTTGAGGCGGCCGGCTGCGATCAGGTCGAGCAGGGGCCTCATGTACGCCTGCACGTTGCTCCAGCCGGCGCGGAAGGTGAGCGACTTCAACCAGATGTCGAGGTACGGAAACTCGCCCGTGACCACGCTCGGCACGCCGACCATCGATATCGTCCCGCCGCCACGTACGCTGCGGATCGCGGTGTCGACGGCGGTTGCGGCGCCGACACACTCGATGCTGGAGTCTGCTCCGAGCCCGCCGGTCTGCTCCTGGATCGCCGACACGGGGTGGACGTCTTTTGCATTGATGGGAATTCCCCCGAGCTCCTGGGCAATCTCGAGGCGTGAATCCACCATGTCGACCACGAACGTGCGCGCCGGGCCGAACAGCTGGGCGCACATCGTCGCCATCAACCCGACTGGGCCAGCGCCTATCACGGCGACCGCATCGCCAGGGGTGATCTCAGCCCGCTCGGCGCCGAAGTAGCCGGTGGCGAGGATGTCGCCCACGAAGATGGCCTGCTCATCGCTCATTCCAGCCGGGATGGGCTCCATCGAATGGTCCGCAAGGGGCACCACGACGTACTCGGATTGCCCGCCGCCAAGGTCGCCGTAGTACTCGCCGAACCCAAACGTGGCCTTGCTGACGCACTGGTTGAACCAACCCTTCCTGCAATAGGCGCAAACACCGCACGAGGTGAAGAAGCTGGACACCACCCGATCGCCAGGCTTGAATCGCTTGACCTCGGAGCCGATATCTTCGACCACGCCGACGAACTCGTGGCCCAGCACCTTGCCCGGGCTGATCGGGATGTTGCCGTGGTAGATGTGCAGGTCGCTGCCACAGATGGCGCCCAGGGTCACCTTGACAAGGGCCTCGCTTGCCCCCGTTATCGACGGCTTCGGCACGTCGGTGACCTGGACCTCACCCTCGCCCTGGTAGACAGCTGCCTTCATGGCCGCGATTCTACGGGCGCACCTATCCTTGCGGGGTGCGGCTGAAGGGGGCGGTCGTGGCGATCACTGGCGCATCGAGCGGTATCGGCGAGGCGACGGCGCTGGCTTTCGCGCGCAAGGGCGCGCGCCTGGCTTTGGGTGCGCGGCGGCTGGACCGCCTGAACGCGGTCGCCGAGAGATGCCGACAGAAGGGTTCGCCTGACGTCAGCACGAGGCGGCTCGACGTCGGCAAGCGCGCCGACGCGCAAGCTTTCGTGGCCGCCGCGCTGCGCGATCACGAGAAGATCGACGTCCTCGTCAACAACGCCGGATTCGGCTGGATGGGCCTCATGCACGAGATGCCCGAGGCGAAGGTGGACGAGATGATTGCCACCAACATCGCCGGCGTGATCGCCACCACACAGGCGGCGCTGCCTTCGATGCTGGAGCACCGGCGCGGTGTGATCATCAACGTCTCATCGGTGCTCGGCTTCCGGGCCGCGCCCTACTCCGCTGTTTACTCGGCGACCAAGCACGCCGTGGTCGGCCTATCTCACGCACTGCGCGGCGAGCTCTCGGGGACGGGTGTGAAGGTGTGCGTTGTGTATCCGAGCTCCACCAGGACTGAGTTCTTCGCCAACACCGAAGCCCCGATCGGACCTGTTTACCCGGCTTCCTGGGTGGCGAGGCTCATCGTGCGGACCGCACGGTTTCCCCGCCGGGATGCCATCGTGCTGCCGTACCGGCTCGTGCACCTGGCCGAACCGATCTTCGGCGGGCTCGTCGACCACAGCATCGGCGAGGCTCGGCGCCTGCGGTCGCCGGGCCTCAGCGGCGGGGGCGCACCGCCCCCGAAGCCCTGACCTTTATTTCTGCCAGGCGTCCAACAGCTTTTCGAGCTGTTTGGCGTTCTTGACCGAGTAGTTGGAGTAGTTGTTGTTCATGAGGGCGTGCACCTCTTTCGCAGACTTCTCCATCTCCTTGATGCGCGGCGCCCACTCAATCAGCTCCTGATCCGAGTAGTCGTAGCGGAAGCGAAGGTTCGGGGGAGCACCCTTGAGGTCCCACGTCTCGTGGTTGCGCCCGTGGAACCGGACCACCGCGAGTTTGGATGAGGTGACGTCGTGGACGGGCGGCATGCTCGTCTTATGACCCTGGGGCACATCGACCGCCACATATGGAATGTCGCGCGAACGCAAAAAAGCCAGGGTGCCCTCGAGGTGGCGCGCGTCCAACCACTCCGGCTTGCGAAACTCGACGGCGATCTGGAACCCGAACATGCGCTCCTGGCATTGCTCGATGTATGCGAGCGAGCGCGACGACGGCAGGAACCAGGGCGGGAACTGAAAGAACACCGCACCGAGCTTGCCGGCGGTTCGCAGGGGCTCCAGCGCCTCGCGGAAGCGCTCCCATGACTCGTCCACCAGGTCCGGCGGCATCTGCTCGAGGTAGATGTTCTTTTCCCGCAGCTTCTCGGGCAGCTGCTCGCGGATGTCCTTGGGCAGCGCCATCGGCTTGGTCGGATGGTCGGTGAAGAGCGAGAACGATTTGACGTCGAACACGAATCCCGCCGGAGTCCGCGCCACCCACAGGTCCGAGTTCTCCTTCTTCGGCATACCGTAGTAGGTGGAGTCGACCTCGACCAGCGAGAACTGGCTGGCGTAGAACTGCAGGCGCTCCTCGGAGGACTTCGCGTTCATCGGATAGAACTGGCCGGAGTCGATCAGAGACTTGTCGATCCAGCCCGCGATGCCCACCCGCACGGTCATGGTTCGATCGTGTCACAAGTTCGGAAAACGGGCGTTATGATCCGGTCGCCCGTGGGCCGCTACATCCGCTACTGGTACACATACCGCAACGTCGTCGCGGTTCTCATCGCCCTGGTGCTGAGCGGATCGATGTTCTGGCTGTACACGCAGCAGGTCACGTGCGATGCCCACGCCAGCGGCTGCTTGGTCAACATCTCGGTCCACCCGGAGGACCGTTTCGCAGGTACTGGAAAACCAGATCCGCACGTGATCATCGTCGGCATCGACAACAAGAGCGTGAAGGCCCTCAAGCACTATCCGCTTCCACGAAGTGTCTACGCCACAGCCCTGCAGAACCTCGAGAAAGACGGAGCGCTCGTTGTGGGCTTCGACGTCAGCTTTCCAGACCGGGGAACGGGCGACACCGAGCTCGCCTCGGCTCTGCGTGACAGCACGATACCGGTCGTCCTGTCCTATCCCGCGAGCGGGCTGATCACCGGCGATGGGAAGTTGATTCAACAGTCGAACGCGGGCATCGATGAGATCCCGATCAGGGAATTCCGATGCGCGGATGCCAACGGCGATCAAAGCGCCCCGTGCCAGCAGCCGAACAAGAACGTCATCCTGGCCTCTCCGGACATTCAGCTCGACGCCGACGGCGTGGTCAGGCGTATTCCGCTTTTCGTCCAGCCCGCGTGCTTCGCGCTAGGAACTTGCACCAGTCCCGTCATCAACACTTTCGCGTTCGCCGCCTACCGCGCTGCCAACTCTGGCGCGGACCCCGCGAGTGGACCGGCACTGCAAGAGTCAGGTGATCAGGCGGCGTATGGGTCACTTTGGTCCGCTCAGGTCGACGGTACAGGTTCGGCGCTGATCAATTTCTCAGGGCCCCCGGGCAACTACGAGAACGGGCAGTACGTCTCATTGAGCGACGTGCTCAACGAGACGGTTGCGCCAGATCGGATCAAGGGCAGCATCGTGCTTGTCGGCGCCTACAACCTGTCAGGCGTCCACGATGAGCAGCTCGTCACGACGAGCGCCGGCAGCAACGGCATTCTGTCTATGGCAGGCGTGGAGCTGCACGCGAACGTGGTCCAGATGTTCGGTGTGTCAGTGACTCAAACGCTGCTCACCCACGAGCCGCCCGTTGGCGTCTTCTTGTCGATCCTGGCCGTGGCTTTGCTGTTGGCGGTGCTTGTCGCACGGCTGTCAGTCATCGGGGGCCTTCTCGTCACGATCGGCGCGGTGATCCTCTTCACAGTTGCGATGGCATTTCTGGCCGGCAACAACAGGTTCGTCCCCGACCTCTTTCATCCCCTGCTGGCGATCGCGCTGACTTACACGGGCGTGACGGCCTACCGATTCCTGTACGAGGATCGGGAGCGCCGCAAGGTCACCTCGCTGTTCGGCCAGTATCTGAAGCCAGAGATCGTGGCGCAGCTGGCCAAGACGCGCGGCGGCGTAGAGGACATCATGCGCGGCGGCGAGCGGCGCGATATCACGCTGCTGTTCGTCGACATCAGAGGCTTCACGTCGATGTCAGAGTCGATGTCCGCACATGACGTGACCGACGTCGTGCAGATGTATCTCGACCACCTGAGCGGGATCATCTTCACCTGGGACGGAACGATCGACAAGTATGTCGGCGACGAGATCGTTGCGTTCTGGAATGCGCCGCGGACACAACAAGACCATGCGCTGCTCGCGGTTCGATGCGCGTACGACCTGATCAACCGCGCCCCCGAGCTGCAGGAAAAGTTGCTCGCTAAGGGCTTGCCTCCGATCCGGTGGGGCGTCGGCGTCAACACCGGCGAGGCGGTCGTGGGGATGATGGGCTCGCGCAGCCGACTCCAGTACACGGCGCTGGGCGACACCGTCAACACCACCGCCCGCTTCTGCTCCAACGCTCCGGCATTTCACCTGCTCATCGGCCAGCCCACCTACGACGCGTGCAAGGACTACATTGCCGTGGACCTGGTTCCTGGCGTGCAGCTGAAAGGCAAGTCCGCGGAGACCTTTCGGATCTACCAGGTGGTGGCGATCCGCGAGACGCCGACCTCGCCGTGGGTGCAATTTCCGACCGACATGGCAAGCCAGTCGCACCAGGGCTTTGCCCAGCAGTACACCCAGAAATCGATCCTCGCCGCAGCCAATGCCGAATCGAAAGACATCCTGGTCGGCGAGGACGCCGAGGAAGTGCTGGCGGCGCAAGTGCCGCCGCGCAGCGAGTAGCCGCGACCTAGGTCAGCGCAGCACGGTCGCGACCAGGGCGGTAGCCAGCGGCAGCACGGCAAGGACCTCCGCAATGATGCCAAGGCACCCCGAGGTCTTCTTGGCAACCGGCCGCACCGGAGGAGTTGGGTTGTACACGGACTGCGCCGGCTGGGCAGGCATCGGCGAAGCCGAAGGAATCACCGGCACTCCCGCCATCGCCGGGATCGCGCCCGGGTAGGGAGTGGCGCCCGGGACCATCTTGGACAGGTCCGCGCCGGGCTGCAGGCTTCGCTGCCAGCCGGGTGCGAGCCGGTCGGCGATGCGGGTCATGGCGTCGTCGAAATCCTGCCCGGTCTGGTAGCGCTCCTCGGGTCGCTTCGAGAGCGATTTGAGGATTACCTCCTCCAGGCCCATGTCCAGCCCGGGGCGATGCACCGACGGCGGTTTGGGCGGGGCCTGGACGTGCTTGGCCATGAGTGTGAACGGGCCGTCCGCGTCGGAGGCGGTGAACGGCGGCTGGCCGACAACCAGCTCGTAAAACATGATTCCCGACGAGTAGAGGTCGCTTCGCCCGTCCACCTTGCTGGACGCGACCTGCTCGGGGGACATGTACTGCGGTGTGCCGACCGTGGTCCCGGTCTTGGTCGCAGTTGAGCCGGCGCCGGAGTCGTCCATTAGGCGGGCGATGCCGAAGTCGGCGACCTTGACGTCACCTTCGTCGGAGAGCAGCACGTTCTCCGGCTTCATGTCGCGGTGGACGATGGCCCGCTTGTGCGCGTAGTCGAGCGCCTGCAGAACGCCATGCATGATCGCGAAGGTTTGTGGCAGCGGAAGCACGCCCTGGTTGAGAAAGTCTCGCAGCGACTTTCCGCGCACGAACTCGAGCACGATGTAATTGGCGTCGCCGATCTGCTCGAGGTCGTGGACCTGCACCAGGTTGGGGTGGCTCGTTCTCGCCATCACCTGCGCTTCCTGCATGAATCGCTTGAGCGCGACCGGATCGGCAACCGCGGAAAGGATGAGCTCTTTGATGGCGACCTCGCGCCCCAGGCCCGGCTGCTCGGCAAGGTAGACGGTGCCCATCCCGCCTCGGCCGAGCTCGCGCTGGACGATGTACTTGCCGATCCGGCGCTGAGTCGGCGGCGCCGGAGTAGGCGGCTCGGCGGGTTGTGCACCCGCGGGCGGCGGCGCGATGTCTGGCACCGGGATGAGGCGCATGGTCGCGTCGACGGCATAGGGATCGGGAGGTGGCGCGGGGGGTGGCATTGTTGGCGGCGGCGTGTGTGGGGCGGCCGGTTCAGGCGAGCCGGCGCGCGGTCCCGGCGCCCAGTCGGGCACCGGTGGCGGCTGTGGCTCGGAGCGCGTTTCTGGTGGCTGACCCGAATCGGCCATCTCGCTGGCGAGACTAGCAGAGTACGTTCGCAGCAGATCGCAATTTGAGTGATCGTCCCCAGCTATGGCGTTTTGAGGGCCGCCGACCCATAATCGGCCCGCACATACCAGTCTTTTACAGGAGGGTTTCCATGTCGCAGATCCCGCCCCCGCCTCCAGGACAGCCGGCCCCGATGAGCGGCGCAGGGGCTCCTGCGAGCAACAAGAGGATGTACACGATCCTCGCTTATGTTCTCGGCTGGCTTGGCGGCCTGATATTCCTGTTCGTAGGCAAGGACGACCCCGACGTCAAGTGGAACGCCGCGCAGTCGCTGATCATCTTCGGCGGCCTCTCCATCCTGATTTTCATCCTCGGCTTCATCCCGGTGATCAACGTCGTCTCCTGGTTTGTCCTGTTCGTGATCGGATTCATTTTCTGGGTGTACTTCCTGATCCAGTCGCTTCAGGGGACCGGCCAGAGGATTCCCGCTCCGGTCATCGGGCCCACGATCGCGCCATACGTCGACCAGCTCGCGAACGCGGTCAAGTAATCCAGCAGACCTGATCGAGGGCCCCTCGTGGGGCCCTCTTTTTATTCCTGGTCGAGCAGGCCGAGCGCTCTCTCGATGCCTGCGCGCAGCTCGTCGCGCTCGTCTCGTAGAACGTTGGCTTCTGCGCGAGCGTTCGCCAGCTGGTGGCGGAGCCGCTCGATCTCGTCCTCCATCTCCTTGATGCGCGGATTGGGTCCCGAGGCGCCCTGCTGCGCATCGGCGAGATCCATCCGTGCGCGCTCGAGGAGGACTTTGAGCTCGCGTCTTTCAGCGAGGAGCTCCTGGACGAGCGACTCAGCCGGCTTTTTCTGCTCGCTCGACATATCGGCAATGTCCGGGCTGGAACTCGCGCAATCGGAGGTGCTCCATCTCGCCCCGCAGAAAGCGCGCCTTGATCGTGAGGCCGTTGATGCCCTTCGCGGTCTCGTATGGAAAGCGATAGAGCTTGCCACTGTCGACGAGGAGGCACAGGGAGAGCTTCTCCCCATCCTTCTCGATCACGTTCTTGAAGCACGGAACCGTCCGCCGGGCGATCTCGATCTTCCTGAAACCGCCGACCTTTCCGGCCAGCACGTCGATCGGGCTGCGCATGGGTGAATGCTAGTTGAGTAAGGAGAGCTGCTCGGGTTCGGGCGGTGGTTTCAGGATCACCCGGCGGCGGTCCGATACGGCGTGCACTGCGCGGAGTCTCGCCACGGTTTTCATCGTGCTCTCCCCGTAAACGGGTGGTAGATAGGCACGCTCCCGATATGCCTGCTCGTACCGTGGCACGAGCTCCGGCCAGTGCTTTCCGAGCACGGACATGAAGTGCTCGCGGGTGCCATCCTTCAGATGGAGCATCCCCGCCCAGAGACCGGTGGCACCGGCAGCGCGGGCGGCCTTGACCACGGCCTCGATACGGTCGGGGCGATCCGAGAGGCCAGGGAGGATCGGCGCCATGCCGACGCCGACGTCGATGCCGGCCGACACCAGCTTCTCGATGGCGCGAAGCCTTTGCTTGGGATGCGCCGTCCCGGGTTCGGTCCGCCGCCAGACCTCGTCATCCAGCGTGGGGATGCTGAACGTGATGTGGAGCTCGGCACGACGCGCGAGGTCGCTCAACACGTCGATGTCGCGGACGATCATCGGTCCGCGCGTGATCATCGCGGCCGGGTTCGAGAAGTCGCGCAATGCCTGGAGGCATTGGCGGGTGAGCTTGTAGCGGCCTTCGGCCGGCTGGTAGGGATCCGTGGCCGCTCCGATGACGACCGTGTCTTTGCGCCATGACCGTCGCGACAGCTCACCCCGAAGGACGCCGGCGACGTTGACCTTGATGCGCACGGTGCGCCCGTAGCGATCGTCGGAGGGACGGTCGGCTCGGAGCTCGAAGGCGCGGACGTAGCAGAAGGCGCAGCGGTGCTCGCAGCCGGTGTATGGATTCAGAGACCAGTCGAAGCCCATGCCCTTGACCCGATTCAGGGCCGACTTGCATTGGACCTCGAGGTATTCGACGTCGGCGAGTCGCGGCTCGGGAACGTCCATCGGTCGATGATAGAACAAACGTTCGATTTCGTCTTAACAGGCAGGGTTGGCGGGCCATCTGAAATCAACTTCAATTGCGGCCGGAGTGCCGGCGGGGGAGGGGCCGGAATCAAGGGAGGGCCCCTAAATGTATGGCTGGTCAGGAACGGCGGCCGGGCTTCGGGCGCGTGGTGGATGACGGGCAGAAGTCGTTGAGGATGCACTCCTCGCATCGCGGCCGCCGAGCCACACATACCCGACGCCCGTGCAGGATCAGCCGCAGCGACAACCCCGTCCACTCTTCCTTGGGCACCATCGAGCAGACCTGGCGCTCGATCTTGACAGGGTCCCGCGTCGACACGAGCTTGAGCCGGTTGGTGAGACGGATCACGTGCGTGTCGACCGCAAACCCCGGCTCGTTGAACCCCGCGCCGAGGATGACGTTGGCCGTCTTGCGGCCGATGCCCGGGATCTTGAGCAGGTCGTCCATGTTCCCCGGCACCTCGCCGCCGAACAGCTCCACCAGCTTCCTGCTGGCGGCGATGATGCGGCGTGTCTTGGCCCGGAAGAAACCTGTCGGCTTGATGATCACCTCCACCTCGGCCGGGTCCGCGGCCCCCAGGTCGAAAGGCGTCGGATGGCGGCCGAACAGCTTCGGTGTGACCAGGTTGACCATCTTGTCGGTGGTCTGCGCCGACAGGATGGTCGCGATGAGGAGCTGGAACGTGTTCTCGTACGCGAGCTCGGTGACCGCCGGATACGCCTCCCGAAGGCGCTCAACTGTCAGCATCGCGCGCGTCCGAGCCCCGCGGGGCAGCCGAGGGAGCACCGGCGCTCTCTTCTTCTTGGGGTTGGTCCTAGGAGGCAAGGAGCTTGCGCGCCGCCGCCGCGACCTGGCCACCCTCGGCCCGACCGGCGAGTCGCGCGGTCGCGGCCTTCATGACGGCCCCAAACGCGTTGGGGCCTGATGGCTTCAGCTCCGCTATCACCGCGCGGACCTCGGACTCGACCTGCTCGGCGCTCATGGACGCCGGCAGATAGCCCCTCAGCAGCGCCATCTCGGCCTCCTCGCGCCGCGCCGCGTCCTCGCGGCCGCCCTTACGGTAGGCCTCGATCGCGTCCTGCCGCCGCTTGACCTCCTTGCGGGCAACGCGCTCCACGAGGGCATCGTCGATCGATCCGCCGGCGTCTGCCTCCTTGCTGGCTCGGACGATCTCGCTCTTCAAGAGTGAAAGCGTGTTCAGCGCCAGCTCGTCACGGCGCCTTCGAGCTTCGACCAGCTCGGTTTGAAGTCGATCGTAAACTGCCACCTTCGGCGATTGTCACACATGGACCGATCACGGATAATCGGCGCCTATGGGTCTTGCCCCGATACTCCTCGTCGGACCTTTCGTCGCTGCCGTCGGCCTGGTCGCGGTGATCTTCGTGATGCGCCACCGCTCGGTGCAGGAGAAATCGATGTACTCCGCGCGTCGATCTCAGATCGAGCGCAAAGTCCGCGCCGCCCGCCAGCGCACGCTCGCCCCGACCGGCAGGCACTCCGAGAAGGACGAGGCGGTCCAGGCGGAGCAGGCATTCACCGCTTCAGGGATGGAGGCGAAAGCCGCAGTCCCGACCGCAACGTGGGGCCCCACCGTTACGCCAGAACCATTTGCCCCGCCCCCGCCACCTCCGCCGCCCTCCTCGCCACAGACATGGGAGGTCGGCCCCACAGTGCCGCCGCCACCGCCCAGCACACCGCCTCCCACTCCACCCGCGTACAGGCCGTCGGGGCCTGCCTACTCCCCACCTGAACCGGCGTACACGCCAACCGAGACGCCACGTCAGCCTGGCTATCCGGACTCGACCTGGACGCCGGCGCCTGCAGAACCGCTCGCACCGAGCCAGCAGCCGGTCGATCCGCAGGTGACAAGCCCGGCGGGCGGAGGCGCCTCCTGGTCCATAGTCGGAGAGACCAAGGCCACGACTGCCGAGCCGGAACCCGACAAGAAATCCAAGAAGGAGAAGCAGGGGCAAACAGGGTCATGGGAGCTCGCGTCCGGTGAGGCGCCAGGAGAGGATGCCGGCGATGAGGCCAGGCGGCCCAGCGCCACGCTGGCTGTCGCTCAGTACGCCGTGCTCGTCGTCGGCCTTGTGATGGTGCTCATCGGCGTTGTGGTGATGCTCGCCAACTCACACGTCACCTAGGGCACAAAGAGCTAGACCGCCTCGAGGATCGCGCTCGCGAGGCCTTCGCCGCCGTCGCCCATGACCGTGTCGCATACGATCACGCGATAGCCCAACGCCTCGATCTCGGCGGCCGCATCCGCGTCGCGCGAATCGAGCACGAAGGTCGCGGCGATGGATGCGTAGCGTCGTGCCACCTCAGATGGGGATGGCTCGTGGTCGAGCGCTTTCAACATCTCGATGGTCGGTCCCTTCAGCGCCCTCCCTCCCACGATCGGGGTCACCGCGACGGTGCGCTCGCGGTGCAGCCTTGGCCCGATGACCTCGAGGATGGGTCCGATCGAGATCAAGGGATTGGACGGACCGATGACCACGAGGTCTGCGTCCACGAGCGCGGCGGTCACCTCGGGAGAAGGCTCGGCCGAATCTGCGCCGGCGATCTCGATTGCGCTCAGCGCCGGAGCCAGGCGCTCGCGCACGAAGTACTCCTGAAAGGAGAGAGTCCCGCGATCGGTGATGAAGCGGGTGCGAACCTTGTCGTCGGTCATCGGAAGCACACGCGTGGGCACTCCAAAACGCCGGCATAGCTCGAGCGCCGTCTCCGTGATGCGGCATCCGCTGTCGAGCATGTCCGCGCGCAGCACATGCGTGGCGAGGTCGCGATCGCCAATGCGAAACCAGGTCGGCTCGCCGAGGCGCCCGAGAGCTTCCAGTGTGTTGAACGTGTCGCCCTTCTGCCCATATCCCACGGCGTCATCGAAGACGCCTGCGAGGCGATAGATCGTCGAGTCAATGTCAGGGCTGACCAGCAGACCCCAGAACTCGTCATCGTCAGCGGTGTTCGCGATCACGGTGAGCTCGCCGGGCTGGAGCAGCGACTGAAAGCCGGCCGCAAGCTTCGCGCCCCCCGTGCCTCCGGCGAGGACGACCGTCCTCACCGGAAGACGTCCTCAGCAGCCGGACGGATCAGGTCGCGCCCGCTCCCATCGCCGACCATCTCGACACCACGGACGACCACGACCGGAGCACGCGCGGTCTTGCCCATGACCACACCAGCGGCCGACGCGAGGTCGTCCGCCAGCGCGAGCACGGTGGCATGCATCTCCCGGCCGGCGTCGTCCGGCGTCCCGCGCAGGTCGATCAGGCCCGGCAATCCTGAAACTCCGAGCGCCACGTTCACGATGCCCAGCCGCCACGGGCGCCCGAACGTGTCCGAGACGATGACGGCGACATCGACCCCGCATCGTTGGCGGATGCGCTGCCGGACAGCGCGCGCGCTCGCATCCGGGTCGACGGGCAGCAGCGTGACCATGCCCGGCTCGGTGACGTTGGACTGGTCCACGCCGGAGTTGGCGCACACGAAACCGTGGCGGGTCTCTGTGATCAACACGCGCCGCGATCGCAGGACCCGGACGCTCTCGTCGAGGACCACCTGGACGAAGCGAGGATCTGGCAAAGCGACAAGCTGCGCAGCGATTCTCTTGGCCTCGTCGCTCGCCTCGACCTCGGCCAGGGCCCGCAGCCTCCCTTCCGACTTCGACACCACTTTCTGCGCGACCACGAGCACATCCGAGGGCTCGAGCTTCGCGTGCGAGCAGATGAGATCGCCGAGGTCGGCGCCGGGCCGGACCTCAGGAAGGCCCTCCACGGCGAACAGCTCGAGTCGGTTCACACCGCCCGACGCAGCCGTGCCAGGTCGGCGGGTTCGTCCAGGTCGAGAGCCATTTCCGCCGAGCGATAGATCACGAAGCGCACACCCTTGGCCTGCGCCTCGCGCCGAAACGACGCCAGGGAATCGTCGCCGAAGTGGAGCCCGATGGCGTGCGGAGGATTCAAGTACAGCGCGTTGGTGCCGCCTCGACCGATCGCGGGCACGGCTATCACGGCCGGCTGTGCAACAGCGTTTGCGGCCCCCAGCAGGTCTTCGACCGACTGCTTCGTCACCAGCGGAAGATCGCTCGACAGCAGCAGCACAGATTCAGCGCCAGCGCCGGTCGCATGCGCGATGCCGCGCTGCGCCGCCACGTTCTGACCTTCCTGGCGCGGCTCGACGAGCACCTCGGCCCCGAGCTCCGCCGCTAGGGTCGCCACCTCATTGCTCCCGGCCACCACCAGCACGCGATCGCCCGCCGCCGCGGCTCGAATCGCGCGAGTCGCGTTGGTGCGCGCAAGCGCGCTGCGTTGGGAAGGATCGAGCGCTGGGCCCAACCGCTGCTTGGCGGAACCAAAGTCTTTGACCAACACGACAACCCAGGCGCTCACGCGCTTCCCCAGCGCTCGCGTATGCGAGGCAAGATCTGCGAGCCGTACAGCTTCAAGAAACGCGCCTGGTCGTTCCCGGGAGCATGGAAGACGAGATGCGTGAAGTCAAGCTCGAGGTAGGGCCGCAGCTGTTCGAGGTGCTCATCAGGGTCGCTCGATACGAGCCAGCGCCGGTGGGCCTCGCCTTCGACCTGTCGAGCGAGCCTTTCCATCTCACGCGGATCGTCCACGCCGGCCTTGACTTCGGCAGGCAGCGCGAGCGCGGCCCAGATCTTGGTGTCTTCCATCGCCCGGCTCCGGTCAATGTCATATGAGACCTTGAGCTCGATCATCCTGTCCAGCTTGCCCGGATCGCGCCCTTCTGTCGTCGCGCCCTCGGCGAACGCCGGCAGCAGCTGCTCCGAATAGAGCTCCATGCCCTTGCCCGACGTGCAGATGAGGCCGTCACCGGCCCGCCCCGCGTACTTCGCGACCTGTGGTCCGCCCGCGCTGACGTAAATCGGGATCGGGGCCGCGGGTTTGTCGTAAATGGTCGCGTTTCGCGTGTGGTAGTACTCGCCGTCAAACGTAACGCTGTCCTCGGTCCACAGAAGCTTGATGAGCTTCACCGCTTCGCGAAGCCGCGCGAATCTCTCCTTGTTGTCGGGCCACGCGATGCCGAGGGCGCCCTCGTTGAGGTGCTCCCCGGTCCCCACGCCGAGGATGATGCGTCCCGGGTTCAGAGAACCCAGCGTCCCGAAAGCCTGAGCGATGATCGCGGGGTGGTAGCGGAAGGTCGGCGTGACGACAGAGGTTCCGAGGAGCACGCGCTGCGTGCGCTCGCCGGTCGCCCCCAGCCATGCGAACGCGAATGGCGCGTGACCGTCGGAGTGACGCCAGGGCTGGAAATGATCGCTGACGAACACGCTGTCGAATCCGTTGTGCTCCGCGTCGACGGCAAAGTCGAGCAACGCCCGCGAGCCGAACTGTTCGGCGGAAGCCTTGTAACCGAGCCGCAGCATGCCTATCTCAAACTCAGCGGCGGTAGTAACGCTTCCAGCTGAATCCGATGCCCCCCGCGGCTGCCGCGACCACGACCACGACAAGCGCGATGAGGCTGCGGCCGTCGAAGGTGCCTACCGCGGTGATCATCATCATTCCGAGCAGCAGGACGGACAGCACCATCATTACCACCAGCGTGGCCGCGCGGTGGACCTTCACACAGTTAGCTTAGGGCCCAGATGCAGAGGCCACCGATCGTCCGCCGAGCGGTCGTCACCTCGACCCAGGACGTGGCTCGCGACCTGCCGATCGGCTCTGTGGTGGTGGCGGATCATCAAACCGCCGGCCGCGGTCGACTCTCGCATCGATGGGAGGCGCCGCCGGGCACGGCGCTGCTCGTCTCTTTCGTGCTCGCCCCCGATCCCCTCCTCAGCCTTGCCGCGGGTGTGGCCGCCGCCGAGGCGTGCGGCAGGGGCGTGCGCCTGAAATGGCCCAACGATCTCTTGCTCGACGGGAGAAAAGTTGGCGGCATCCTGGTCGAGTCGACCCCTTCGAAGGCGATCTGTGGAATCGGGGTCAACCTGGGCTGGGCACCGGAAGGCGCGGCCAAGCTGGACGAGTCGCGTGATCAGCTCCTGGACCGGCTGCGGCCGGCGCTCGAGCGATGGACCTCGGCACCGGCGGCCGAGGTCGTCGCCCGCTGGCGCGAGCTTTCGGACACCATCGGCAAGAAAGTGCGTATCGAGATCGGCGACCGTGTGATCGAGGGCACCGCTCGCGACATCGATGCGACCGGCAGGCTCGTTGTCGGCGGCGAGCACGTCAGCGCCGGCAGCCTCACGGTCTTAGGCGGCTGAAATCAGGGCCGCCAACTGGGGCAGAACCTCACCCGAACGCCCGTGGATGACCACTGTTGCGAGCCGGTCGAGAGGGGTCGGCTCGGCGTTGACCACGATCAGCGCGGCGCCCGATTCGACGGCTTTGAGCGGCACGTGCGCGGCCGGGTACACCACGAGCGAGGAACCGACGACCAGCATCACGTCGGCGGCCTTCGCCAGCGCGAAAGCCTCTTCGACGGCCGGGATCGGCATCGCCTCGCCGAACAGCACGACCGTGGGCTTGAGGAAGACGCCGCCACAAGCGCGGCATCGTGGCGGCATCTCCACATCGAGCCGCGACTGGACGTCGGCGCGCTGCTCGCGCGTACCGCAATCGAGACACTCGACCACGCGACCCGAGCCATGGAGCTCGATGACCCGGCGGCTGCCCGCGTCCTGGTGCAGGCCGTCGGTGTTCTGGGTGATGACGGCCACCAGGTGCCCCGCGTTCTCCAGTGCGGCGAGAGCGAGGTGGCCAGGATTGGGGCAAGCCGCGAGCACGGCCGGGCCGCGTTCTCGAGCGACCTTCCAGTAAGCCGCCGGATCCTCCAGGAAGGTGTCCAAGGACGCGACCTTCACCGGGTCGTATCGCGACCACAAACCGCCCTCACCACGAAACGTCGGGATGCCGCTCTCGGCCGAGACACCTGCGCCGGTCAACGCGAGCCCTGCGCGAGCGGACGCGAGGAGCTCCCAGGCGCGCTGGATGCTCATGGCTCAGGCGGCCCCGATGCGAACACCGATTGCCATGCGTAAATCCTCTTCTGCGCAGAGTACGCGGCCACTGCCGCGTCGGTCGGAAAGGGCACCCATGGCGACGTTGGGTCTTCGCGAATCGCGCTCACGCGAAACACTCGGAACGTCTCTGCCGACTTGCCCTTGAGCTGGATCCCGGGCACCTGGTCGACGGCGACGACCTGTGCGCAGGCATCAAACGTCGGCTGGCCGATGATGACGGTGAACGGCTCCGCTGCCCCGCAGAATCGCGCCGCCGTGTTCACCGTGTCGCCGAGCGCGGTGTACTGCAGCCTGTCCTTGCTGCCCATGTTGCCGACGACGGCCGGACCTGTGTTGATGCCCACCCCCCAGCTGATCGGCGGCAGGCCCCTGGAGGCGAGCTTTGCGAGCAGCCCAGGTGCTGAGTTGACCAGGTCGTACGCGCAGCGAAGCGCCAACAGAGCGTGGCTCGGCTGCGGAACGGGTGCATTCCAGATCGCCACGATCTCATCGCCGACGTATTTGTCGATGGTGCCGTCCCACTTGAAGATGAGGGCGGTCAGCTCCTCGAGGTAATCCTGGATGACTGCCAGCACGTCCTCGGCGCGCATGGCTTCGGACATCGCGGTGAACCCTCGAATATCGACGAAAAGCATCGTCAGGTCGCGCCGCTCCCCACGCGAGATGATCTCGTCGATCGACTTCGAGGCCGCGAGCTGGCGCGCGATGCGCGGATCGACCCAGTGGCCGAAGATCAGCTCCACCTTGCGCCTCTCCCGTTCTTCCAGCACGTAGCGAGCGCCGAGTGAGAAGATCGCGGCGAGGGCGACAGCGATCGGCGCGAATAGAGGATCGGCAAGATAGCCGTTCTGGCCGAGCCCCACGATGACCGCGAAATACGCGAGCAGGATTCCCGCGGTGATGAGCATGCCGTTGCGGAACGAAGGCAGGTAGACGACCAGGCCGACGATCGTCGAGAGCAGCAGGATCGCGAGATACAGCGAGATGGGCGGCTGGATGCGGATGTAGCGGTCCGAAAGGATCGTGCTCATCGCGTCGCCGAGGATTCGATAGCCGTAGTTCTGGTTGTCGAGCATGCAGCTCTGCCGACTTGTCGGGCAGAAGGTGAGGTCGTGGGGGAAGTTGACCGCCTGCGAGTACACATCGCCGGCGTCGATGAGCTTGGTGCCGACCACCACGATGTGGCCGGTGATGGATTCCGGATGCAGACAGCTGGCGTTCAGCGCGTCCACGTACGCGCAAGTGGGGCTTGCGCCTTTGGTGAAGTTGATCAGCATCTGGTTGCCCGCCAGAGGAATGTGGTGCGGCCCGAAGGTCGTCTCGGTGCCGGCCTTGTTCGTGACCAGCGGAACGTTGATGGCTTCGGCGATCCTCAACGCTTCGATGAAGGCGGGCTCATCGCCTTCGTTCTCTGGACAGGATTTCTTTGGACGCAGCTCGACGCCACGTACGGAGTCGGCGGCATCGGGTGAGCCCAGTCCGCGATCGCCCACCACCGCCGCCGCCGTCGAGAATTCCGGCCGGGGCGCGTCATCGGCTGTGCAGACGAGGACCACGTTGCCGGCGGCCTTGATCGCTGCTGCAAGGTCGTCGTCGGTGTTGTCCGGCTTGGGCTGCCCCAATGTCTCTGGGTCGATGCCTGTGAGGTGGTCGAAGATGACGTCGTAAAGGATCACCTTCGGGTGGAGGCTCGCCAGGTAGTTGATCACCTTGGCGTGGTACGAGTTGAGCCACGGATACGCGCCGAGGTCGTCCTTCGACCGCTGGTCGATCGCGATCAGCGTTATGCGCGGATCGGCCGGTGGAGCAGGGTACAGCTGGTCCTGCGCGGCGTCGAACGACCGGCTGATCAAGCCCGTGGATGCGAAAGTGGACACGAACACCCCGGCGATCAGGCCCGCCAACGCGAAGCGCCAGGCCAGTCGCCAGTCGCCGACCCGCTCGCGGACCATGCGTCGGTATCTTATGGGTGGTGCGCGTCCTCGAATCGCGACGGACGCTTGCCATCTATGTGGCGGCCGGTGCTTCTTTCGCCGCCCTGTCCGCTCGCGGCCTGACGGTCCCGCTCTATGCGCACGACCTCGGGGCGGATCGCTTCCAGGTCGGCGCTCTGTTCTCGGTGGCCACGCTGGCGGCCGCGCTGCTCTCGCTGCCGTCCGGCCTTCTCATCGACCGTTTCGGCGCGCGATCGCTGCTGATCTTCTCGCTAATCGTCGCCGGCGGCTCGCAGCTGGCGTCGGCTGCCACGACAACCGTCCTCCCACTGTTCATCTGGCAGATCGCCGGCGGGCTCGGCTCAGGGGCGCAGCAGGCCGCGCTGTTCTCGGCGATCACGGAGTCGGTCAAGCCCGGCCGGCTCGGCCGCGCGATGGGATGGCTCACCTTCTCGATGCAGGCAGGTTTCTTCATCGGCCCTTCGATCGCCGGGCTCCTGCTCACGAAGATCGACATCCGCACGGACCTGGCGGTGACGACGGCGATGCTGGTCTTCACGATCCCGGGCGCCATCGCCGCCAGCGGTACGCGGCAGTCCTCACAGCGCGGGCTCTCGCTGCGCGAGCCGCTGCGAGCGCTGGTATCTCAGCGATCCTTCTGGCCGATGGTTGTCGGCCTTGTGTCAGCGACGTTGGCGTGGGGCACCGTTGGCGCATTCCTCCCGATATTCGGCAAGGAGGCGCTTCGCCTGCCGAGCTCCCAGGTCGGCCTCCTGCTGGCCCTGCAAGCCGTGGCCAACGGCGCCTCGCGAATTCCCGGAGGACGATTGGTCGACCGTGCACGGCAGCGCTGGCCGATCGTGTTCGTCGGTGTGGTGGTGTGGTCGGCGACGATCGTCATCCTCGGCCACCTGTCGGGCTTCTGGGCGCCGGCGATCGCGCTCATCGTGGCGACGCCGTTCATGGCCACGGCCTACGTCGCGATGGGTGTGGTGTTCGGTGACCTTTCCGCCGTGTCGACGCGGGGCGTCACCATGGGTATGTACGGAACGGTCCTTTTCCTCGGCCTCGCGGCGGGACCGCTCGCCTTCGGCCCGGTCGTCCAGAACTACGGCTACGCGGCAGGGTTCACCGCGTGCGCCGTGGTCGCGACAGGGCTGGCGTTGTTGATGGCCGCTTTCCACTCGGAGCCCCTGCTGCGACGCGCCGGCGTGAGGCTGCCGCCGCCGGCTCCGGGGACGTGAGGAATTGCTCGATGACCTGGCGATGGCTTGGGAACGCAAGCGGTGGCAGCGAATCGACCGGAAAGACTCCCAGCTCCAGCATCTCCGATCCTGCCTTCAGCTCCGCGCCATCAACGAGGCGTGCGCGATACGCGATGCCGACCATGCTCGGCGCGTCCGTCTTGGGGACGTGGTAGACGCCGATCAGCGAGGTCAGCTCGACGGCGGCGCTGATCTCCTCCAGACATTCGCGCCTCGCTGCATCGGCAGGGTGCTCGTCGTCGTTGACGAATCCGCCGGGTAAGCACCACAGCCCGTAGCCCGGTTCGATGGATCGGCGGCCCAGCACGATGCCGCCGTCGGCCTCGACCACGACGGCCGACGCGACCTTCGGGTCCCGCCACAGGATGAAGTCGTCGTTCGGGCAAGCTTCCATCTCGCGGCCTTCGATGATCCGGGTCTCGAGCTCGGTCCCGCACCGGACACAGTAGTGGGCCACGAGACCAATAGTGCTATTTGAATAAAGCCGAGTGGAGCTTTAGGCCGGATTTATTCCGGCCGTCCCCTCCGCGACTTTATGCGTGCTGCTGTTGCTTCGAGGGTGCGGCCTTCATGTCAGAGACCCTGACCTGGTTGCGGCCGCCCATCTTGGCCGCGTAGAGCGCCTGGTCGGCCCGCTCGATCAGGCTCGTGAACAACGAAGCTTCGGAGGTGGCGGCCACACCGATGCTGATGGTGAGCTTCAGGCCGCCCGGAAATGTGTGAGCGGCGACCTTCGCGCGAATGCGCTCGGCGAGGATTCGCGCACCGGCGTCGTTCGTCTCGTGGAGGACGAGCGCGAACTCTTCACCGCCGTAGCGTGCGCAAACGTCCGACTCGCGCGCGCCGGTGCTGATGATGGAGGCGAGCTCGGCGAGCACGGCGTCACCGTGTAGGTGGCCGTACGTGTCATTGACCTGCTTGAAGTGGTCGAGGTCGACCATTAGAAACGCGATCGGCTTGTGATGGCGCCGCGCGCGCTGCATCTCCTTGAGGAACTGCTGGGCCAGCGCGCGACGGTTGGGCAATTTGGTGAGCTCGTCGGTGAGCGCGTTCTCCTCCTGCGCCTGGAAGAGCTGCGCGTGCCGGATGGCGATGGCGGCCTGCGAGGCCACACCGATCAGCAGGTCGCTCTGGTCCTCGGTCAGCTCGCGCCACGCGGTCAGGTACAGCTCAAGCGCGCCCATGAGCTGGGCGGCGCGCTGCACCGGGACGACCAGGACGTGCTGCGGGTGGCCTCCCGCCTCGAGCCCCGGTGCCGACTCCTCGGCGAGCCGGACCACCACCGGTCGCATCGCGGCCAGCGCAGAACGAAGCGGCTCCTCGGTGAGCGCACGCACGCTGCCGCGGGGACGGTGCGTCAGGCCGTACTGCGCCTGCCGGCGCATCTCCGTCTTGCCGGGCACCACCAGGTACATCGCGCCGGCGACGGCGCCCATGATCCGCCCGGCGTGCCTGATCGCGACATCGAGAACCTCCTCGAGGCCCAACGAGGAGTTGACCGCGGAGGCCATGGCCAGAAGCAAAGCGGCGCGGTCCCGGGCGCCGCTTTCGTCCTCGAGCGCCTCCTGCAGGCGGCGCGTCATGCCGCGCATCCGCATGAGCGCGATCGTCAAGAGCACCACCGCGATGATGAAAAGCACGGAGGTGATCAACAGAACCGACGCTATATCCGGCAAAAAACCCTCCCCGGGACGAACTCGCCATAGGGTAACGCCCGGGCCTCAAATCTTGATCCCGCTATACTCGCTCCCGACCTGGATCCGATCTCTTTCGACGACCTGCCCCTCGGTGGCGAGTGGACCACGCGGCGGCGCACCATCTCGGAATCTGAGGTCGCGCTCTTTGCCGCCGTGGCCGGCGACTTCTCCCCGCTTGCGATCGACGTCGTCCACGCGGGGTCGCGCTTCGCGCCACCTGCCCTCCTGGTTGCCGCGGCCATCGGCCTGGGGACCATGGACATGCCAGTGCCGTCGATCGCCGAGTGGGAGTGGCTGAACTGGAAGTTCCCTCGGCCGGTGAAGGCCGGCGAAACGATCTACGCCCGCTGGACGCTCACTCAGAAGCGCCCGCCCGTCGGCGGCGCACCCACCGCCATCGTCGTCTGGCGGGTGGACGTCCACACCGCCGATGGCGCGCTGTGCGCGGAGGGCGAGGTCGGGGCAAGCGTCAGGCGGAAGGCCCACGCCGCGCGGCTGCCCGCGACCGACTCCGCCGCCCCGCCGGCTGCAGCCCCGCGGCGGCGCCGCGGCCGCCGCACCTCCGCCGGGTCGCCTCCTGCCGACGTGCAGCCGGCGGCCGTCGAAGCCCCAACCAAACCCACGGCTCAGGAGAAGACGGGCGCGCCCAGGCGCCGCCGAAGGCGAAGGTCGCGAACGAGCACGGGCTCGACGAGCAACGGACCCGCCCCGCCTGCCAACCCCGCCCCCGAGCCGCCACCACTCCCATCGCCGGCCGCCGCAGCCCCGTCGGCTGCCCAGACCGGCGCCCTCAGCCGAGTAATCAAGCGCCTGCGAAGAACCTAGAGCCTGTCACCCTCGCCGCAGCGGGGAGGGAGGCGTGGGGGGACTCGAGCTCTATACGTCCCTCCCCGGGGCGCACTAGGTCGGCGGTTCGAGGGCTTCGATGTACTCGATGACCCGCCGCGTCAGCTGCGACGGGGTCGAAGCGCCACTCGTGACGCCCACCTTCTTCGCGCCCTTCAGCCAGGCCAGGTCGAGGTCCTCCAGCCGGTCGACCAGGTAGGCCGGCTTCTGGCCCAGCTTCTTGACCACCTCGACCAGGCGCAGGGAGTTCGAAGAGCGCGGGCTGCCGACCACGATCACCACGTCGACGTCCTTGGCCGCCTCGACGGCCGCCTCCTGCCGCTCCTGGGTGGCCCGGCAGATCTCGTTGTGGACCTCCGCCTGCGGGTAGCGCGACCTGACGCGGCCGATCAGGTCCTCCGTGTCCCAGACGGACAGGGTGGTCTGGCAGGTGACCGCGATGCGGTCACCTACGAGCTCGAGCGCCTCGATGTCCTCTGGATCCTGGACCAGGTGCACCTTGCCGGGCGCCTCGCCCACGACACCTTCCGGCTCGGGATGCCCCTTACGCCCGATGTAAACGACCTCGTAGCCCTTCCGCGCAAGATCGGCGACCAGCTCGTGCGTGCGGACAACGTCCGAGCAGGTGGCGTCGATCGCGTTGAGGCCGAGCTCGGCCGCGCGCTGCTTGACCTGGGGGGAGACACCGTGCGCCGTGAAGATGACCGTTCCTTCCTTGATCTGGTTGAGGCCGGCCAGCCGGTCGGGCGGGTCGACGAGCGCGATGCCCTGCGCCTGGAGGTCGTCGGTGGCGTGGGTGTTGTGGACGAGCATGCCGAGCATGTGCACCGGCCCGGGGGTCTCGTCGCGGACCTTTTTGGCGATCCGGAACGCATCGACCACGCCGTGGCAGTACCCGCGGGGCGTGATCCTGACTACTTCCATGGCTGCGTTCTGAGTCTACGCGGCGGGATTTGGTGGCATGATCTGCGCGCGATGGCGGTTGCCCCCGCATTGTCGGGGATACCTTCGGAGCTGGCGCTCGAGGCCCGGCTGGCCCGCAGGCGCCGATTCAGCGCGCTGATCCTCGACCTCATCTTCTTCTGGGTTCTCTCACTCGTGATCAACAACGTCTATGGCATCACCCAGGTCACATCAGGTGCGCCCCTCGCGCCGGGTCGCACCTTCGCCTACTACACGACCATCACCACGGTCGCGTGGCCGGTGCTCACTTTGCTCTGGCTGGCGTACTACACCGTGCCAGAAGCCCTCTTTGGCGCGAGCCTCGGCAAGATCCTGTGCGGGCTATGCGTGGTTCGCGTCGACGGCCGGCCGCTCGGAATGGGTTCCGTGTTGACTCGCAATGTGTTGAGGCTCGTCGACGTCCTGCCCGGCTTTTACCTGCTGGGTGGCTTGTTCGTGCTGGGGACGGTCAACAGCCAGCGAATCGGCGACAAATGGGCGGGCACCACGTTGGTGCGTAGAGACGAAACCCTGGCGGTCGATCCGCTGGCGACTCGGCGCCCGCCTGCCGGGGCCAGACGCGCGCTGGGAATCGTCCTGCTGGTCGCATTGGTGTTCACGATCGCCTTCGACTACTTCGGCCGTCCACCGCTCGTGATCGAGGGCCTGTTCAACGAGCACCGGCTGCTGTCGAATGACGTCACCGCGTATCGATTGGGCGCCCCGCAGTGGGAGTTCGGACGTGTCAGCTACCCGATTGATGCGGTCGTGGGTGGGAAGATGTGCTCCGGATCAATCACGCTGGAGTGGTTCAGGCTCGGGTGGGACGAGAACCAGGCGCAGTGGTCCTGCTCTAGCTGATCCCCGCGAACAGGTCGCTCTCCGGCAGCGCCGACCCCGGTTTGCCCCGCGCCAGCTGGTAGTACTCGGTACCGAACGCCAGCCGGTAGATCTGGTCGGCCATCGTCGCAAACCATGAGTTCGGATCGTTCTGGCTGACGTGGGCTGCGAACGCCTCACGCTTGCGGTCGACGTAGTCGTCGACGTCCACCTTCGTAGTCACCAGCTCGTCCGGGGTGCCCTCGATCCTGATACCGGTGTCCTCCCGCCGCGCCTCCTCCGGCATCTGCTCCATGAACTTCTGCATCAACGAGCGGGGGATCGCCGTGTAGTACAGCTTCTTGGGAGTCCACGGCTCGCTCGATCGCAGCATCGCATCGAGCGCGGCGATGGTCACGAAATGCGCCTTGACGTGGTCCGGGTGACCATAGATGCCATCCTCCGCGTACGTCACCACGACTTCGGGCTTCTCCTCGCGGAGGATGGCGGCCAGCTTGGCCGCCGCTTCGTTCAGAGGCGCCTGGTGGAACGACTTCGGGTTTTCGTTGTCAGCGGTGCCCACCATGCCCGAGTCGCGGTAGTCGAGAAACTCGCCGCGGTTGACGCCGAGGATCCGTGCGGCGTTCTCGAGCTCCCGCTCACGGACCTCACCCAGGTGTGGGCGCGTGGCCGTCTCGTCCATGTTGTAGATCTCGCCCACCTCGCCGCGTGTTGCGGTGACAAGCACGACGCGGTGGCCGTCCGCGCGAGCCTTCATCATCACGCCGCCTGTCGATATCGCCTCATCGTCGGGATGCGCGTGCACGAGGAGCAGGGTGCTCATGATCGGAGCAACAGGTCGGCAAGCTGCTTGATTCCACCACGGCCGGGGCCGGGGATAGTGCGATCAGCAGCCGCCTGCACCTCTGGCGGCGAACCCTCGATGGCGATGCCAAGACCCGCCCACTCGATCATCGAGGCGTCGTTGCGCCCGTCCCCGACCGCCACCGTCTCCGCCTGGGCTACGCCCATGCGGTCACACACGTATTGCAGGGCAGTCGCCTTGTCACTCTCGACGCTCGTGAACTCGAGGTATGTCGGCATGGACGTGGCCACGTTGAGATGTCCGGCCCAGCGCCTGCGCACCTCTGGCAGCAGCGCCTCCAGCGTGACGCTGGCGGCGACGATGACGAGCTTGGGCGTCGTGGCGCCCATCGCATGGTCAAAGTCGTCGACAACGTGGATCTCCATGCCGGCATGCCCCGCGTATTCCTGGGCCTCGGCGCGGTCGCGCTCGACGAGCAGCTGGTCGTCACGATACGCTTGGACGTGGAGCTTTCGCTCGCGCGCGAATCGAATCACCTCCATCGCCAGGTCATGTGCAATTCCGCGGTCGAGGATCACCCCGCCGTCCAGCGCGCGGACCTGCGCTCCCTGGTAGCAGATGATCGGTCCCTCGAGCCCGAGCTTGTACACCCAAGGCAGCGAGCCCGGAAACGGCCGGCCTGTGCACGCGATCACATCGATGCCCGCGCCGACGATCTTCGCCACCGCGTCGACATCGCGCGGATCGAGGTTCAGGCGCGCGTCGATGACCGTGCCGTCGAGGTCGAGGGCAAGCAACCGGTACCGCGTTGCGACCGCTACTTCTTGACCTCGGGGTTGAGCAGGTTCGGCGGGCGCCCGCCTCGGACCGCGGTGGCCATGTTGCGCGCGGCCATAGCCGACATCTCGGAACGGGTGCGCACCGTTGCGCTGGCGATGTGCGGGGCGAGCACGACGTTGGGCATCGGGATGAGCCCCGGATGGATCGCCGGCTCTCGCTCATAAACATCAAGGCCGGCGCCCGCGATCTTTTTCGCGGTGAGCGCCTCGACAAGCGCCGCCTCGTCGATCACGGGTCCCCGCGAGGTGTTGATCACGATGGCCGTGCCTTTCATCTGTCCGAACTGCGGCGTGCTCAGGAGGTGCTGCGTCTCCGGGGTCAGAGGCACGTGCACCGAGATGAAGTCCGACTCCGCAAGCAGCCGGGCCAGCTCCACCCGCGTCGCGCCGAGCTGCTGCTCGGCGTCCGGCGGCAATGGGTACGGGTCGTAATAGAGGACGCGCATGTTGAAGCCCTTGGCCCGATGCGCCATGCCGCGGCCGATGCGGCCGATGCCGATGATGCCCAGGGTCGCGTTGAACACGTCGGCGCCGAGCATCATGTCGATCGCCCAGCCCTTGAACTGACCCGACCGGGCGAAGTAGTCCGCCTCGACGACCCTGCGCGCGGTGGCCATCAGCAAGGTGAACGCGAAATCAGAGGTGGCATCGTCGAGCACGCCTGGCGTGTTCGTGACCATCACCTTGCGTGTAGTCGCTGCAGGCACGTCGATGTTGTCGAAGCCGACAGCGACGTTGCTGACGATCTTCAGCCCAGGCGTTGACAGCACGCCATCACGAATCGGATCCATCAGCTGGCTCACGATGCCGACGCAGCCCTCGGCCGCCTGCCGGATGTATGCCTCGTCGAGCGGGAGGTCGGGCGAGTATTCGATCACCTCGGCGGATTCCGCGAGGATGGCGGGGCCAGGATCCAGGATTGGGTGCATGAGGAGGACCCGCGGCTTCGGTTTGCTGCTCACGGATTCAACCCCAACTCCTGTGCGATCGGCTTCAGAGCATCGCGGACGATCTCCACGTGCTCGTCGAAGGGTATACCGAGCGCCGCCGCGCCCGCCGTGAGCTCTTCGCGATGCACGCCCCGCGCGAATGCCTTGTCCTTCATCTTCTTGCGCACCGTGCTCGGCTCCACCGCGCTCAGCGATTTGTCGGGCTTGACGAGCGCGCACGCGATGATGAACCCGCACATCTCGTCGACCGCGTTGAGCGCCTTGCGGATGTTCGAGTCGCGGGGGACGTCGAGGTAATCGGCATGCGAGGCGATGTCGTCGAGGATGTCCTCGGGCCAGCCCTTCTCCCGCAGCATCGTGATTCCGCGCATCGGGTGCAGCTCCTGGGTCGGCCCGGATTCGTAGTCCCAGTCGTGGATGAGACCCAGCACCGCCCAGCGCTCCTCATCCTCGCCGAAGCGCCGCGCGTACGCGCGCATCGCCGCCTCGACGCTGCGCATGTGCCGCCGTAGCTGATCGGACTGCGTGATCGAGGTCACCAGCTCCCAGGCCTCGTCGCGGGTAGGTGTCGAGCTCAAATGATCTCCTTCAAAGCGGACAGCAGCCGCTGATGCTGCTCGCGCGTGCCGATGGTGATGCGGAACCAACCCGCGATCGGCTCCCGATCGTAGTGGCGGACGAGCACCCGGCGCTCGCGCAGAGCGTCTGCGATCGCTGCCGCCGACCCACCCCGAGACGGCTTCACGAACACGAAGTTGGCGGCTGACGGCGAATGCTCGAACCCCTCCTCGCGCAGCTGGTCCTCGAGCCAAGCGCGTTCGGAGACTACGTGGTCGACGATCTTGCGATGGTGCTCCTCATCGTCGATTGCGGCCATCGCGGCGGCGATGGCGAGGCGATCCATGTTGTAGGAATCCCTGACCGCATCCAAAGCGGAGATCAGCTGAGGGTTGCCCAGCGCAAAGCCGATTCGCATGCCTGCCAGCGCATACGACTTCGACATCGTGCGCAGGATGAGGAGGTTGGGGTGCTTGTCGATCAGCTCGAGCTGTGACTCCGGCGCGAAGTCGACATAGGCCTCATCCAGCACCACCACGCCTCGAGATCGCGCCAGGACGCGCTTGACGGACATACGGCTGTGGTGAGTCCCGGTCGGCGAGTTTGGGTTGACCAGGAACTTGAGAGGCGCCGGGTCCTCGACGAGCTCGGGGGTCCATGTCCACCCTTCGGCGGTTGGATGGACCGAGGGGGTCACCTCGTGCAGCCGGCACAGCGGGTCGAACAGCGGATAGGTCGGGGTGGAGTACGCGACCCGATCCCCCGCCCCCGCGAACGCGCGGAAGCACATCTCGATCAGCTCGTCGCCGCCGTTGCCAAGCGCGACCTGGCTCGCGTCGAGCCGTAAATGCGCCGCGATCGCCTGCCGCGCGGGGGCCGCGGTGGGGCTTGGGTACAGCCGAAGTGATTCGCCCGTTGCGGCCTTGATCGCCGCGATGACCTTCGGCGAAGGGGGCAGCGGCGATTCGTTGGTGTTGAGCTTGACCCAGTCCTCGCCATCGGGGGGCTGCTCGCCCGGCAGGTAGGGCTTGTAGCCCTCGAGCGCCTTTTTCAGGAAGCTTTGCGACATTCGAGCAAGAAAGTCTCGAACGCAAGCCGGGGGCTCACGTTCTGCTCCAGGTAGCCGAGCGTGTCGTATGAGAGCTCGAGCAGGCGCGCCCAGCGGCCCTGCTCCCGGCCGCGGCTGGAGAACATCCGGCGGCGCAGCTCGATCTGCCAGCTCGCTATCGCGAAAAGCGCGGGATCTTCGACCTCGCCCTCGCTGCGGCGCCAGGCCATCTGGCTGCTGTCGAGCTCGGCCGCGACGTGCAGCGGCACGTCGGCAGGCGCCCCGAACACCTCCTCGAGACGCCGCGTCCACTCCTCGTGCATATCGATCACGCCTTCGTCGCCGGCGACCCGCAGGGCCCAGCCGGGGCGGCCCCGCGCGAGCTCCGCCAGCAGGTGCGCGCGGCCCGGCTCGACGTCCAGGCCGAGGAGCAGCTTTTCGATCTCGGGCGCCGGAACGGGATGAAAGAAGAGGCGCTGGCACCGCGAGACCACGGTGGGCAGCACGACGAACGGATTCAGGCTGGGTGTCGTGAGCATGATCACCCGGTTCGGGTGCGGCTCCTCGAGCGTCTTGAGCAGCACGCCCTGGTCCTGGTCGCGAAGGCGGCCGACGTTCGTGACCAGCGCCACCCGGCGAGTGCCGACTGCCGGCTTGAGGTTGAGAAATGCCTGCAGCGACAGCTCGTGGAACTCGGGCGGCTTGTCGGGGAGCAACCTCAGCTCGTTGATGGACAGCGCCTTGATGCGGTCGTCCTCCCAGTAGTCGGGGTGACGGTGGAGAGCCGCCTCCGGCAGCAGCGCCGCGGCAAGAGCGCGCGCGGTGGTCGACTTGCCGAGCCCCGCCTCACCCACGAATAGATAGGCGTGCGCGAGGCGCCCGGATTCGATCTGCGATCGGAGCTGGTCCAGCGCTCGCGTGTGCCCCGCGACGCCGGCGAACGGATCCCCCACGCTCGAACTGTACGGAAAATCGGATTGGTGCTCGAAACTTTCAAACAGAACCCAAAGGGGAGCCTTAGGCCGGATTAATTCCGGCCGTCTCTTGTGCCCCTTCCAGGCGCCACCCAACATGGCCGAGGAGAGGGGTTGGTCCGCGGAGGGGACATCTGTCCCCACCGCGCTTTCTACGGTTTCACGGGTTGGCCGCTTCGCGGGGCGCTCGCGGCCTTGGCCTCGCGCTCGCGGGCGAGCCGCTGCGCGCGCCCCTGCAGCCAGACCTCGCGAATGCGCTGCAGGGCGGTCAGGTTGGTGAGGATCGCAAGCAGGAAGACGACGCCGGCGAGGATGACGCCCCCGAAAACCAGCCCGATCACCGTCACCACGACCCGCTCCGGCCGCGCGAACAGGCCCGTCTCGCATGTGAATCCGAGGCTTTGGGCCCGTGCGCGCACGTAGCTCACGAGGAAGGAGCCCGCGAGCGCCGCGCCGGTGCCGACCACGAGCCACTCCTGGAGCGGGCCGCCGGCGCTCACGAAATACGCGAGCAGGCCGAGGTACATCGCGCCTTCGGAGTAGCGGTCGAGGGTGGAGTCGAGGAATGCGCCATAGGGATAGCTCCTCCCGGAGGAGCGCGCAAGGGCGCCGTCCAGGATGTCGAACGTGCCCGCGAAGGCCAACACGATCCCGCCCAGAAGAAGGTGACTGGACGCGGTGAGCACCGCGGCGACGAACGTCAGCGCCGTGCCGACGACGGTGATCTGGTTCGGTGTCACCGGGAGGCGGCCGAGCGCCGACATCAATGCCTCTGCGTGGCGCCGGACCCAGGCCTCAAACCGCGTCGTGAACATTCATCACCTCTCGTGATCCAACCGCCTCTTGCTGCGCGCGCGCTCTCCGCGCCTCGCCATAGACATTCAAGACCCTGCCGGCGACCTGTTCCCACGAGTACCGCTGCGCTTTCTCGATTCCGTAGGCGCCCATGCGCTTGCGCAGCTCGCCGTCTCGCGCAAGGATGACAAGCGCCGCGCCGAGCTCGGCCCAACTCTTTGGATTCACGGTCAGGCTGTCACGCCCGGGCTCGAGCACCGACATGTAGCCGTCGATCTCCGTGGCGACGACCGGCAGCCCGGTTGCCATCGCCTCGAGCAGGACGATGCCGAAGCTCTCGGCCCCGGTCGCCGGCGCGCAGAAGATGTCCGCGCTGCAGTAATACCGAGGCAGCACCGAGTCGGGCACGTAGCCCGCCATCACCACGTCGGGCAGCCGGTGCCTGGATATGTAGGACTCGACGCTGCTCCGCAGCGGTCCGTCCCCGACCACGATGAGCCGGCTGTTGGGGAAGCGCGGTTTCATGAACTCGTATCCGCGCAGGAGGTAGCCGAGGCCCTTGCGCTTCTCGAGCCGACCGACGAAGAGGATGTTGACCTTGTCGTCGCGAAGGTGGCGGATCGGGGCGTGCCCAGGATGAAACAGGCTGGTGTCGATTCCGTTCGGGATGACCTCGAGCGGGAAGTCCGGAAAGTACCGATGCACGAATGCCTTCGCGGGCTCGCTCACCGCGATCCCACGGTGCAGGTGGGCGAGGTATGGCTCAAGCAGCGGGCGGCCGTAGAAATAGCCGATGTTGGATTTCGCGAATGCGTGGAACGTGCCGACGTTGGCCGCGGGCGACATGCGCAGCATCGTTATCGGCAGGGCCGGCATCAACGGCTCGTGGAAGTGAAGGATGTCGAACCGCTCGCGCTCGATGATCGCTGCCACGCGGTCGGCGAGGTGGAAGCTGAGGGCGATGCGAGCCACCGAGTCGTTGACCGGGACTGAGATCGGACTCCCGATGCGGTAGAACTCGGCGCTGTCGAAATCCACATCGGCGCGGCTGGACGGCGCAAAGACGCGCACCTCGTGACCCAGGCGGCGGAGCTCCCGCCCGAGATGGCGGACGTGGTCGGTCACGCCGCCGGGCGACGCAAAGTCATAAGGGGAGACGAGGCCGACTTTCATCTCGTACCCCCTCCCCTTAACGGGGGGAGGGTCGCGGAGAGCGGCGTGAAGGACGGCATCGTCAAGGAGATCCTTCCCAGATTCGGTGCGGGAGGTGCCACTGCTCGGGGTGGCGTCGAATGAACTCCTCGATATGCCGCAGCAGCTGCTGCGTCACCCGCACCTCGTCGGCCCTGGCGTCGCCGGTCGGCTCCGCGATCACGGGCGGCACGGCCTCGGCCTTGTAAGAGTCGTCTGGAAGCCGGTACACACACACCGGCAGCAGCGGAGTGCCAATGCGCACGGCGATGGCCGCCGGCCCGAGTGGAATCGGTGCCGGGCGCCCGAAGAACGGCATCATCCGGCCGGTCCCGGTGATGTCGCGGTCGATCGCGGTGACGACCATCTCCTGATCGTGGAGCGCCTGGGTGACCTTGCGCAGGCCGCCGAGATGAAGGGGCAGCACGCTGATGCCGAGGCGTGCCCTGGTATCGCGATACCACTCGAAGAGCGCCCGCGGCTCCAGCTCCTCGGCGAACAGGCTGACCGGCGCCAGCGTCGCCGACCAGATCGCCGACACAACCTCGTACGAGCCCATGTGGCACGAGACCACCATCACCCCCTTGCCGGCGGCGCGAGCTTCCTCCAGGTACCCAAGGGCCTTGGCCTCTACATGCAGGAGCGGGCGCATCGCCTCGACCTTCATGCGCGGCAGCATCATCAGGTCGGCGTAGGCCTTCGCGTGATTGCGGAAATTCAGCCACGACAGCTTCCTCAGCTCGGCGGGTGTGAGCTCGGGGCACGCGACCTTGAGGTTGTACTCGAGGCGAGGCCGCGCCAGCGGAGAGAACCACCACGCGAATCGCGCCGCCAGGACCGCAAGGGCATATGCCCAAGGCCGCGGCAACCGCTCGACGAACGATTGCACTGCTTTGAATGCGCGCCAGCGCCATTCACTCACTCCTCAGCCCTGAACATGGGCCGGAATGCGTACCACTGGTCGGGGCGCTCTCTGATGAACTCCTCGAAGCGACCGACCACGCGCTGCATCACCTGCTCTTTGGTCTCGCCATCGTGCAGATCCAGGGGCGCCTCGAGGTGGATGCTGTACCGCCCAGGCGCTGTTCGGAACTGTGTCGCGGGCATGAGGGGCGCGCCGGTCTTGATCGCAATCGCGGCGGGGCCGCCCGGCACTATTACGCGCCCGCCGAAGAAACGCACCTGCACACCAGGTCCTTGCTCGAGGTCGCAGAGGAGGGCCACGATGTGGTTCGCGCTGAGCGCTTCGGTAATGGCGCGCACGGCCGCCCGACCGAGCATGATCACGTGCAACCCGAACCGGCGGCGCGTCTGCACGACGGCGTCGTTCAGCGAGCCAGGGAACCGCTCGGCGACGGCCGAGATCTTGTAGCCCAGCGCTGCTGCGTATGACCCCGCCATATCCCACGAGCCCATGTGTGGGACGGCCATGATGGCGCCGCGGCCGCGGGCCAGCGCCTCGTCGAGGAGATCACGCCTCTCGAGAATGATGCGTTCGAGCAGCTCCTCAGGAGTCAGGCTGCCCATCAGGACGAAGTCGATGAGCATGCGGCCATAGTTCTGAAAGGCGCGCCGCGCCACGCGCGCGACCTGCGGATCCGACGGCTCGCGGCCGAGAGCGGCCGCGTAGTTGTCGAGCGCCGCGCGACGCTGCGCCGGGCTGAGCCAGTACCAGGCGGCACCGCCAGGAGCCGCGGCCGCGTGACGGATGCCCGGCGGGACGGCCCGCAGGATCCGCGCACCCGCGTAATAGCTACCCGCGAGCAGCGGTGGTCGCCGGCTTCGTACGCCCGGTGCGGCGGACGCGGCCGTTCGGCCCAGCCTTTCCAGCATCGATGAACTCCTCCACCAGGCCTTTCGCCTCGGAGTCGCTGTACTGCACCGGAGGCGACTTCATGAAGTACGAGCTCGGGCCTTCGAGCGCGCCGCCGATGCCGCGGTCGAGTGCAAGCTTGATGCAGCGAACGGCGTCGATGACGATGCCTGCCGAGTTCGGCGAGTCGTGCACCTCGAGTTTGAGCTCGACGTTCAACGGCACGTCACCGAAGGTGCGGCCCTCGAGGCGGATGTATGCCCACTTGCGGTCGTTCAGCCACGGCACGTAGTCCGACGGACCGATGTGGACGTTGTCAGCGCCGACGTCGTAGTCGAGCTGCGATGTGACCGAGCGTGTCTTCGAGATCTTCTTCGACATCAATCGGTCGCGCTCGAGCATGTTCAGGAAGTCAGTGTTGCCGCCGAAGTTCAGCTGGTATGTGCGCTCGAGCTTCACGCCGCGATCGCGGAAGAGACGGGCGAGCACGCGGTGGATGATGGTGGCCCCGACCTGCGACTTGATGTCGTCGCCGATGATCGGAACGTTCTTCTCCGTGAAGCGCTTCTGCCAGTAAGGCTCGCGGGCGATGAAGACTGGGATGCAGTTGACGAAACCGACGCCGGCCTGCAGCGCCTGCTCGACATACCACTTGGTCGCCTCCTCGGAGCCGACCGGCAGGTAGCTGACCAGCACGTCGGCCTTCGTCTTTCTGAGGATGCCGACCACATCAGAGGTCTCGCCGGGCGCTTTGATGACGATGTCCGACAGGTACTTGCCGATGCCGTCGTGCGTCATGCCGCGCTGCACCTTGACGCCTGACTTGGGCACGTCCGTGAACTTCACGGTGTTGTTGGGGCCTGCGAAGATCGCCTCGGCGAGGTCGAGCCCGACCTTCTTCTTGTCGACGTCGAATGCGGCGACGAACTCGATGTCGCGCACGTGGTAGCCGCCGAGGTTGACATGCATCAGGCCAGGCACGAACGTCTTGGGGGAGGCGTCGCGGTAGTAGTGGACCCCCTGCACGAACGAAGACGCGCAGTTGCCCACGCCGACTATTGCGACGCGCACCTTACCGTCGTGCTGGCCGTCCTTGTGGCCGTTTCGCTGGCCGTTTTTCATGCCCTGACCTCCTCTTGCACTTTCATCCGGTCCGTGATGCCAAGCAGTTGATCCAGGCGCACACGCATGCGCGCGATGTTCTCCACGTCGAGTGAGCAGTAGACCTGGCGCCCATCGCGCCGGGTGCGAATGATGCCACCGACCCTCAGCGTGCGCAGGTGCCAGGAGATGCGCGGCTGGCTCATGCGCAGGTGCTCGGCGAGGTCGTTGACACTCTCCTCACCGACCTTCCCCAGCCGCTC
>DASPYG010000012.1:0-3021 GCA_035636885.1 Candidatus Nitrosopolaris sp.
AGGCCTGCCATGACCTTTTGGTATCGATCGGTGTTGCGCAGTGGCTCGAGCAGGGGATCGATCTCGATCCGTTCGCCGTTGAGCAGCGCGTCCATGAATTCCGCACACGCATGGTCCTCGGGGTGGTCCGCGGATGCGACCAGCGTGACAGTGCTCGGACGTCTTAACAGGCAGGCTTGCACCGTCGCCCCCGCCACGACCAGACTCCCCGCGAAAGTGCCCTCAGCCGATCGCACCGCCCCCAACACCGGCGTGCCGGCCGTCGACCGCTGCACCAGCGTGCGGCCCTTGACGCCGGCCTCAGTGATTTTGGTGGGTGAGTTGCTGATCTCGATACCAGGAATCGGGAGTGCGTTCTCCTCGGCCGAGATGATGGCGCCGGGGATCTGCCGCGCGAGGCTCAGCGCTTCGTCGACCGTCGGGACGAGGATGCATTCGCGAGCGCCGCCGGCCAGCGCATATGCGCTCACGGTGAAGGAACGCAGGACGTCGATGACGACGACGACACCCTGGGCGCTCCGCGCGCCCTCGACACCGGTAGCGTGGAGGATCCGCACGGCTTGATGTTGACGCGTTGCGGCGGGCCGCATGATATCCATCCAGTGGCATCGTCAGGCTGGCGGAGCCAGCATCGGGCGTTCGGCTTCGAGCAAATCGCCGATTGCGGATCCATGCGCGTGGTCGGGCTCAGGCTCGAACCGGGCCAGAAAGTCCCCGAGCACCGCAACGCCATCCCGGTGGCGCTCATCGTGACCGTGGGCCACCTGCACTTCGACGATGGCTCAGTGCAAGGGCAGGTCGCCGCCGGCGAGATGCTCCTCATCAACCCGGGCGAACGGCACACGTATCGCGCCGACGTCGATACATCGGCCTATCTGGTCTTCGCCGGGCTACCCGGGGTGCGCAGCCGCATCTGGAGCTTGCGCCGCCGCGAATGAGGCACCGTTCTCACGGTGCGTTCCACATCGCGATCAGGCGACCCTGCTCGGGGTCGTCTCGCAGGCGGCCCAACGTTGCCACGTCGAGCTGGAGCCGGGCGGCAGCCGAGATGTCGAGGCGCACCCACGCCACCCCCACCGCACGCAGGATGTGCCCGTGCCCAAAGGCAAGCACGCGGCCGCTGATGGTCTCGCACAGGAGGATGAGCTCGAGGGCCCTGGCATAGATCTGCGCAGGCGTTTCGCCGCCTGGACAGCCATCGCGATAGAGCTGCCAGCCGGGGTCTCTGGCGCGAATCTCTTTGCTCGTGATGCCTTCGTACTCGCCGTAGTCGACCTCGCGAAGCAAAGGGGTCAGACGCGGATGGGGGTAGCCCGCGAGCTCGGCCGTGCGAACGGCGCGCTGGAGAGGGCTGGACAGGACCTCGTCGAAAGTCATGCCTGCGAGCCGGTCGCCGAGTGTCCGTGCCTCGGCTTCGCCGGCGGCGGTCAGGGGGAGGTCGGTGCGCCCCGTGTGACGCCCGTTGAGGCTCCACTCCGTCTCGCCGTGGCGGGCGAGATAGATTTCGAGCGTCAGGCGGGCTTGCCCATCATCTCGGGCCGGCCGGATCGCAGCGAGCGGCTGGCGCTCTCGATGACGGCACCGGCGCGCACGCGTTGGCCGGGGCGGATGCAGACCAACCCGACCGCGGCGTGGCCCCCGGTTGGCTTGAGTGCCTCGTTGACGGCGGACAGCACCCGATTGGCCGCATGCGCGGTACCGGCGACATCGGTGTCGGGCAGGATGGCGAGTAGCTGCGGCGGGGTTCGGCCCAGGACACCGGGGGTGTCGACGTCGCGGACCGTGCCGGCGAGCGCGGCCGCCATCGTCTTCAGCGCCTCGTCCGCGGTGCCGACCCCGTTGGCCTCGACCAGGAGAACTCCGAGGTTGCGCTGGTAGCGGTGCGCGCGCGCGAGCTCGTCCTCGAGCACGGGCCGCACGAATCGATCGTTGAAAAGGCCGGTGGTGCGGTCGACGATGTGCAGTGGCTCGGCCTGCGGGTCATCGACCTTGACGCCACAGGCGGGACAGAAGATCGCGCCGGGGGGTAGGGGTGAGCCGCAGGCTTGGCAGGTCATCGCGTCCGGCCGGCGCCGCAGGAAGTCGCCAATCGGCATTCGGTAAAGCCTATCAGCCAGCGTCCGGCCGACTGGGAGGCCGTTCACCTGAACGAAGGCTCTCTTAACAGGCTGGGTTGTTGGCTGAGGAAAGTCGAAATATGTTGACGAGGTCGGCGCGTCGGGCTGGGGGGATGGGCCCAACGGGAAGGGAGGGCCCGCAAAAGGTGTGTCTTTCAGCCCACCGCGGCCGCGGCCGTCGCGAGCCAGCTCTCGGCCCACTCTGCCACAGCAGCCAGCACCGGCTGGAGCGCGCGACCGCGCGACGTGAGTCGATAGCTCACACGCACCGGCGGACCTGGATCGACGAGCCGCTCGACGATGCCCTCGGTCTCCAGCTCGCGCAGCCTCTCGGTGAGGACTCGATCACTTATTCCGGGGATGCCGGCGAGCAGCTGATTGAAGCGCGCAGGCCCAGGAAGCAGGGCCTTGACGACTGCCCCGGTCCAGCGTTTTCCAATCAGCTCGATGGCGCGCTGAAAGGGCGCGCTGTAGTCGAGGCCCCCACCGACCATGGGGAGAGATTCTATGCGCTATCGGTGGTCTCGGAAACCATCGTTTCTTTTATTTCTTCGATTTTGTCGACCGGACACTTGAACCCCGCTGCTCTCGCGGCCGTGCCGGGCGCGTTGGCATGTCGCAAGAGCAGCGAGTTATGCACAGCCCAGGTCATCATCGAGGCCCCATACCACATCAACATCAGCGCGCTTGAACCGAATGTCGACGATTCTGGCCACGATGAAGTTGCTGTGTTCAAGGCGTGACGCGTGAATCTCACGCAAGCAAACGCATCGCGTACATATGCAATCGCGGGGTCCACGAATTCGCAGCGCGCTAGACTCCCGATGTGAGCCTTGCTGTCGACGTCATGCACCTCGTGGTGATCGCAGTCGGCGTCGGCATGGGGGCATGGGCGCTTGTCGCG
>DASPYG010000013.1:0-4231 GCA_035636885.1 Candidatus Nitrosopolaris sp.
GCCTCGAGCGGCAGTTCGCCCCTGTGATACCGGGCCGCTACCGATCGGGCCACCTCGAGGACGCCTCGCTCACTGAGGAGCGCTACCACGTCAGAGCGGGTCATGCGCCTGGACTGTCGGGCATGGAGTATAACCAGCCCCGAAAGCGCTGCTCAACTTGTCGCCCTCAATTCATCCGAGAGGAATCACCCCACCTTGTTACCAACCCCTCTAAACTCTGCACGGATCCCCGCTGAGCAAAGCTTGGCGATGATCCATGCATAGAGCAGGACGGAGCCCACGATGCCCGGCACCCAGGCCCACTCAACCAACGCGAAAGCTTGCGTGAGCCAAGCAAGTGCGAAGCTTTGGACGAGGCTCACACAAAGCGCGGCGATGAAGGTCGCGCGAGCCCACGACCGCCGACGCAGCAGGCCGACGGCAGCGATCAACGTACCGACATCCACCACGAGGGCCGCCGCCATCAGAAGCCGCCAATGGGGCACGCCAGGGATGCTGGTCAGGGTCGCGATCCCATAGATGAGGCCCACGGTCGCGATGCCGTACATCAGGCTGAAACCTCGGCCGACACTCGTGACGAAGGCGGACCGTGGAGAGAACGCGTCGTTGGCGATGGGAATGGTAGTCATGGGAAGAGACCTCGCATTGGTGACACTACGACCGGATGCCGAGGCTCAGCCAGGTGAAGTCATGTCGCTCTCGCTCCCGTCGACGTTCAGCAACCCGTAGGCGCGATGTGGGACACCGACGAAGAAGAGGTTCGAAGTCGCGGATTTCTCATCGTCTACGTCGCCGCCCACGGAGCCTCAGTCAATCATAACAAACTGACATAACAAACTGAGTCCGCATCTCCAGAGGGTGTGGCGTGGGTGCATCGGGCTGCGATCGACGAGTGGCGCTGGTGGAACGGCGTGCATGTCGGGGACGCACGCGAAAACGACGCCGAGCGGACGCCCTAGATACAACCTGTCGCCTAAATCTTGCGGTGCGACGTCGTCCAGGTGGCGCGGCACTGGCTCACACCTGAGCAATCACTAAACCCGGGAGGTACAAGTGAAGCACCTCCTTCGACCACTCCTCATCGTCGCCCTCGCGACCAGCGCGAGGACTCTCCCGGCCCGCGCACAGGCGCTCTGCAGCTACGATCAGTGCGCGCTCCGTCTCCATCGTGGCTCTCTGGTCCAGGGGCTCGGGGGCACCCGAGTTGCGCGTCTTCGTGGGTGGTTCTCCGCGCCGCGGATCGACCTTCTTGAGAACGCTGGGGATAGCACGCGCCAGCACTACTTGGCATTCCGCGCTCTCTATCATCAGGGCGCGAAGTTCCGCACAGCCTCACTTGCTCTGGTGATGGCAACCGCCATCACCATGCTCACGAACCCTCATGCAAACCACTACTACGTCCCGCTTGGGCTCGCGGTCGTGAGTATTCCAGTCGGCAACGCTGGGTACGAGAGAACGATCGAGGCGTGGGATCACCTGCAGAAAGCCATGTGGTTCTACAACCGGGACCTGCCTCGGAGCCCGTAGCACCTCCCGTCAGTGAGGCCGTACGGGTAGGGAGCGACGACCTTGTCGTGGAGTCCGTCCGGTGCGGTGTCATGGCACCGGGCCTCGGGTCTGAAACTCCGCCCGAGCCGGCGCCGAGAGAAGCTTGGATGTAATCCACACGCACAGCACCGCCCAGGCGATGAGACCAACCGCCCAGACTGTATGGAACCGTGGCACGACGTCAAATATGAGGGATGCCGCACCCTCAACCACGCCTAGGATCAGCATCACGATGAAGGTCCAGAGAGCCCACGGGCGCCGTCGCAGGAGTGCGGTGGCGGCGATCAGCGTGCCGACATTCAATGCCAAAGCGAAGAGCATCCCAACCCTGGAACTCAGTATTGTCGGTGCTACGGTGTGTGCCAGGCCTTCCAACGGATTAAGATCACCGCGGATCCATGTGATCAGCGTCGCGAGCTCGGACTCCGGTATGACCTTGGGCGTCGGTACCGCAGGCGGCGGTACAAGTCCGTAGAGGGCGGACAGCAACGTCGCGTAGCTATACACGAGAATGGAGTACCAAGCGACTCTCGTAACGAAGGGCGATCGCGCCGAGGGCGCCCTGGGTTCAGTTTGGAAACCAGTCATCGGAGCGTTCTCAAGGCTGTCCGGTGTCGTTCAGGATATTGCGCTTACTCCGCGGAGGACCCGCCCGCCGGTGGGCCGCCGCTCGGCCGCCGCTCATTCGTCATTTCAGTTGATCAACGAAATGATCGATCATCTCCAGTGGCCGAACGACAGCTCTACGAACGGCTGCGACAACCCTCGCGTTTGTCCTTGCCTGCCAAGCCTCAATGTCTGCACGAATGGTCGGGTCTTGGAAAGCACAGCGGAAACAAATGTTCGCCGGGAGGGGTGGGAACTCAATCGGAGCGCCTTTGGCTCGACGACGGACCAGCTGCTCCTCAGAGAACGCGGCTTCCTTTCCACATCTGATGCAGAGAGCACGTTTCTTCATATGCTCACCCGGCACATCTCACTGCCTGGGAAGCGCTAGCCACACGATCAAGAGCGCCAGTGGCGGACCGAAGAGCAGTGCGACAATTGGCCGAAGATTGATTGTAGATGAGATTGTCAGGATCGTCCCGCCTGTGACGGTATCCTTTCGTTCGGCGATCACGGCTTGTTCGCGAGCCCGACGTTGAGTCGAGGGGCGGGTCGTATAAAACATCCAACCACCCACGACCAGAACCCAGTAGAGCAGGACGATGGCTATGTACCGACCCCAGCTCAACGATGGAAGGGCCATGCTGGCCTCCCTTCGATGTTTGTGGTGTTACCTAACGGATCGCGCTTACGCCGGGGCGACCCGCCCTTCGAGCGCTTGTTTGGGCAGCGGCTTTACCCCTCGAGCTTCTTCCACATTGCATAAGTGTAGATCAGCTGCGCAACACCGACCACCAGAGTGCTGATGAAGCCCACAGGAACAAGTTGGATGTGACCGACCGAGACTTTCGGGAAGAGAAGCAGTATCGGCGACAACGAGAGAAGCCAGAGGGTGCGCACGAACTTGCGCCTGTACGATAGCCCCCAGTACAAGAAGTGAAAGCCGCTGTCGACGCCGCGCGGCCGCCCGAAGTGGGCGCCACACGATGGGCAGGATGTGGCAGTTTCTGGTACCCTGTGACCGCAATGGCGACACGATTCGAGGTTCATGCCAGTGCCTCTTGATCTACAGCTTCGCAGGGTCGTGGTAGGTGCCGCCGCCTACCTCGGCTGCAACCCTCGCAGCCTAATCCTGTTCGTTGATCTCGACACACTGTGAAGATGCAGCAGGGGACGGCGACGCCGCTATACCCGCATCGGCGCCGCGCCCCGGCTCACCGCTGCGGCATGCGGCAGCATTGTGGGGAAGGGGAGAGGGGACGTGGCGGTGCCTCCTTACGTCTGGCGGGCGTCACGCCCGGGTCCGCCCCTTGATGCACGTACAGGAGGTCGCCGAACCCGGGCGCTTCCCGGCTCCAACGTAGCGGAAACGTAACTGGTCTGAACGCCACCGGCGCTTTGACAGGCGTATATATTCAGCATATACACAACACGTGGCCGGCTTTCCCGATGACCTGGTTCAGTGCTCCGGCTTTCAGTGGGTCGTCGGCAACGCTGACAAGAATTGGGACCTGCACGAGGTCTCCCAGGGAGAGTGCGAGCAGGTATTCTTCAACCGCCCACTCCTCGTGGCGCCAGACATCGAACACTCGCAGCGCGAGCCACGTTACGCCGCCTTGGGACAAACCAACGCAGCGCGCCAGCTAGCAGTCGTTTTCACAATCCGGGGGACTCTGATCCGAGTCATCTCGGCCCGAGACATGAGCCGACGGGAACGGAGGATCTATGAGCAAGGCTAAGCGAGCGGCTCGGAAGCCGCTGCCACGCTTCGCGAACGAGGACCAGGAGCGCCGCTTCTGGGCGAAGCACGACACCGCTGACTACTTCGACTGGAGCAGGGCGGTCCGACCCGCCCTACCAGACCTCCGCCCCTCCACGGCGGCCATCTCCATTCGTCTGCCGGTCCCGCTGCTCGAGGAGCTCAAGGCCCTGGCCAACGAACGCGACGTGCCGTATCAGTCGCTCATGAAGGTCTTTCTCGCGGACCAAGTCGCCCGCCAACGTCGTGGGAAGCGCAAGCTGCCGGCTTAAATGCCTAAACGCTCGCCCACGTTTTGGGGGGATCGGGGTCCCTTTT
>DASPYG010000014.1:0-5971 GCA_035636885.1 Candidatus Nitrosopolaris sp.
GCGCTCCATTCAGCGGCGAGGTCGAGGACGCTGTGGGTCTGGACGACGAGGCCGTTGTTGCAGGACCTTGTCAACCATGGGTGCGATGGCCTCGTAGGTGATTGGCACGGGGCACAATCGCTCTTGCGAGCCGTCCCGCCACAGTCGCTCGAGCACGCACGCAATTCCCTCGATATCGGCGGCACCGCGAACCACGGCCCCGACGCGGTTTCCCTCGACCGCCGCGGCGCTGCCCGGCGGCGCCACGACCAGTGTCGGGATGCCCATCGCGACTGACTCATAAAGCTTGGCTGGGACCTGGAGCTCCTGCTCTTGCGCCAGGACTACGGCCAGGCGCGAACGGGACACTATGTTGAGAGCCTCGGCGCGAGGGAGCGGGCCCAGCACCTCTACGTACGGCTCCATCCCTGCCGAGGCGACGGCGCGGTAAAACGCCTGAGCATGACCGGCGTCGGCCTGACCGGCCACGCGCAGTTTGACACCGGCCTGGGCTGCCTCCGGGTGGCGTTCCAAGAAGACCCGTAGCGCCTGCACCACCGGTCCGAGATCGCGCCCGGTATACAGCCAGCCGGTATAGGCGATGGCCAATCCTGGATACTGATCGCGAGCAGGTGGCGGCAAGCATTCCGCGTCGACGCCGTTAGGAACGCACACCACGGGCATGTCGGGATACCGCGCCGACAGCGCGTCCCCGAGCTGGTGAGTGTTGGTGATGATCCCCTGGGCGGCCCGGAAGGCGAGGCGTTCGAGCCGCGGGGCGACGACGCGAAACAGGCGGCTTCCCAGCAGGCGATCCGACTCCCAAATCTTCGAGAGGGGTCCCGCCCACGGATCGCGCAGGTCGATCAACCAGGGCACGGCGCTACCCATCGTAGCGAATCCTGCCACGAGGTGGGCGGTGTGCGGCGGGCCACTGCTCACGACGACCTGCGGCTGGAGTCGCCGCATCAGGGAGCGCGTGCGCAGCGCGGCGCGAAGCAGCCAGCCCCGGCTCTCGTCCGGAAAAGTCAATAACGCAGCGACCTCCCGACCCAGTTGGCGCAGCGGACCCGGCGGTGCCGACGGATTCCCGACCTGCGACGCTGTCGGGAATGCCTCGAGCGACGGCCCAAGAGCTAGCCGCCGAAACAGGCGCCAGGCGTCGCTCAATGTCCAGAAGCGCGGAAACGACTCCACGTCAGGTCCGTTGCGCGCGCCATTCCCGATCCGAGGAACGCCGGTGACGACGGAAATCTTCCAGCCCAGGCGGGCGAGGTATTTCGTGATCCCCAACCAGCGAAGGCCACCGACGGGCCCGTCGGGACCGAAGTAATACGTGACGACGAGCAGCCGGCGGGCGTTCACCGGCGTCCCGCGGATTCTCGACGGGCAGCCAGGACGAGCTCGCGGAACGCCGCGAACCGCTCCCGGTGCAGAACCACACAGGCAAGTCCATAGGTGATCACGCCCACCCCGATTTGCGCAGCTAATCGCAGGCCCGGAGTCCACCCGCTAGGGCTCAGGACCCCGACGGCGAGCACCGCCGCCGCCATCAGGGCGGTCCCGCTCAGCGCGGGCCACAGCGCCCCGAGGTACGCCCTGGGAGACAGCTCGATCTTCGAGAAGGTTCGCCAGTACAGCGCCAAGGCGAAAAGGGGATCCACCAGCACCCAGGCCATCGCGAGGCCGACGGTGCCCCATCGCTGCCCGCAGAGGTAGAAGCTCGTGGGCATGACAACGGCAGCGGCGACCATTCTCCACATCTCGAACCTCGAATCCCGGATAATCTGGAGCACCTGAGGCAAGAGGGGAGTGATGGATCGGAACGCCGCGTACGCGGCGAGGAGCCGCAACGGTGCGATCGTCCCCTCCCATTTGGAGCCAAGGACCACCAGGACGAAATCCCGAGCCACCAGCACGAGTCCGAGGCTGACGGGGAAGGCGATCAGTGCGATCCCTTCCGTGATCCTGAGGACGTACCTCCGCATGGCCGGATGGTCCGTCTGCACCGCGGAGAAGAAGGCGGGCGTCACCTGCCCGACCAGCGCCGCGACCTTGTCGACCGGGATGCTGGCCAAGGTCCAGGCGACGTTGTAGAAGCCGAGGGCCGCCTTCCCCAGGATCCGCCCGGCGACCAGGAAGTCCGTATTCGCAGAGACATACCAGCCCAGGCGCCCGATGACGACGTCGGAGCTCAGCGTCATCGCATGTTTCAGGGACTTCGGCCGCGGCCACGCGAACGGTGCGTGCCGCAGCCGGAGCACTGCTCCCGTCGAAATCAGCGCGCTCAGCACGCCGCCGCACACGAGGGTCCAGTACCGCAACCCGGCGACGGCGAATCCGACCATGCTGATCGCCAGCACCAGGGCCTGGCTCAGGTCGATGAACGCAAGCGCCTTGAAGCGGAGGTCGCGCTGCAGCAGCGCGAGCGGTACGGTCTTGAACGACGTGATGACGAAGGTCGTGCTCATGGCCACCACGACGAGCGGCAATTGGGGCGCGTGGAAGAACCGCCCCAACGGAATCGCGACGGCGCAGGATGCGAGCAAGCCGGCCAGTCCCAAGAGCACCGCCAGCCCGTTGAGCTGGCCGAGCTGCCCGACGCTGAGGTCGCGCACGGCCAGCACCGCGGTCCCGAGGCCAAACTCGGAGAGGAGCGTGATCAGCCCGAGGTAAATCGCGGCCATGCCCACGAGGCCGTAGTCCTCAGGGGTGAGCAAACGGGCGACGATCAGCCAGGATACCCAGGCGAGTCCCTGGCTGGCCCACTTAGCCGCCGCCGTCCAGGCGACGCCGCGCACGAGCGAGCGATCGAGGGCCCGAGCCTCGACGCGCGTCCCGGACGGGGTCGATTCGCCAAAGCCCGCTACGTCACGCACGGCCTACCACAGCAAGCAAGAGCGAGACCAGCCCGAGCCGGCGCGGGTCTCGCTCGGGACGGGAGGGGCAGGCGAACGCCCGAGTCCACGTGTGTCGCGATCGCGCAACAGGGCGGGCTGGCTCAGCTCCACGCTTCTTGCACGCCGCATCCGTGTCGGGCGGCACCGGGCTTGCACCGTTAGGCCCCGCCGCGTATGGCGGCCCGCAGACTGAACGAACTGCAGGAGAGGTTCTCGAGGAATGTGCGGTCTTGTCGTTATGCTCGGTCTCGGCGGTCGCCAGGCAGACGCAGCTGTCCTGAGCCAGATGGCCCGGAGCATCGCTCACCGCGGCCCCGACGATTCGGGCCTGTACCTCGATCACCAGGTGGGGTTCGGGTTTCGCAGACTCGCCATCCTGGACCTGAGCCCCACCGGTCATCAGCCGATGTGCTCGGAGGATGGCGAGCTTGTCATCGTCTTCAACGGCGAGATCTACAACTACATCGAGTTGCGGGAGGAGCTGCGGGCCGCGGGCCACTGCTTCCGCTCCACCAGCGACACCGAAGTCCTGCTCGCGGCCTACCGAGAGTGGGGCCCGGAATGCCTGGGCAGGCTCAACGGTATGTGGGCCTTCGTGATCCACGACCGTCGCCGCGGCGTGCTGTTCGGAGCGCGGGACCGCTTCGGTGTGAAGCCCCTCTTCGTGCACCACGGCAAGGACGCCTGGCTCCTCGCCTCAGAGGTGAAGGCCATACTGGCCTCGGGCCTCTATGTACGAGAAACGAACTGGCAGGTGACCGCCGACTTCCTCCTCCACGGCAAGCTGGATGAGACTCCGGCGACCTTCTACGCCGGGATTGAGCAGGTCCCGCCGGGATGCGCGTTCGAGATCCGGCTCGATGGCACGTGGCGGCAGTGGACCTACTGGTCGCTCTCGGGAATCGAGCCGCAACCGCTTCCAGATGCCGAAGAAGCGGTTGCGGAGCTGCTCGAAGGCGCCGTCCGCCTCCGTCTGCGGAGCGACGTGCCGGTTGGCGTCTGTCTGTCCGGGGGGCTCGACTCCACGGCGATCATTTGCGCCATGGCGCGAAACCGCAGAGGTCGTGACGGAGGACAGGCGGCGCCTCCCCTCCTGGCCTTTTGTTATCACGACGCCGCGTTCGACGAACGCCCATTCATCGCCGACACGCTGTCGCAGACCGGTGCGCTACTGAACCGGATCTCGCTGACCCCACAGGCGATGTGGGAGAGCCTAGGAGAGGTCTTGCGGTTCCAGGACGAGCCGATCGTATCGGGGGCGCCGATTGCCGGGTTCCACCTGATGAAGCTGGCCGCGAGTAACGGCGTCAAGGTCGTGCTCAACGGCCAAGGGTCGGACGAAATCTTCGCGGGGTACTCAAGCTATTTCCACGACCACTGGTACACGCTGCTCCGCGGCGGCCGAGTCGACAGGGCGTGGGACCAGATGCGTGCCTACGCAGCCGAGCACCGCACCAATGCTGGGCAACTGTTCCTGTACGAGCTGGCGCGCCTGTTCCACCATCAGCTGCGGCGACTGAGGCCGTATCGCAGCATGGCGCGGCGGCGGCGCTGGCGACGCCTCAACGAGCGACGGTGGTTCGCACCGAGTCTGATCGACCACCTTGACGCACGGGACGCGGGCTACGAGGAGCCCCACTTGAACGCCGTACTGCGACGCTCTGTCGAGCGCGCGCCCCTGCCACACTATCTGCGGCTGGAAGATCGCAACTCGATGGCCCACGGGGTGGAAGCCCGGTTGCCCTTTATGGACTACCGCCTGGTCTCCCTGGCGTTTCAGGTGGCCGCGGATCGCAAGATCCAAGGAGTCTGGAACAAGGCCCTCCTCCGCGGGGGCTTGCGCGGCCGTATACCGGACTCGGTGAGAGGCCGAGCCGAGAAAATGGGCTTTTCCACGTCGCTGCATATCTGGTTGACCAGCGTGCTGGCCGAACCACTGCGCGACATCCTCGCCAGTCGGGCGGCCCGTGAACGGGGGATTTACAACGTGCAGGAAATGTTGAGCGTCTTGCAGAACAATCATCGCGTCGAGCCCGCGACCGCGCTGCGATTGTTCCACGTGGCCGAATTCGAACTCTGGCACAGCGTTCATAGCGATTGACCGGCATATGAGTCGAGAGGGGAGTGCAGCGGCGGTGCAGCGGCCGATCCCGGCGCAGTTCTTGCCCGGCAGCTCGGCCATGATGCGATGCGACGCCCTGGTGCTCGACGCGTCGCTCCGGCAGTCGCTCGTGACCGTGCGGTCTCTCGGTCGGCGCGGGCTCGGCGTCGCCGCGGCGGAAACGCACGATCACGCACCCGCCTTTGCATCGCGCTGGTGTCAGCGAGGGTTCGTGTTTCCGGCCAAGGAAGGGACAGACGCCTACCAGGGGATCCTCGAACACTGGCTGGAGCGCACCGGTGCGCGAGTGCTGATCGCCTCTAACGACGCCACGATCGCCCTGCTGCGTCGGCATCGCGCGCGCCTCGAGCCACGGGTCTGCATGGCGCTCGCACCCGAGCCGGCGTTGACGATCGCGATCAGCAAGGAGCGGACGCTCGCGGTGGCGCGGCGCCTCGGGCTGCGAGTCCCGCGCGAGGTGATCGTGCGCGACGGCGCAGATGTAACGGCCGCGCTGAACGACATCGGTCTCCCGGCTGTGATCAAACCAAGCGAATCCTGGTTGTGGGACGGACGGGAGGGAGCGCGGCTGGGTGCCCAACTCGCCGTCACACCCGCCGAGGCCCGGCACGCCGTCGCGGCGGTGACGCGCTTCGGGGAGGCTGCGCTGCTCCAGCCACTGCTTACCGGAAGACGCGAAGCGGTGAGTTTCCTGTATGCGAATGGCGAAGTGTACGCGCGCTTCGCCCAGTGGGCCAAGCGAACCAGTCCGCCGCTGGGCGGGAACTCGGTCCTGCGCCAGAGCATCGCCGTTCCCGCGGACATCGGGGGCCACGCCGAATCGCTCGTGCGCGAAATCAACCTCGAAGGCTACTCCGAAGTCGAGTTTCGCCGGGACGCCGCCGGCGTCCCGTACCTGATGGAGATCAACCCGCGACTCTCTGCCTCGGTCGAGGTCGCGGTGCGAGCCGGCGTCGACTTCCCGTACCTC
>DASPYG010000015.1:0-3472 GCA_035636885.1 Candidatus Nitrosopolaris sp.
TTTTCACTTTCCGCCAGGGCATCAGCCGATTCGGGCGGCCAGCCTCGCCAAAGCGCTTCGAGATGCTCTCCACCTCGACAGCCGCGGTATTCAATTCGCTCTTGTGGATCGCCATGATCTCAACTCCTCGATGAATTGCGCCGAACAACAAAAAACCGTGGGCCTGAGGGCCACACGGTCGAAAGCGCTCGAGTCGGGGTCTAAGTTACTTGGCTTTCAATGCTGTGAGGCCCGTGGGCACGCTCCGCCCCTGAAGGTCGAGGGCGTGCCTGTGAGAAAGCGGTGCCTCATTGCCCTCGTACAGTACCCCACCAGTCAATCGAAGTCAACCCGACTGTCGCCTTTGTGGACGTTCCGGGTAGATGGCTGACGCGCGGCCGACGTAGACAACAACATTTCGTCGGGCGCAGGTTGCGACAGACAGCTGTCAAAGGTATGCCTCACGATGTGAGCATGGCCGCCTTAGGGATGCTCGTAGAGCCTGCAAAGTCCGAACTTCAGGGGGCCGCGGAAGACCTCAAGATCGCCGTGCAGCGTATGGCCACCTGCATTCGGGCAGCCGATGCCGCCGAGCTTGGTGAAGGGCTGATCCAGATCCGGGAAGTCGGGATCGACCCGCTGGAAGCGGTCTTTGCCAAAGGGCTGCGTCGGTTTGATAAGTCGGGTGAGTACAAAGCCGACGGCGCGCTCTCGGCAGTGGCCTGGGTGCGCGAGCGGTGCAATTTGTCGGGTGGGGCCGCCGCCGAACGGGTCAACGTCGCGCGCCAGCTCGAGACGCTTCCACAGATTGAAAAGGCCCTCGCCAAAGGCAACGTCGGGTACCAGCATGTCGCGCTGATCGCTCGAGCCGCGGAGAACGTCGGCAGCGCGCCAGTGCAAAAGGAAGAGCAGAACTTGCTCAAGGCGGCGCAAACGATGGACCCGGGCCGCTTTGCCGTCGTGGCCAAGGGTTTTGAGCACCGGGTGGATGCCGCGGCCGCCTTACTCGAGGCCAATCACGCGTACGAGCGACGGTATCTGCACCTGAGCGAGCCGCAGAACGGCATGGTCCGGCTGGACGGGATGCTGGATCTCGAGGGCGGGGCGACACTGAAGGCGGCGCTCAGCGCGCTGATGCCACCACCAGCGAACGACGACGACCGGACGCCGGGTCAGCGACGCATCGACGCACTGGTCGACCTCGCGCGGCGCCCGCTCGATGGCAGCAAGCTCGGGACTGTCGGCGGCCAGCGCCCGCACCTGCTCATCACGGCGAGCGCCGAGACATTGCTGGGACTCAAGGGGGCGCCACCCGCTGAGATGGCCGGCGTCGGACCGATTCCCATGGAGACGGCGCAACGGCTCGCATGCGATCCGACGGTCAGCTGGCTGCTGGGTCAGGCGGAGCTTGAGAGCGAGTCCGCTAGCGACGCCCACAGGCAGATCCCCGCGGCCACCCGCAGGGCCCTGGTCGCCCGCGATCGCGACTGCGTCTTCAACGGCTGTCACCGGCCGGCGATCTGGTGTGATGGGCACCACCTGGTCTGGTGGACACGAGGTGGCAAGACCGCGCTTCCCAACCTGGCCCTCGTCTGCGGCCGCCACCACCGGATGTTGCACGAAGAGGGCTGGACGCTGGAACGAAAGGACGGCCGCTGGGTCACCCGGCCGCCGGGTCATCGAGTTCCGACGAATGCCCGATCCGCGTGAGTAACGTTACTTAGACCGGCCCCGACACCACTGATTCCGAGGTTGTCCCGTCCATGGCGTCGGCCAGGTACTGGGCGAGGTCTTGCACTTGAAGCTGCGCTTCGGCACCCTTGGCGGAGATTCCGTCGCGGAACATCGTCAGGCAGAAGGGACAGGCGGTCGCCACCCGCGGCGCCTCGGTGCGCAGGGTCTGCTCGACGCGGTTATGGTTGATGCGCGTCCCGATCTTCTCCTCCATCCACATCCGGCCGCCGCCCGCGCCGCAGCAGAAGCCTCGCTTGTGATGGCGCTCGATCTCGACGAGCTGCGCGCCGGGGATGGCCTCGACGACCGCACGGGGTGGGTCATAGATGTCGTTCCAGCGGCCGAGGTAGCAGGAATCGTGGTACGTGAATTTTCCTTCGATCGCCTTGCTCGGCTTCAGCTTGCCCTCCTTGATCAGGCGGGCCAGCAGCTGGGTGTGATGGACCACCTCGAAGGTGCCGCCGAACTGGGGGAACTCGTTCTTGATGGTGTTGAAGCAGTGCGGGCAGGTTGCGATCACTTTCCGAACCCTGGCGGCGTTCATCGCCTCGATGTTGGCCTGGGCCTGGGTCTGGTACAGGTACTCGTTGCCGATGCGCCGCGCCGGGTCGCCGTTGCAAGTCTCTGACCGGCCGAGGATGGCGAAGTCGATGCCGGCCTTTTGCAGCAGCCCGACAAAGGCGCGCGCCACCGCCCGATTCGCCTCGTCATAAGACGCGGCGCAGCCGACGAAGTAGAGATACTCGGCGTCGGGCTTCTCCTCAATCGTTTTGACACCGAGGCCCTGCGCCCAGTCGATGCGCTGTGCTCGAGGCAGGCCGTAGGGGTTTCCCTGGGTCTCGATGCTGCGCAGCGCGCCCTGCGCCTCCTTGGGAAATTTGCTCTCCTCGAGCACCAGGCTCCGGCGCATATCGATGATCTTGGGCACGTGCTCGATCAGGACCGGGCATTCCTGCTGGCAGGCGCCACAGGCGACGCACGACCAGATCTCGTCCTCTTTGATCGCCTCGCCGATCAGCTTCTGCGACTGTTGCGGCGCGCGCCGCTGCTCGGGTGGCGCGTCGCGGACGGTCTTGAAGAGGTTCTCGCGGGCGTCGACGATGATCATCTTGGGGTTGAGGGGCTTGCCGGTGAGGAAGGCAGGGCACTGCTCCTGGCAGCGGCCACACTCGGTACAGGAGTAGAGATCGAGCAGGTTCTTCCAGGACCACTGCGTGACCGCGCTGACGCCGTAGTGCTCGGCATGCTCGAGATCGATTGCCGGCAGCTGGGCGCCTATTTTTGGCGGGAGCTTGCGAAAGAAGACGTTGGGGATGGCGACGATGATGTGCAGGTGCTTCGAGCTGGGGATGTAGACGAGAAAAGCCAGCACCGCGAGAATGTGCATCCAGTAGAAGACCTCGTGCGCCGGGATCGCCGCGGTCCCCTGCCAGCCGAAATTTTCGAAGGCGCGCGCGATCAGCGAAGACACCGGTCGCCACGCCGCCGATGGATCGCCGCCCTGCGCGACGCGGGCCGCGTTCTGGCCCAGCATCCCGATCATGATGGTGGCGATCAGCCCGAGGATGATCAGCGCATCGATTTCATTGCTCTCGTGAAACTGCCGCGGTCGGATGATCAACCGGTTCACCAGCGCCATCAGCACGCCGACCAGCACCAGGATGCCGAACAGATCCTGGAGGAAGGCGATCCAGGTGGTGCCGCCGATCGGCGCCAGGCTGAAACCGGGGAAGATGCCCTCGCCGAAGGCCTGGATGAT
>DASPYG010000016.1:0-15348 GCA_035636885.1 Candidatus Nitrosopolaris sp.
TCTAGCCAAAGTCGGCAGCGGTGATCCCATAGGCGTGACCTGGTGGCCACTGCACCAGCTCGATCCGGTAGCCGTCGGGGTCACGGAGCCATGACGTTTGTGCCCCATCAAGGCCGCCCGGGCGTTCGACCGGGCCGGCACTCAGTCCTGCCTTCGTAACAGCCTCGATCATGCCGCTAAGGTCATCGACTTGCACCGCGAGGTGGCTGAACCCGCTGCCGATGACCACTGGTCCGTCGGGCGGCCGGTGCACCAGTTCGAGCGTAACCACCTCATCCGCCGGGAACTTGAGCATCGTTAAAGTCACACCGTCGCCCAGATCAACGCGACCGACCTGCTCGAACCCGATTGCGCCGTAGAAGGCCAGTGAGGTGGCCAGGTCAGTGATGCGGTACGCCGGATGCAACGTCCTCATGCCTAGACAGTAGGGCACTACGGGGCCCGATTGTGTCGGGCGAAACCCATGTGCGAAGCACGGGTCAGGACCGTGAGGTCATTCCCCCTGACTTCATCGGGTTGTCTTCGGCGTCCTGGACACCGATGAGCCCGTCTAAAGTCGAGCGGACCAAGTCCCAGTTGTCTAGGAGCCCTTGAGCGTCTCTATCAGTTCCGCCGCGACACAACGTTCTGGCAAGCGCCGTACGTACTTTGTGACATTCAAAGATTGGGGTTCGGGTCTTCGGTGTTCGCCCCGCCCTCCTGCACGACGAGCAGCTGCATGGTCGATGCGGCATGCCGGAAGGCCATCGCCTCCTGGTAAGCGGGGTCGGCAAACCAAGCCTGAACTTGAGCCATGCTTGGGAACTGAAGGATGACCATGCGGTCCTTGTACTCCTCGCCCTCGACGGTCGTGACGGGCTCACCGCGAGTGAGGAACTTGCCGCCATACTTTTTCACCGTCGATGGGGTGCGGTCGGTGTACTCGCGGTAGGTCAGCGGATCGTGGATCGACATCATTGCGACGACATAAGCTGGCATGGTTTTTTCCTCCTTCGTGATGTTGTGTCTCAGCCCACCTTGCCCCGCGCTCCCGTGATGCGGGCACGGGCGATTTCATCAGCGACATCGGAGCTGGGACGGCCTTTGGCATCCGCCTCGCGCAGCACGGATAGGATGGTGTCGCGCAAGCCGAGGATGCGCTGTCGCGAGGCTTCGCGGGAGGGCGTGCCGAAGATCACCGTCGAGGCGCCCATCATGCCGCCAGCGTTGACAACATAGTCCGGAACGTAGGTGATGCCATGCTCGCGCAGCGCCTCGCCATGACGAGGTTCGGCGAGCTGGTTGTTGGCGAGGCCGCAGACGGCGCGCGCCCGAATCTCTGGCACTGTCACATCGTTGAGGACGCCGCCGAGCGCACAGGGGGCAAAAACATCGACATCCTGCGCATGGATCGCCTCCGGTGCCACGGCTTCGGCCGCGAAGCTGGCGACGACGTCGCGGACCGCTTCGTCCTTCACGTCCGCGACCACGAGTTTGGCGCCCGCTTCGTGTAGCTGCCGCGCCAAATCGCGCCCCGTCGCGCCGAGCCCCTGGATCGCCACGCGCAGACCCTTGAGATCGGCCCGGTTCCAGATATGAGCGGCCACGGCCTGGACGCCGACGAAGCCACCCAGTGCGGTGAACAGCGACGGATTGAAACCGTCTGGATACTGGCTTGCGCGCGCGAAGACGAAATCGCAGTTCTCGGCCAGGATGTCGGCGTCTGCCGGCCCGACGCCTACATCGATCGCCGTCCAATAGCGCCCGCCCAGGGCCTGCACATGCCTGGAGAAGGCACGTAGCAGATCGGGCTTATCGTCCCGTGAAGGATCGGCGACGATGACGCACTTGCCGCCGCCGAGCGGCAGCCCGGCAATGGCGTTCTTGTAGGTCATCCCTTTTGACAGGCGCAGCACGTCGGTAAGGGCGTCGTCGATGGTCGCGTAGGGATACATGCGGCAGCCGCCGGCGGCTGGCCCCAACGCAGTGCTGTGGACTGCGATGATCCCGCGAAGCCCGGTCCGCTCCTCGTGGCAGAAAAGAACCTGTTCGTGATGATCGAGCTCTGCGTGGGTAAACAACAGCCGTGGCCTATGCGGGTAGGTACGCGATGGCGTCCACGTCTATGAGGTAATCAAGAGGCGGCTTCCCCTCAAATGCCATTCGGGCAGGCAGATAGCTGCTGAAGTAGGTGCGGTAGACCTCGTTCATCGCCGGCCAGTCGCGCGCGTCGTGCAAGTGAATCGTGACCTTCACGAGATCATCCATGGTCGCGCCGACGGCCACTAGAATCGCCTTGATGCTGTCGAGGACCTGCCGGGTCTGGACAGCGATCTCACGAGCAACGACCTGACCGGTCACGGGATCCACGGGTACCGTGCCGGAGATGAACAGGAAGTCGCCGGCACGTACAGCCTGCGAGTACGGTCCGACTGGTTTCACCGCCTTGTCGGTGAAGACCACCTGCTTGGACTTAGCCATAGTGCTCCCTCCTTGCTACCTTTTCGCTTCTCTGCGATGCCGGTGCTGTTCGCCAGGGCGACCGATCGTTCAGTATAGTAGGTGACGTGATCGGAGCGGTGTCGCGTGCGCGCGCGTTGGGTCCTGCGCAGCAGTTGGGGCGTTCAATCCGCGCCCACCGTGAGACGGCTCGGCTGTCGCTTGGAACGCTGGCTGCGAAGAGCGGGGTGTCGAAGGCTAACCTCTCGACCATTGAGGCGGGCGCGGGAAATCCGTCGCTGGAGACGCTATGGCGGCTAGCGGGGGCCTTGGGCTTGTCGCTCGGAGTGCTCTTGGGTGAGGCGGAGCCGCCACGCACCAGGTTCCTTCGCGCGGGCGAGGGTGCTCCATTTGCGTCCGAGTCGGGGCTCGCCGGGGAGATGCTGTTGACGGAAGGGCGGCCGCATCGGACGGAGATCTTGGCACTCGAGTTGCCGGTCGCGGCCGATTACCGCTCGGGGCCGCACCAGGTCGGGACCGAGGAGTTCGTCCTGTGTATCGCCGGAACGCTCGAGATCGGCCCGATTGATCAAGAGCAGTTCCTGAGGCCGGGCGATTCCCTTTGGTTTCCAGCCGATCGCGAGCACCGGTACGCGAGCCGTCGCGGCGCTCGCGGCCTGAGCGTGATCAGCTATCCGACTTTGAGGGAAGCGTGATGGGAATGTTAGTCCGCGCGGAACGCCCTACCTTGGGCCGGCGACTCGTACCGCGTGCTTCCCTCTGATCGACCGCGGTCGAAAGGACGCAAGTCTATTCGTCTGAAGTGCTGCCGGAAATCGTCTCGGCAATTTGTCTACGCTTCACAGCTGCGCCGATCGTGGGTTGCCAGGCCCGCACGGGGCCGTCACTGGGTACGGCATACGATCGGGAGTCAGTCTCCGCGCCCTGGAGGTCACAGCCGTGTCACGCATTCACGGAAAGAGCCTCCAGCAGTCGGAGGCTCTCAATCTGCTGCCTTCGTATAACGCGTGACGAGGTTAGATTGAGGCGCGCATGGCAACGCGAAGACCGCTGGTCAGGGTTGTCGCGGCGATCGTCGCCATCCTTCTTGCTCTGCTCGGAATCCTTGCTCTGTGGACCGTCTATGAGAACACGTTCACCGCGGCGGCTCTGGGGCTGTCGGGGTCCGCGAACGTGCGGCCGTCCGTCCCAGGTCAGCTCTCTCCAACCGCGGCACGCGCGCTCGAGGCTTATGGCGGCGAGGTGGTCTGGAGAGGTGCGCATACGGTGCAGGCCACTGTCACAGTCGGTGGCCTCCTATTTCAACAGAAGGGCATCAACATCCCACCGCATGCCCGGTTCGCCGTTGATGTGCAGCGGCCGCACACGGTGATCGACCCCGTTGACGGGTCCGGTGACGTCGGAATCCTCGATGGCTTCAGCGTGACGATCGAATCTTCGGATGGAAAAGTGCTCGAGCAACGTGACGATGCTCGCCGGCACCTCCAGAACGCGAGCCTGAGCACCATATGGGATCGCCTCAATCTCGTCTACTTCCTGGGCTATGCGTTCTGGGGCTACTTGACGCTGCCCTATCAGCTGATGCGAACCGACATCGTGTGGACCGAGCTCGGCGATGGTGAGCTGCAGGCAGACTATGGATCCAATCTGCCGGTCCACAGCCGCATCCAGCGATTCTGGTTTGACACTAAGACCGGCCTGCTCAGGCGCAACGACTACGCACCAGTGGCTGCCGCGGTTGGCGTCGACGTGGCCAACGTGGTCTTCGAGCATCGGACGTCCAACGGCATTCCTTACGCGTCGAAACGTCGAGTCAAGCTGACGCCCGTGCAGTACGGATGGGTCCTTCCGGCTCCGGACTTCATCACCATCGACGTGGAGCGTTGGCAGTTGCAGTAGTCGCCCACGCGCAAGCCGGCGCGCTGACGCGTGTCGCCAGCGCGATCGTCCTGGACAATCGGCCTGCTCAGCTCAACAGAACCCGGACGATGTCTCATCTTTTCGCGAGGTCCGGTTCGTCTCCGGTGATGAATTTCCGCCAGATGAACGTGTCCCGTTAGCGGTGATCGTCAACTTGATTTCGAAACCTCGAGTGAGCGACTGCGCCAACCTCGGATCATCCCGAGCCATGTTTGCAAGCCTGCCGTACTCCATCGCCCGGCTTGCGCAGACCCTCGACCTCACGCGAGATGCTCCCCTCGGCCCATGTAATCGAAACCGATCGTTCCAACGACTCCTGGACGGGAGCTCTCAGAGTTGGGACCGTGAGGCCCCGGGTTCAAATCCCGGGCCCCGACCAGTCTCTGAGTCCGGTGTCCGCTGATGCGCGACGCCTGGTCCTAGCCCCGCTGTGTTATTAGAGGCAGTCCTACGGCGTCGGTTGCCCCGCGCCGCAAGTCAATGGTCCTGAAGTTCCCTCTTCGATTAGAGGGAGCTTTCAAAACATGTCAGTCGAAGGCACGCACCGCTGCAGGTGCGGTCGCCTGCGATAATCGCCAGGACTCGCAAGGGGCCGACTCATGCACGATTTTCTCGCTGCGCGGGCGTCTCTGGATCCAGGAGCATGGCGCGCCCTCGAACGTGCGCTGGACGCCTTGCGCTCTGGAGGCCTCCCGTGCGGTTCATGCCTGGTCGATAGCGACGGCAACGTGATCGCCGAAGGTCGCAACCACGCCTATGATCCAGTGTCGGGCAGCGATCTGCTGGAGCAAACACCTCTCGCCCATGCCGAGTTGAACGTTCTAGCCAGGGTCTCGTCCGATCGCGACCTTGGACGCGACACTCTCTGGTCTACGCAGCAGCCATGTTCCATGTGCACTGCAGCCATTCAGTTCTGCGGGGTCGGCAATACCCGCTACCTGGCAGCGGATCCCGCCTTCTTGGGTACCGATGACGTTCGCGCCGGCAAGATCGTCGACCCAACTCTGGGTGACCCCACGCTGGGACCATGGGCGGTGCTGGCGACGCTGATGTTCTTGCACCCGGCGATTGAGCACGCGGGGGCCAACAGTCCCAGAGTCCAGCGCAACCGACTCCTCGAGCCGGAGGCAACCGACTTGGCGCTCGCCGTGCACAACGAACAGCAATTCAGCGCCACGACGGATGGATTGGATGACGTAGCCGCTGGATTGTGGTCGCGCCTGCATGCTGTATCGGAGGCGCGCTCCCGGCGGTTAGCGAAGCGATGATCTCGGGGGTTGATCTCCTCGCCTGAGCCGCGCCAAGCCTCACCCGAACGGAAATGTCCTGCACGGGGTTTGGATGCCGAGCTGTAGGTCAAGGCTATCGAGGACCAGATAGCTCGAACCCGTGTAGGTCATCGGTTGCGCGCACTCGAGCATCCTCTCTCTTCTGACGGGCCAATACTCTGTTAATCCGGTCGTTCGGGACTCGATCGCTGCGCGCCCTCAACCAAGGCACGAAAGCTGCGAGCCTTGAGGAGGGCCAGGACATCGACAGCCAGTTCCGAGTCAGAGTTCAAATAGTGTCCCCTCCCCCCGACCGAGATCTGCACTCAAACCTCACAGCGCCGCGCTTGTAACTGGTTCAGCTGGGCGGGCAGAAGCACGCCAAAGAGTTAGCGCAAGCAACAAGCCCAGGGCAATCTGCGCATATGGGCCTGCCCATTGTGCCGAATTGACGTCCAGGAAACTCGCCGTAGATGCGACGGCGGCGATCAGCAGTAGTCCGCTAAGCCAGCGCGTCATCGTTCCCGACAGCCAGATGCCGACGGCGAACAGGGCCAGTCCGCAGGGGTAAATGATTCCGGCCACGAAGGGGAAGACAAGGAAGGGCTCTTTGTAGAGCTGGTCGAGAACCTGAAGCGCCTCACTGTGGCCGGCGGCGACCAGGGCGCCGATCGCAGGGATCCCGAAGCTCCCAAAACCAACCAACGCCGTGAAAATTGGAATCAGGGCGAGAGTCCAGATCAACCCGGCCAGTGACCAGCGTCTACCAGGTGTGAGCGCCAAATGGGCATTGAGAGCGAGTACGCCGAGCTGGAGAGGGGCCAGGGATGCAGCTGCCAGGAAGGTCCCAAATCGCCAGCTGAGGTTATTGGCGCCAAGGACAAGCTCACGGCCGTGGCTCGGGTCAGACAGCGGGTGGGGCGAGAACAGCATCGGTAGCCAGAAAAGCCCATAAGTAACGAACGCTGTCGCACCCCATCGCAGACGCGAGTCAGCGCTCAAGGCGAATACCTACGGCATTTGTGACGACGCACCCTAAGCTCATTTTTTTAGGTGTGACCCGGTACATCGGGGTGAGGACCCTGTACCAAGGCTTCATCTCAAGCCACGTAAAGGAGTTTTTGAACCAAAAGATCGCCGACCGGATGAAACCGAGGAGCGTTCGTTATATCCGCGGTAACCCTTAGAACCGCCCTCATCAGGACCGTCAAAATGGGACCTCATTTCACGCAACGCTGCTACTCTCCTGCGTGGTCCACGCGTCGAGCGGCACGACATTCGACCCCTTACTCCCGATGAAGCCCGGGTTTTTCAGGTTCGGTCGCCCGAATCTCTATTTAGGTGCTTCTCGGCGAACACCACATTCGGCAGCTCGTAGAAGCGGTCGCGCGTGGGACTGCCTGGCGGAAGATTCGGTTTGACCACAGACGCATACCAGTGATTGAAGTCCTCGCGCCTCTCCCACACCGACACCAGCCGCCAGCCACCTTCCATCGGACCGTCTGCCTGGAGCACGAAACCAGTTGCTCGCCGCAGCCGCGCCATCACGGGCTCCCATCGCTTGCCATCTTTCGCCGTGGCGCCGGCCATCTCTGTCAGGACCAAAACGGCCACCGTCCGCCCTCCCTCTGCGCGATAACCATCCGCGCCGCTGTGATGGCCGGAGGTTAGGAGCGGCGGCGGTTCATTACATCGGTGGAACCACTCAGCCGGGTACTCAAATTCGGCCGTCCGCCCACAGTCCACGCTGCTACCTGGGCACGCGAATCCAGTCCCAGTTTGTCGAGGATGTTCTTGATGTGGTTCTCGGCGGTGCGCTCACTGAGGTGCAGGCGCTGAGCGATACCCCGGTTGGTCAGGCCCTCAGCCACGAGGCCTGCGACCTCAAGCTCTCGCGCGGACAGGGGCGTTGCCCGGCCACTGGGATGGTCCAGTTCCTGCAGGTCGGCAGTCGCCCAACCGTCGAGGAGTCGCATGCCCAAGCGTCGCGCGGTGGCCACCGACTGCTCCAGCAACGCCGTGGCTGCAGCGCGGTCCTTGGGCCGACCCCGCCGGCGGAGGTGTCGCGACAGCTCCCAGCGGGCGATTGCCTCATACGGGGGTGAGCCAATGGCCGCGGCGGCCGAGATCGCCCGCCGAAGTAAGGATTCCGCCTCGTCCCAACGCTCCAGAAGTGAAGCCAGTCGACCCGCGTTCAACGCGACTGGTCCGTCGTACCCGCCCACGGGAATGACCAACGCGTGCTGGTCTGTGAACGGCAATAGCGCTTCGAAGATTGCAGGCGCCGCCTCGCGATCACCCACCCCAGCTGCCACCCTCGCCATGGCGTGAAGGGAGATCAGCCAGATCGCGTCCCTGGGTACCGAGCTAACTTGCACCCCACTCATGCGCCAAAGCTCGCGTGCCTCGTCGAGTCGCCCGATATCTACAAGCACGTTCGCCGCCCAGAGGCGGTCTGAGGCTGCGGCAGACGCAGCCGAGACTCGGATGACTTCTTCCACCTCCGATCCTCCAGTTCGCATCCCGATGTGCGCGCGGACGATCATCGCCAGGAGACCAGCGTCCCCGTGCCCACCGCGGCGCCCAATCTCGAGCGCACGGCTGACGCTGTCCAGCGCCTGCTGGTAGCGGCCGTCCATCGCGGCCACCGATGCCTGTGCCATCGCCAATCGCCAGAGTCCGAGAGGCTCGCGCGCCTCCTCTGCCGATATGCGAAGCGCTTCCAGCTCGCGGTCGACGTCAGCGCGCCGGCCCAACTGCCAGAATGCGCCGAGGCGCCAGCTCCGCACCCAGACCGCCACCGCCGGATCGCCCGTCTCCTCCGCAAGGCGGAGAGCCTCGTCTCCCAGCGCAAGGCGGGCAGCGAGCCAGACCGGACCAGCCAGCTCCATTTCCTTGGCCTGCAGTGCGAGGAAGCGGGCCTCTAGGTCTCCTGTTCGGCGCGCCGCCTCCATGGCCCTGTCCGCCAGCCCAGGCGCGGCCAGGCCCACGCCAATCTGGTGGCCGGTTGCGCTCATCTGACCCAGCAGGCGCGCTTCGAGTACCGGGTCTGCGCCGGCCAGGGTGTTCAGCGCCTCCTCGCAAAGCTTGAATAGCGGGATTGAGATGGCACGGTCCCCGATGCCGCGCACAACCAGTGCGGCCTCAGCAAGCAGGTATGCGTTACTCGACGTGCGTGCAGCGGTGGCCACCTCTTGGCTGGCCAGCCAGGAAGCCGTCACGGCTCCCGCGCGGAAGAGACAGCGCGCGCGGCTGAGCTGGATCCGGCCGTAGGAAAGTGGATCCTGTGCCGCGGTCGCCAGCGTCGCCGCCTGGGCGTATTCCTCCGCAGCCTGCTCATACGCAAGCTGCCTCTCCGCCGCCTGACCTGCGCGAACGGTGACGTCCAGCGCCTGTCGCTGGTCGCCCAGCGGCAGAGCATTCCGGAGATGATGCGCCCAACCGTAGATGAGAGCGTCGGGCTTGCCGTGGCCAATAGTCTCGATGGCGGCTGCCACTCTCATGTGCCGGTTGGCCCGCTCGGTCGCCGGAAGGTCCTCGTAGAGCACCTCCCGCAGCAGCCCATGAGCAAAGCGGTAGGTCACCAGGTCCAACTGCTGAACCAGGCGGAGTGATATCGCCTCATCGAGGCTGTCAAGGAGCTGTCCCACGTCCAAACCGGTGATGGCTGAAAGCAGATTTATGTCGAACTCGCGCCCGACAACAGCCGCGATGCGGAGTAGACCGAGTGCCGCCTCGCTTGCTCCCGCGAACCGCTTGCGCGTGATGTCGACCAGGCTCATCGTCAGCCGACCGCGCAATGCATCGGCCTGCATCGACGCGGCCACCTCGACCAAGTAGAGCGGATTGCCGTCGGAGTGCTCACGCACTCGCCGGACCAGATTCGCGTCGCGGTCAGGGCCGACCAGCTGCAGCAGGAGCGACTCAGTGTCCTCTGCATCCAATCCCTCGAGCGCCACACGGCTTACCGCCCGCTCGCGCAGCAGCGCAGGCAGGTACTCAGCGAGTGGGCCGCCCTCACCTCCGGATGGCGGGCGATACGTTCCCAGAAGCAGCACGCGAGAGCCGGGGAGCTCGGATGTGATCACTTGAAGGAGCCGCAAAGAGCCGGCATCCGCCCAGTGCAAGTCGTCGAGGACGACCAGTAACCCGTGCGGCTCTGCCCCTCTACGCAGGGCGGCGCCGACAGCTTCGAAAAAGCGGAAGCGCGCGCCGTCGGACTCGCCGAAGTCGGGTACTTCGGCCTGCCGGCCTGCGTCGCCGAGCCCGCGCAGCGCCTGCGTCCAGGGCCAGAAAGGAGGCGCCCCCGCTGCTTCGATGGCCGGACCCCAGACTGCGGGCACCTCCATCCATGCCGCGGCTTTGGCGAGCTCCTCGGCCAGGCTCGTCTTGCCGATGCCGGCCTCTCCGCTGACCAGGACAGCGCCGCCCTTGCCTGCACGCGCCCTCACAAGGGCGTCCTTCAGCCGTGCCAGCTCCCTTTGCCGCCCGACGAAGAATGGAACCATCGGCCACCGCAGCCTACCGCATGCCCCTTCATCGCTCGGTTGCAAATTGAGTACCTCGATGAGTGGTTACCCGCATGTCCTGCGCCGCCTCGAGCCTCAGCGTGGTCGTCATCGCTTCGACTCAGATTCAGGTGGAGAAGGTCATGGAAACGGCAGTCGCCGGCCATCGGGGCAGCGTGGTGGCCCTGGTCGGAATCATCGTCAACCTGGTTACGCGACTACGAGCTCGACGTGTAATTGACAGGAGTCTGGGCTTGCTCAGCTCTGCGGCGCTACTTACGCTTGGGGCTGCCGCCATCCATTTCGCAGTCGCGCACGAGCACCTTGCCGGATACATGCCCTACGGCGTGTTCTTCGTCGGTCTAGGAATCGTTCAGGTTGGACTGGCGGCCGCAATCGTAGTGGTGCCGTCTCGACGATTGTTTGTAATCGCGGCTGCGGGCACCGGCATGGTGATGGGCATCTGGCTTCTATCCCGCACCGTCGGCATGCCGATCGGGCCGATCCCCTGGAGCCCGGAGCCGGTCGGCTTCACCGACGTGGTCACGACTTTGCTGGAGGGGATCGCCGTGATCCAGTTTCTGCGCCTTTTCCGCCGGCCGGTCCGGCCGCGACCTCGGAGTCGAATTCGCGTGGCGCTGTCGATGGTCCCCCTGGTCCTTTTCGCCCCTTTCGCTGCTTTCCTGGGCGTGGGTGCGGCCTTGGCTCCGATGCCCGCTGCATACAACGCGGCTCCGGCCATCCCAGGCCAAGCTTCGACTTCGGTGGTCGACCTGACGGCACAGCGAGGATCGGAGCCGGTCAAGAAATTCACCCTCACGGCTGCCGTCCGAAACATCGATGCTCACGAAGCGTGGACTTTCAACGGAACCGTCCCAGGACCAGAGCTCCGCGTCAAGGCGGGCGACCGGGTCATGGTGACGCTGGTCAACCATCTGCCCGGCGCGACCTCCATTCACTGGCACGGGATCATCGTTCCAAATGCCATGGACGGCGTCGCCGGCATCACCCAAGACGCCGTGAAGCCGGGCGGGACGTTCACTTACGAATTCGTCGCCAACGAGGCGGGCACCTACTGGTACCACTCGCACCAGGACACGAGCCACCAGATCGCCGACGGACTGATTGGATCCATCGTGGTCGAGCCCAAAGACGAGCACGCCGCGATCGGGCGCGACTACAGCCTCCTCGTACACACTCAGCCAGGCAGCGATGCGATCGCGGTCAACGGTGCCTCCAACCTTCGCCTGGACGCCACGCCTGGCGAAACCGTCCGTCTGCGGATCATCAACGCGGTCGTCCCGGGCTTCGACGGTGCACCGCTCACACCGGTGCTGGTCGGCGCGCCTTACTTCGTCGAGGCGTTAGACGGACACGACGTCAACGCACCGCGGCAGCTCGGCCCGGAGCGCCTACCGCTGGGGATGGGCCAACGGGCGGACGTGGTCTTCACGATGCCCGACAAGGGTGCAGTACGACTCGTCGGATTGAAGGGAAGCGCCATGTTCCCATGGAGCGCACCCCCCACCGCAAGCGTGACGATCGGCGATGGGCCGACTCCGGGGGTCGACGTCTCATCCCTGCCCAGCTTCGACCTGACGCGCTACGGCGCACCAGCGGGCGACCCTGTCGTGGACGCGGCGCACTATGACGTGACCCGAGACATCGTTCTTGGCGGAGGGCCGATGTTCCGGAACGGCACCTTCGACTTTAGCGACACATTCGATGGGATGGCGTCACCGTACGTGGCCCCAATCCGCGTTCGCGAGGGGCAGCTCGTTCGCCTCCACATTGTCAACAACAGCCCGAAATTCCATCCGATCCACATCCACGGCCACGTCTTCTCGGTCCTTGCCAAGAATGGCCACCGCCTCACAGGCGCGCCGATCCACCTGGATGCAATATTGGTCGCGCCGGGCGAGACTTGGGACGTCGCCTTCAAAGCCGACAACCCGGGGATCTGGATGCTCCACTGCCATGTCCTTGCGCACGCCACGGCGGGCATGAGCATGACGATCAACTACGAAGGAATCTACACGCCGTTCGCGATGGGCACCCAATCCGGAAACATCCCGGAATGAGGATCGCCAGGACTATTTCACACGGAACGGATAGGTTCGTAGGCGAACAATGAACTGGCTGCGGACGGCTGGGGTCCTCTGGGTCGTCTCGGCTCTTTTCGCCGCCGCGACGTCGCTCATCTTCAGGGTCGATCCGATTCAGGTGATCCTAACGATCGCAGCGAGCGCGGTCGCAGCGGTTCTGGGTGTCTGGATGATCGCGCGCCCGAGCACCGCAGCGGTGCCGCTGTCGTACGTCGTTGGCTTGGCCTGGCTGGCCCTCTACGCGGCGCTCACTTTCCAGCAATCTGCCGAGCTCGTGGCGTGGACTACCGACGTCTTCCTCGCGCTCATTGGCGTTGGCGCCGCGCTCGCCGCCTACCGCGGGACGCGCGAGGCCGTATCGCGGCGGTCGTAGTAGTTCATGTAGTAATCCCGTCGATCTCGGTAGCCGAAATCGCCACCGAAATGCGGCATCGAAATAAACTCAAAACCCTCGAAAAAGGTCTCGGTGGACGAAAGCGCTTAGATTTCGGGACCGTGAGGCCTCGGGTTCAAATCCCGGGCCCCCGACCACCCCGACCCCTGTGGAGACGACCCTCTAGACGCCCCGCCGAGCAGCTGGCGCCCCGACTGCACCGAGGCCCGCATCCAAGAACATATGATGAAACGACCGCCTGGCGGCAAGGCAAACGCGCATTTGTGAGCTGTTGCTGATGGCAGTCGACCAAATCGCCGTGAGACTGGGTGGGCTGGCGCGTAGATGTGTTGAATCGGCGGGCCGCGGACGAACAAGTAACCAGTGGAGGATCGGCGCGGCGATGAGCGACGAGGAGACGAACAAGGCCGCGGTCCGTCGCTATTTCGAAGAGGTCTATGTTCGTGGCAACGTCGAATTCGTGCGCGAGCTGTTCGTGCCGGGCTCGCTGCTCGCTGGAGCCGACGAGAGCAACGCCCGGATGATGCAGCACGCTTACTCGCACCTTGAGGTGACGATTGACGACCTCATCGCCGAAGGAGACACGGTCGCCACGCGTGTCACGTTCACGGCCACACACTCCGGACCCCTGCTCGGTTATCCGGCGACCGGCAAGCCGGCCGTCTTGACCGCGCTCTACCTGTTCAGGTTCGCGGACGGCCGCGTCAGGACGATGATTGTCGAGGCCAACTTCTACGGGCTCCTCGTCAGCCTCGGGCTTCTTCCGACTTCGGGCCTCCATGAGACTTGAGCCAGGGAACCGTCCCGTGCGTCCGTTAACTCTCGACCGGCGCAGAGTTCCTCACCGAGCGAAGGACTACTGTGGGGGCTTTGTGATCGCAAAAAGGGCAACCACGGGCTGTTTTGATCTGCGACAGCCCGGGCTGAGTTATAAAGCACTGTTGATCTAGCCTGCCTGCCTGTCGGCGGTTAGGTCCAACCTGGTTGGCCCAAGTCACATCCCACCACATCTAGCAAAGGTCCCTCTTGACATTTATCTGCATACAGATAAACTCGCCAGTAGTTCACTACTTAACCACTTTGAGGTGACGGCAGTGCCCGAGACGGTCCTCGATCAGAAGTCGGCTTCAGCCCTCGCAAGCAAGCTCGGCAGGTCCTTCTCCGGCGAGGTCTTGGTTGCCGGCGCGCCTGGTTACGACGATGCCCGAACGATCTGGAACGCGATGGTCGACAAGAAGCCCATCGTCATCGCTCGCTGCGCGACCACCGAGGACGTGGTCGCTTCCGTAAACCTGGCCCGCCAGCACGGCCTCCAGACTTCTGTCCGGTGCGGCGGGCACGGCGTCACGGGCAAGGCCCTCGCCGATGACGGCCTCACGATCGACCTCACCCGCATGCGAGGCGTCCAGATCAACCCTGACAACAACACTGCAACGGTCGGAGGCGGATGCCTCCTCGGCGACGTCGACGCCGCGACCGCGCAGCACGGGATGATCGTGCCCGCCGGCATCGTCTCCGAAACCGGCGTCGGCGGCCTCGCGCTCGGCGGTGGCATCGGCTGGTTCTCGCGCAAGCACGCCCTCACGTGCGACAACTTCCTTTCCCTCAAGCTCGTCACCGCATCAGGCGAGGTCGTCACCTCCAGCGAGACCGAGCACCCCGACCTCTTCTGGGCCCTCCACGGCGGCGGCGGCAACTTCGGCGCCGTCACCGAGTTCGAGTTCAAGGCCCACAAATTCGGGCCCGAAATGCGGATTGGCGTCGCCCTCCACCATCCGGAGGACGCGGTAAAAGCTCTCGCGGAGTACGCAAAGATATATTCCGAGCTGCCCGACCATGTTGGCTGGCACGCCGCCCTCAAGCAGTCGATGCCCGGCCTGCCCTTCGTCCCCGAGCCGCTGCGCGGCAAGCGCCTGCTCCTGATGATCGTCATGTACCTGGCCGACTCAAAAGAGGAAGAGGGCGAAAAGCTCGTCGAGCGCCTGATCGCCGTCGGCAAGCCCGCCGCCAAGGCGATGACCGTGATGCCCTTCGGCGCCCGGGTTCAGAAGCTGCTCGACCCCGAGTTCCCCAACGGCAACCGGTACTACACCAAGGAAGCCCACATCAACGAGCTGCCCGAGGAAGCGCTCGAGATCCTTATCAGCAGGTGGGGCGAGATGAAGATGTCGGGCGAGATCGAGATCATCGGTCTCGGCGGCGCGATGGCGAGGGTCAGCCCGGACGCCACCGCCTTCGCCAACCGCCACCACAACTGGTGGCTCAACTTCGCGCTGCATTGGGATGACTGGAAGCTCGACGCGAGCAACATCGGCCAGATCCGCGCCGCGCACGAGGCGCTCAAGCCATGGCTCGGCACGGGCGTCTACGCCAACATGCTCAACTTCGACGAGGCCGACCGCCTCATCGACGCCTACGGCGGCCAGGAACGCTACGACCGCCTGGCCCGGGTCAAGACTCAGTACGACCCGGACAACTTCTTCCGCTCGAACAATGCGGCTATCGCCCCGATTGGAGCAGCCGCGCCACACAAGCAATAGGAGGAGAGCTATGGGTGATCTCGAGAACCGTGTCGTCATCATCACGGGCGGAGCTCGTGGCATCGGACTCGGCATCGCCGAGGCCGTGGCCGACCAGGGCGCCTGCGTCGTGCTGGCGGACATCCTCGAAGAAGAAGCAAAAGAGAGCGCCAAGAAGCTCGGCAACGGCCACCT